>JAPOST010000128.1 GCA_026709535.1 Rhodospirillaceae bacterium
AGGCGTTGTCCGCGCGCAGCCACACCGCGGTGCCCTCGGGCAGGCACGGCGCCACCCACGTCGCGGTGCTGCTCGCGCGCTGCTTGACCGATACCGAAGACAGCGCCCGCGGCAGATCAAGCCGGTCCGCCATCTGGCCCAGCACCGACCAGCCGCCGTAGCCGGCAAGCTGCGCGTCGGTGAAGTCGATCTCGACTTTGGGAGGACGGGGAAGTAATGTGTTCATGGCGCACCTGCGAGGTGATGGAATGCTCGCTGGCAATAGTGCCTATTTCACCCGCGGCGTGCGCACTTTCTCAAGTCAGGTAAAGCCTTGGCCGGAAATCAGGGGTCACTTTGCCGATATCAGAGATCTCAAATATTGTGCTGTAGACCCTTGGAAATTGATGACTGCCATGCGCACAACCGGTCAATCGAATGGAAGCGAGAGCACCATGAGTGCACAAGGCACCGCAATCGTTAACATGCCGCGTATGCGAATCCCCGTTGCGGCAGTGATCGTTCTGATCGCGGCGGCGATGACGACCGGATGTGCGCGGAAGGAAGAAGGGCCACAAGTCGCAGTGGATGTCAGCCGCCGCTACGAACGCGCCCGCGCCACGCGGCCAAATCCAGATTTGTGGGCGGCGGCCAGTGAGCGTGTGCAATTCGTCCGGAAGACCATGTCCGACCCGTTTGGCGGCCTGATAGCGACCGCCTGGTATTCGCCCAAGACTGCGCCCGGGGAACGACTCAGGCTGATCATCAGCATCCTGGGGCCAAAACTGGTCGAATCAAACCTGAGAATCCTGATCACGAAACAGGTGCGACGCGGCGGAGTATGGCGCCGAGGCGCGGTCAGTGCCTCCACTGTCGACGCGCTCCATGCGCAGATCATGAAGGCGGCGCAACTTCGCGCCGCCGAAACCAAGACCTGATCTGAATGTACGAAACCGATCGTCCAGAATGGTATTCCGCCGATGGGCGTGCACGAATGAACGACTAGCGGGGTTTCGCCAGTGTTGGCGCGATACAACTTCCGAAACGCTGAGCCAAAATGGCAGAAAGCCTGGGAAGATGCCGGCTGCTTCACGGCAGAGGCCGACCCTTCCCGACCGAAGTACTATGTGCTGGAGATGTTCCCGTACCCGTCTGGAAAAATCCACATGGGGCATGTGCGCAACTATACGCTGGGCGACGCGGTGGCGCGTTATCGTCGAGCCCGGGGCTTCAACGTGATCCATCCGATGGGCTGGGATGCGTTCGGCCTGCCGGCCGAAAACGCGGCGATGGAGCGAGGCATCCACCCGGGCGAATGGACCTACGACAATATCGCGACGATGCGGCATCAGCTGAAGATGATGGGCTTCTCGCTGAACTGGGACCGGGAAATCGCGTCCTGTCATCCGGGATACTACGTCCATCAGCAGAGCATGTTTCTGGATTTCCTTGCCGGCGATCTGGCCTACCGCAAGGAATTCTGGGTCAACTGGGATCCGAAGGACCAGACCGTACTGGCCAACGAACAAGTGATCGACGGCAAGGGCTGGCGATCAGGCGCGGCGGTGGAGCGGCGTCAGTTGTCCCAGTGGTTCTTGCGCATCACGAAGTATGCCGACGAATTGCTGAAATCCCTGCAGACCATGGATCGCTGGCCGGAAAAAGTCCGCACCATGCAGGAGAACTGGATCGGCAGGTCGGAGGGCGCGCGGATCCGGTTTCCGATTGTCGGACGCGATGGCGAGACCCTGGAGGTGTTCACCACTCGCCCGGACACGCTGTACGGCGCATCCTTTTGCGCCCTGGCCCCGAACCATCCGTTGAGCGAGCAGCTGGCGAAAGATGATCCGGCGCTGCGGGAGTTCAGGGCCGAATGCATGCGGATCGGCACCAGCGAGGCCGCCATCGAGGCGGCCGAGAAAAAGGGTCATCGAACCAGCATCAAGGTCGAGCACCCCCTTGTCAGGGGCAAAAAGCTGCCCGTCTATGTCGCCAACTTCGTTCTGATGGAGTACGGGTCCGGCGCCATCTTCGGCTGTCCGGGTCATGATCAGCGCGACCTGGAATTCGCGCACAAGTATGAACTGCCTGTCATCCCGGTCGTCGCGCCGGTTGTCGATGGCGAGGTTCGGCCGATCGAGATCAGCGAAGAGGCCTTCGTCAGGAGTGACGCCGGCACGGCAATCATCAACTCCGATTTCCTGAATGGTCTTGATGTCCCCGCCGCCAAGCGAGCGATCATCAGCCGGCTGGAAGCGGACGGTAGTGGCGACGGGACGATCCAGTTCCGCCTGCGCGACTGGTTGATTTCGCGGCAGCGTTACTGGGGGTGTCCGATCCCGGTGATTCACTGCGACAATTGCGGTATCGTGCCTGTGCCACGTGAGGAGTTGCCGGTCCTGTTACCCGACGACGTCACCTTCGACAAGCCGGGAAACCCGCTGGATCATCATCCGACCTGGAAACATGTTGATTGCCCATCGTGCGGAAAGGCTGCTCGGCGCGATACCGACACGATGGACACTTTTGTCGATTCGTCCTGGTATTTCGCCCGCTACTGTTCACCGCGCGAAAAAGAAGCGCCGTTGGACAAGGCGGCCACGGACTACTGGCTGCCGGTCGATCAGTATATCGGTGGCGTCGAGCACGCCATCCTGCATCTCCTGTACTCGCGCTTCTATGTCCGGGCGATGTCCGACACCGGATCGATAAACGATTGCAGAGAGCCGTTTGCCGGCCTCTATACCCAGGGCATGGTCTGCCACGAAACCTACAAGGATCCCGAGGGCAACTGGCTGTTTCCGGAAGAGGTGGTCAAGGACGGCGACTCGGCCCGCCATATCGAGACCGACGAGACGGTCGTGATCGGCCGGTCGGAATCGATGAGCAAGTCCAAGCGCAACGTGATTGATCCGGAAGCAATCATCAAGGCCTATGGCGCTGATACGGCGCGCCTGTTCATGCTTTCGGATACGCCGCCTGACCGCGATATGGAATGGACGGAAGCGGGCATCGATGGCGCATGGCGATACCTCAACCGGCTCTATCGCCTGGTGGCAGCGCCGGTGGTCGGCCTGCCGCCGGCGGGTGCGGCAGCGCCCGACACCTGGTCCAAGGCCGCGCTGATCACCCGGCGGACGACGCACAAGACCATTGTCGGGGTAACCGAAGATTTCGAACGTTTCCATTTCAATCGAGCCGTCGCTCGCATCCGCGCGCTGACCAACGTGCTGGCGGACGCCAGGCCTGGCGGCGATCCAGCCGCCGCGTGGGCTTATCGAGAGGGACTGGAAACCGCCGTGCAGCTGATCGGCCCGATGGCGCCGCACACCGGCGAAGAGCTTTGGCAGAGTCTGGGCCATGGCAACCTGCTGGCGAGGCAGCCCTGGCCGGAGGCGGACCCGGCGTTGACCATGGACGAACTGGTGACCATCGCTGTCCAGGTGAAAGGCAAACTGCGTGCCACGATGGAACAGCCGACCGGCGCAAGCGACGACAGTGTTCAGGCTGCGGCGCTAGCGTTGCCAGCTGTTGCCCGGCTGGTCGAAGGGCAGAAAATACGCAAGATCATTGTTGTGCCGGGCAGGATTGTGAATATCGTGGTCTGATCCACAGAACAAGGGGACCCGTCGTCCAGTGACTGAAAGCACAATTGCAGCAAGGCCGAAAATGGCACGCATCACGACCATGGCGGCCTGTCTTGCAGGGGCGATCCTCGTATCCGGTTGCGGGTTCCAGCCGCTCTATGCCGAACGGTCCGGCAGCGGTGATGTCTCCGGCGATCTGGCCGCGGTCGAAATCAGCAGGATCCCCGATCGCGCCGGCCAGATCCTTAGGAACGAATTGCTGGACCTCATGAACCCGAACGGTGAGCCTGAAAACCCAAGATACACGCTGGAGGTCACCCTGAAGACCCGCAAGGAGAAGCTGGGAATTCAAAAGGACGAAACGGCGACACGGGCGAACATGACGCTCACCTCGGTATTTTTCCTGCGCGAGAAAGCTTCGGGCGCGATTACATACCGCAGCAGGGCGGCGACAACAGCATCTTACAATATCGTCGATAGCGGATATGAAACGCTTTCGGCAGAACGCAGCGCCCTCCGGCGCGGCCTGATCGTCATCGCGGACAACATCAATCTGCGGTTGTCCGCCTATTTCAATCGGCTGCGCTTCCTGCGCAAGCGTCAATAGTACCCTGATCAGGCGGGCGGCGTGGAAATACGACCAGCACACGCCAGACGTTTCGTCGAGAGCCCGGATGCAGGCTTTCGTGTTTTCCTGCTGTTTGGTCCCGACGAAGGTCTGATCCGGGAGCGGAGCAACCAATTGCAAGGTCAGGTGGTTGAAGATCCGCAGGATGCATTCCGACTGGCGGACCTTGACGGCGACGCCGTCAACGACAATCCCGCCCTTCTGTATGACGAGGCTAGTGCGATAGCGTTCGGTGGCGGCGACCGCGTCGTGAAGGTTCGACGCCTGAGGGGTCGAATCGCCGATGCGGTAATGGCCTTCCTTAAGGAGCCTGTGGGTGATGCTCGAGTGATCCTCGAGGCGCCGGGCGCCAGCAAGAAGACCGGGATTGTCAAGGCTGCGATCGGTTCGAAGGATGCCGCCGCAATACCCTGCTATCACGATGAAAATCTCTCCCTGCGAGATCTGGTAACCAATGCCCTGAACGAAAACGGCTTGAAGCCCGGGCCCGGCGTGGTGAGCCACATCGAGGCCCATGCCGGCAGCGACCGGGCGCTGACCCGTCAGGAGATCGGGAAGCTGGCCCTTTTTCTGGGAGCTTCGGATCCCGAAAAACCGATTCCGGTCGATCTGGAGCAGGCCCAGGCTGTGGTCGGCGACACTGCGCTGCTGACCATCAATTCGCTGGTCGATGCGGTCTTTGAAGGGCGTCATCGGGACGTTGAGCGCACCTTGTTGCGGGTCCGACTGGAGGGGACAGCCTCTGCATCGATCCTGCGCGCCGCGTCCAATCACGTCGTTTGGCTCTTGCGGTTCCAGGCAGCGACACGCAGTGGTCTGGATGCCAGAAAAGCGAACAGTCGAATGCGGCCGCCGGTGAATTTCACCCGTCTGGAACGAATCAGCCGTCAAGCGCGACTGACGCCGACATTGTTGTCTGCTGCCATGACGCGGCTCGCTGAAGCCGAGGCGATGACTCGCCAGACCGGCATGCCGGACGACACTATCTGTGATCGCGCACTCTTCGGCATCGCAGTGGCGATCCAGCGGCGTTGAGCAGACGACGCCGCGAGCAGGGCGGATCAGGTGGCGCGCAATCGGATGAGCAGGTCGTCGAGCTGTTCGAGAGAGTTGTAGCGAATTACGACCTGACCGCCCGCTTCCGCATGATCAATGGAAACATTCAGACCCAGTCGACCTTCGAGGTCGCGCTCCAGCGCGATGGTATCGGCGTCCTTTGTCGGCACGTCCTTGACCGCCGCGGCGCCACGGTCGGGTCGGGTGCGCCCGCGTCCTTGCGCCAGTTTCTCGGCCTCACGCACCGACAGGCCCTTGTTGACGACCTGTTCCGCGATGGCCTCCGGGTTCCTGGCCTTCAGCAGCGCCCGCGCGTGCCCGGCGCTCAGTTTTCCTTCGTCGACGAGCTTCTTCACGCCGCCGGCCAGATTGAGCAGTCGCATGGTGTTGGTCACATGACTGCGGCTCTTGCCGACGATCTTCGCAAGGTCGTCTTGGGTGTACCGGAATTCGGCAATCAGGCGCTTGTAGCCCTCAGCCTCTTCCATCGGCGTCAGATCTCGGCGCTGGACATTCTCGATAATGCCCACTTCCAGCGTTTCCCGGTCGGACAAATCGTGAACGATCGCCGGGATGACGTCCAGACGCGCCCGCTGTGCGGCGAGCCAGCGTCGCTCGCCGGCGACCAATTCCCAAGCGCCCTTCTCTTTCGGATGGGGCCGGACCAGCACCGGCTGAAGAATGCCCTTCGCTTCTATGGAGTCAGCCAGTGCCCTGAGCTCATCCTCGTCGAACCTGCGCCGGGGCTGATACTTGCCGGGGCGGATATCGCCGACCGGCAGGGAGAGAACGCCTCGGTCTTCGCCATCTGACGTCGGCCTTCTGTCTTCCTTGGGCTTGTACAGCTCGTCATCGCTGCCTAGCAGCGCCTCCAGGCCGCGCCCAAGACTCCGCCGTTTTCCGTCGCCCTTGATCATTGATCAGCGCTCATTCTCGAAATTTCCGCCTCACGCGCCAGCACCTCGCGGGCAAGGTGAGCATAGGCCAGGGAACCCGCGCATTCCAGGTCATACAGAAGAACGGGCTTGCCGTGAGACGGCGCCTCCGATACCCGGACGTTTCTTGGAATGATCGTTCGATAAACTTTCGCGCCAAAGGCCCGGCGCACATCGTCGGCTACCATGTTGCTGAGATTGTTCCGTTTGTCGTGCATGGTCAGGACAATACCCTGAATTTCCAGCCGCTCGTTGAATGCGCTCTTGACTCGCTCAATCGTGCGAACGAGGTGGCTCATGCCTTCCAGGGCGTAGTACTCGCATTGGAGAGGAACAAGCACTGCATCGGCTGCAACCAGTGAATTCAGCGTCAGCATGCCCAGGGCTGGCGGACAATCGATCAACACATAGTCGTAGTCGTCGACCTCCCCCTGCAGGGCATCGGACAGTCGGCATTCCCGCCGCGGCATGCTGACCAGTTCGACTTCCGCACCGGACAGATGGACTGAAGTAGGCGCCAGACTCAGGGACGGCACTTCGGTTTCCACCACGATATCGGACAGCGCCGCCTCCCCGACTATCAGGTCGTAGGAATTTGCGGCGTCTGGACGGGGCGTAACCCCCAGGCCCGTCGTGGCATTCGCCTGCGGGTCGAGATCCAGTACCAGGACTCTGGATTTGACCGCGGCCATGGCCGTGCCAAGATTGATGGCCGTCGTGGTCTTGCCCACGCCACCTTTCTGATTGGCAATGGCAAGAATACGGGCTCGGGGCGCAGAAGCGGCAGCACGACTGATCGACCTGGGCAGAGACGACTCACGTGTCAACACGGGCAAGACTTTCGATACTCAGCAGACAAGCGTCGGTCTGGACTGTGCTCTGAATTTTCCGGACATTCATAGTCCAGTATTTAGCAGCAGAAATCAATTCACTCTCGAAATCTTTTCCCTTGAGGAACAGAAATTGCGGGTCGTCGTCGATCCACCCTGCCGCCAGTGCCAATAGCGTCGGCAGCGGTGCCAGCGCCCGCGCGGAAACCACATCCGCCACGGGCCGCAAAGGATCGCCCGCCAACGACTCGATCCGGCGCGGGACAACGTCAACCCTGACCCCCGAAGCGATGGCGGCCGCATGCAGGAAGGCAGCCTTGCGCTGGTCTGCCTCGACGAGAGTGACGTCGATGTCCGGACGCAGCACCTTGACTACCAGACCCGGAAACCCGGCGCCCGAGCCCAGGTCCACCAGCCGCTGCGCGCCTTGACGGAGATGGCCAGCGATCTGGGCGCTGTCAGCGAAATGTCGCCGCCAGATCGAATCGATTGTCCCGCGGCCAATCAGATTGATCCGAGGCTGCCATTTGCGCAGTGTCGCCGCATAGGCAGCCAGTCGGTCCAATGTTTCACGTGAAACATCGAACTGAGTGCGAAAATCATCGGCATCATACGCCTGGTCGGAGCGGGTCATTTCAGTCTCGGAGCCTGTCCCTGAATACTCGTGTAGCGTCAGTCTCTGGCCTTCTGTCGGGCGTTTGGGCACCGACGATGGAGGGTACCACAGCGCGCCGCCTGTCGCTTCCTCATGCGCAGGGTCGCGCGAGGACCAGGGGCTCGATTCACAAGAACATGATCAAGTTAATGGCTTGTGATTCAGGTTCTCAGGCCGCGTGAACCTGATCAACATGGCGCAGCAAGGCTGTCAGGGCCGCCGGTGTAACGCCACTGATCCGCGCAGCGGCCGCCAAGGTCGCCGGGCGCGCCTCCGCCAATTTTTGGCGAGCCTCGTTCGACAGGCCGCCAACCCCGTCGTAATCGAATTCCCCCGGAATCTTCAAGGCGTGATCCTTTCGGAATGCGCGAATGTCGGCCACCTGTCGATCCAGATAGCCGGCATATTTGCCCTCGATCTCGATCTGCTCCGCCACATCCGGTCGAAGATCACCAAGCCGGGGCCAGAGCATCGCCAGTTGCGACAAGCCAATATCAGGCGATCTCAGCAGATCATGCGCCGTCCGCCGAACGCCGTCCTGGTTCACGGCGAATCCCGCTTCTGCCAAGGTCGCCGGCGTCGCCTGGAATGACGAAGCCATCTGACGCGCAATATCCAAAAGCTGTCGTTTCTCTTCGAATTGCGATCGCCGCACCGCCGAAACGATCCCGCGCGCCATGCCCTTCGGCGTGAGGCGAAAATCCGCGTTGTCCGCCCGCAGCAGAAGCCTGTATTCGGCACGCGAGGTAAACATCCGATAAGGCTCCCGCGTGCCCAACGTCACCAGATCATCAATCATCACGCCAATGTAGGCGTCGGCCCGATCCAGTACGAATTCTTCGGCTTTCGACACCTTGAAAGCGGCATTGAGTCCAGCGACCAAACCTTGGCCAGCCGCCTCCTCGTAGCCCGTCGTGCCATTGATCTGACCGGCCAGAAACAAGCCCGGAATGGCCAGGCATTCCAGCGTAGGGCGCAGGGCGCGAGGATCCACGAAGTCATATTCGATGGCGTAGCCCGACTTCAGGATCGTCGCCTTCTCCAGGCCGCGAATGGCATGGACGACCTGTTCCTGAACATCCTCTGGCAACGATGTCGAGATGCCATTGGGATAAACCGTGTGGTCTTCCAGCCCCTCTGGCTCAAGAAAAACCTGATGGCTGGGCCGATCCGGGAAACGGACCACCTTGTCCTCGATGCTCGGACAGTAACGCGGCCCGGCGCTTTCGATCCGACCGGAATAGATCGGCGCCCGACTGATGTTGTCCCGGATGGCTGCGTGCGCGACAGGGTTGGTGTGGGTGATATGACATACAGTCTGCGGCACTGAAATCCGCTCGGTCAGAAAAGAGAACGGGACCGGCGGATCATCGCCTCGCTGGATCTCCAGAACATCCCAGTCGATCGTCCGCCCGTCCAGACGCGGCGGGGTTCCGGTTTTCAGTCGACCCAGGGGCAACCGATAGCGGCTCAGCGTTTCCGCAAGTCGCGTCGAGGGGGGCGCGTCGAGGCGTCCGCCGTGCCAGCATTTCTCACCCACATGAATAACGCCACGGAGAAAGGTGCCGGTAGTGATCACGACAGCACCGGCGCGCAAGGACCGCCCGTCCTCCAGGAGGACACCGGAGCAGTGGCCTCCGGGGTCGATCAACAGGTCACCGGCGGCGCCTTCGACAATACGAAGGCTGGGCTGGTTTCTCAGGATATCCTGGATCGCCGCCTTGTAGAGCGTACGGTCGGCCTGCGCCCGCGGCCCGCGAACGGCCGGACCCTTGCTTCGATTCAACATCCGGAACTGGATTCCGGCGCGATCAATCGCCCGCCCCATGACTCCGTCGAGAGCGTCGATCTCGCGCACCAGGTGGCCCTTCGCCAGACCGCCGATGGCAGGATTGCAGGACATCACGCCGATGGAGTCGCGGGAATGGGTCAGCAGAACCGTCGTTGCGCCGGCGCGCGCGGCCGCCGCTGCAGCCTCGCACCCGGCATGGCCGCCGCCGACGACAATCACGTCAGCTTTTTCCGGGTCGCGGTTGTTCATGGACGGAAAGCTTGGATCGATCGGAAAAGATTCAAGGCATGTCCCGGTCCTTCATTGCCGGAGCCCGATGTTTCACGTGAAACATTGTCCACCTGGCGCGCCTATTTGCCGATGCAGAAGTCTCGAAAGATCGCGTCCAGCAGAGCCTCCACATCGGTTTTTCCGATCAATCGCTCCATGGCGCGCAAGGCCAGACGGAGATCTTCCGCCATCAGTTCCGCCGCGTCGGCGGCAGTGGCGCGCCGCAACGCGTCTGCAGCCTCCTCCAAAGCTGCCCGGTGGCGAACCCGCGTCAGGGCCGGATGCTCCGTTGTTCCATAATCCCGGGACAAGGTCCGTGCGATGGCCGCCAGAAGGTCATCGATTCCCGCGCCGGTTCTGGCGCTGATTACATGATCCGCATTCAGGTCCGGGGGCGCCAGATCGATCTTGTTTGCCACCGTCCAGAAGCGTCCGTCAGTCGCCTCGATCGCGTCTCGGGCCACGGCGGTTCCGGGGCGTGTAAGATCCACCAAGGACAGCACGAGATCTGCCGAGCGGCTTTCGGCGCGAGCGCGGGCCATGCCCTCCCGCTCCACCGGGTCAGCAGCGCGCTCATCTCGCAGCCCCGCCGTATCGACAAAGACTACCGGATAGCCGTTCAGGTCGACCCGCGCCTCGATGACATCCCGTGTTGTCCCAGACGTCGCCGCAACGATCGCCACATCCCGCCGGGCGATCTGATTGATGAGCGATGATTTTCCGGCATTGGGTGGACCAACGATGGCTACCCGGAAGCCATTGCGTACCACTCGCCCGCGATCCGGCGCCGCCAGCCAGTCGATCAATCCGGCGCGAACCGCTTCCACGTCTGGCTGGATCCGTGCAAACAGGTCGGCCGGAAGATCCTCGTCCGGAAAATCGATCGCGGCCTCCAGCCAGGCCAGTGCGCGACGCAGGCGATCGCCCCAGTCGGCGCAATGCGTGGCCAATATGCCACCCATCTGTCGTTGCGCCTGGATGCGCTGTGCTTCTGTTTCGGCGTCGATCAGATCGGCCAGCCCCTCGGCCGCCGACAGGTCCATCTTTCCGTTATCGAACGCGCGGCGCGTGAACTCTCCCGGTTCGGCAGGACGGACCCCGGAAAGTCGACACAAGCACGCAACAAGGGCATCGACTACCGCCGGGCTGCCATGGACCTGAAACTCGACGACGTCCTCGCCGGTGAAGGATTGAGGGCCCGGAAACCACAGGACCAGACCACGGTCGATAAACGTGGCGTCACCCGGATCATGCAACGACACAAGTCGCGCTTCCCGCGCTGACGGCATATGGCCGACAAGCGCCTGCAGGCATATACCGGCAGCCTCTCCCGAGACGCGCAAGACCGCAACCCCGGCCTTCCCAGCCCCTGAAGACAGGGCCACAATCGTGTTCGCCGTCACGGTACGGCCGTCCTCATGAGAAAGTTGAAGAGATTCGCGTCATGGTCCACGGAAGCTTTCCGCCGATTCTGTTCTGGACCGAAACCCTCGTCACGCATGAATGTCGAGCCTGCAGAGTACAAGAAACATGATCGATGAGGATATCGAACACATGCTCAATCCCCAAGCGCTGACGGCGTTGACCCTTCTGGCCGCCGAAAGCGCGCTGGCCAGCAAGGACATCATCAGCCGGCTGATCGTCAATCTGCAGGCCAGAGCTTCTGACCGGCCGGCGGGGTGCCTGCTCACGGCTATTTCCGGAAGCTTCAGCTCGCGCGCTACGGCTGCGCAAACAACGCGAACGAGAAGGATTTGAGCAATGGCTTCATCGGTATTCGTGTCTTGCTGGCATGATAGTGAAAATCACAACGCGTGGATGTTGCAGTTGACTGCATGGTCACGTCACGATGGAGTGGACACGATATCGGATCGGTGAAACCTTGACTTGGGACAGGATGCGGCTGCATCTGAAGATCATGCGGTTTGTGGCGCTTCCAGGTCGAACAGCGGAATATCCATGGCGCGGGCCATGGCGTTCATCCGCTGGTCGTAGCTTGCGAGTGCGACTCCGTGCCCGTGTTCGGCCAGATAGACACATGAGGCCAGATGAAGGCAGGCAAGCGTCCGGACCGCGCCATGACCGGGAACGGCGTCCAGCGCCCGCGCCAGCACCGACGGGGAAAGTGCCAGCATCGCGATGCGGCCGGTCAGCCAGCGGGCCGCATCGCCGTGGGACTCCGCCAGCCCACGCGCATGCAGAGACGTCCATATTTCGTATTCCAGCAGCCGACTGGAAAACAGCGTCTCGTCCCAGAGCGAAGCGGTCGGCTGTCGGTTCTCTGCAAGAAGATGCGCGAGCGCGACGGACGAATCGACGTAGATCACCGGTCGCGCCGACTCTCGTCCAGATCGGCCAGGACTTCTTCCAGCGTGGCGACCGGCTTGGGCTTGGGCGGGGGCCCCGAGGCGCTCAGCCTCGGCGGCGTCAGGACCCCGGAACGGACCGCTTCCGCCAGAAAGGCATCGGCGAGAATCGGGCTCCGGGTCTCCCGAAGCGGGCCGAGTTCGGCCACGACCTGATCCCGATCGGTCACCAGGATCGTCTCGCCGGCCGCCGCAAGGCGGACGTATTCGCTCAGCTTGCTGTTCAGAACCTTGATGCCGACCGATCTCATGGGCACAAGGTAGCGACCGGTTGCTACTTGGTCAAGCTGATCGCGGTATCTTGGGCGGCTGCGCACCGGAGAGAAGGGCAACGCCAGCATGCAATGGCCTGCAGGCGTGATTTTCGCACGGGTCACCCAATCACGATCAAGCTAGAGACAGGAACTTGATTCCAGAACGCTCGCGGGAACAAGGCCTCCAGGCACCGCATGGTGTTCTCCCAGCGTCCCGGTTTCCAGAGCTTCGAGGACCATCCGGAACGAACGTTCATCGCCATCGACACGCTCGGGACCTGATCAACCGCGGCAGTTCGACGGACAAAGGGTCCCGGCCAGGGGAAGCCGCTGTCATCCGCAAACGCCCTGCGCAACCCGAAGCAAGGCGAGTGGCCGTTGAACCCGTCCCGCCGAAATCGAGAACCGGCGGGCCGTCAAGAGGCGCCTGATCAGACATGAAAAAGGCAAACCATTGCTCCGATCGGCGTCTGCACACAATATAATGCGTGACATTTCAGAAAAGGCGCTGCACGCGCCGCAGCTTCGGGACCTGCCGTGACCCTGACCAACATTCTGTCGAAAGAAACCAGCCCGTACCTGTTGCAGCACCAGGACAACCCGGTCCACTGGCAGCCCTGGTCGGACAGCGCCTTCAGCCAGGCCCGCCAGGAAAACAAGCCGGTCCTCCTGTCCATCGGCTATTCCGCCTGCCACTGGTGCCATGTAATGGCGCACGAAAGCTTCGAAAACGCCACCATCGCAGCAGAAATGAACCGGAATTTCATCAACATCAAGGTCGATCGCGAGGAACGTCCTGATGTTGACCAGATCTATCAGCATGCACTCGCGCTGCTCGGCGAACAGGGAGGATGGCCGCTGACCATGTTCCTGACGCCGGATCGCGAGCCCTTCTGGGGCGGCACCTATTTCCCGCCAGAAGACCGCTGGGGTCGCCCGGGATTTCCCATGGTTCTCGATCGGATCGCGACGCTCTATCGGGATGAAGGCGAAAAGGTCCGGGCCAACGCCGATAGCCTGAGGACGGCACTCGCTCGCCTCGGCGTCAACCAGACCGGCGACGCCATCGATCAGCAGGGCTTTCTTCAGATCGTCGATTTTCTGGTCAGCCGGATGGACAATACGCACGGCGGTCTGGCCGGCGCGCCGAAGTTTCCCCAATGCTCGGTATTCGACCTGATCTGGCGCGCCTATTGCGAAACCGGGAGGCCACAATACCGCAATGCGGTGCTCCTGCTCCTCGACCGCATGTCCCAGGGCGGAATCTATGATCATCTCGGCGGTGGATATGCACGGTATTCGACAGACATTATCTGGCTCGCGCCGCATTTCGAAAAAATGCTTTACGATAACGCCCAGATCCTCGAATTGCTGGCACATGCCTGGGCCGAAACCAGGAATGATCTCTATCGCCTGCGCGCAGAAGAAACGGTCGGCTGGCTATTGCGGGAAATGGTCACTGAGGGTGGTGGCTTCGCCAGCGCGCTGGATGCCGACAGCGAGGGGCAGGAAGGCAGGTTCTACGTCTGGTCGCGTGACGAACTGGAAGAGCTTCTGGGCAACGATGCGGCGGCCTTTGCCGCCGCCTACGACGCAACACCCGACGGTAACTGGGAAGGCAAGATCATCCTCAACCGCTCCCTGCAGCCGGTGCTGGGTGATGCAAAGCATGAAGCAATGCTGGCCCGCTGCCGCGCGGTTCTTCTGGAAGCGCGCGGCAATCGCCCCCGACCTGGTCTCGACGACAAGGTACTGGCGGACTGGAACGGCTACATGATCCATGCCCTGGCGCTGGCCGGCGCCATCATGGACCGACCGGCCTGGATTGATCTGGCGCGGCAGGCATTCTCCTTTGTCTTGCAAAACATGGAGCGCGATGGCCGCCTCATGCACAGCTGGCGCGTCGGCAAGGCGGCGCATCCAGCGACGGCCGAAGACTATGCCAGTCTGATCAGGGCGGCCCTCACACTGCATGAAACCACGGGCGAGGCCCATTATTGCAGTCAGGCCCTGACATGGACCGCAGTCATGGACCGGCACTTCCAGGACAAGAGCCAAGGCGGGTACTTCCTTACTGCTGACGATGTCCCCGGTCTTCTGGTGCGGACAAAGTCAGTCCATGACAATGCAACGCCTTCGTCCAACGGGTTGATGGTCCACAACCTTGTCCGCCTGGGCGTATTGACGGGCGACGTCGCGGTGCTCGACAGGGCAGACGCCCTGATCAGAGCCTTTTCCGGTGAGCTGAAGCGTAGCGGCATGGCAACGCCGCTGCTGATCAGCGGCGCTCGTTTGCTGGACACCGCAACACAGGTTATCGTCATCGGACGGCGCGACGATGTCGCCGTCGATCGGCTGGCGCGCGCCATCTGGGAGTTCCCTATGCCAACGCGGATCTTTCGCCGTCTGTCACCTCAGGATACATTGCCGGACGGTCACCCTGCCCAGGGCAAGGGCCTCGTTGACGGCAAGGCCGCCGCCTACATCTGCCGGGGCATGTCATGCAGTTTGCCGGTCACGGACCCGGGCGCGTTGACAGAACAGCTTTCCCGACGTCGTCCGGACTGAAGCATGGGACCGCCGACCAGAAAGAAGCCATGAGGTACATCAGCTGATGGCCGAAATCGTCTACCAGAGCCCACTAGGGCCGATACGCCTTCGAGAGGCGTATGGCCATATCACTCATCTGGACTGGGGGCCTGCGCTCCAGAGCGAACTGGATCACAATCCACCGCCCTGCAACAACGACACGCCCTTGCTGAACCGCGCGGTGCATCAGTTGAACGCCTATTTCTTTGGCAGCCGATGCGCCCTGAACCTGCCGGTCGCCCCGTCCGGGACGAAATTCCAGAAGGCGGTCTGGAATCAGATACTGGCGATTCCCTATGGCGAGGTCAGGACCTATGGCGAAATGGCCGTGTGGCTGCGCAGTTCGCCGCGCGCCGTCGGCGTCACTTGCGGCCGCAATCCGATCCCGATCATCATTCCGTGTCATCGGGTTGTCGCGGCGTCGGGACTCGGCGGCTACTCTGGCAGCGGCGGTATCGACACCAAGCAATGGCTCCTGAAACTGGAAGGATGGCCGTCGACAGCAAGCCCGTCGCTTTTTGACCTGCCGGCGTCGGCGGGCAATCACGCCGCCGTCTTGAAATAGGGGACGCGACTGCTTACCAAGCCTGAGGATGCACGACAACACCTGCAGCGCAGACGCGCGAATCGGGCCTATTGAGGAGAGAACAGCATGCCAGAAATCACGATTGACGGCCAGGACGGGCGTTTCAAGGCCTACCGCGCCGACCCCACCGGCGCTTCAGGCCCGGCCATTGTGGTCATCCAGGAAATTTTCGGCGTCAACAAGGTGATGCGGGATATCAGCGACTGGTGGGCCCGTCAGGGCTATATCGCCATCTGCCCGGACATATTCTGGCGCCAGGAGCCCGGCATCCAGTTGACCGACCAAAGCGAAGCTGAATGGCAACGGGCCTTCGAACTGTATCAGGGCTTCGACGAAGCCAAGGGCATCGAGGATATTCAGGCGACGATCAACACCATCCGTAACGGTGCTGCTTGCACTGGCAAGGTTGGCACCGTCGGCTTCTGCCTCGGTGGCAAGCTTGCCTATTTGTGCAGCACGCGGACGGATGCCGATGCCAACGTCGGCTACTACGGCGTCGGGATCGAAAACGCCCTTGACGAGGCCGGCAATATCTCCAAGCCGACCATGCTGCACATTGCCGAGGAAGACGGGTTTTGCCCGCAAGA
Organism: Rhodospirillaceae bacterium; assembly: GCA_026709535.1. Taxonomy (GTDB): domain Bacteria; phylum Pseudomonadota; class Alphaproteobacteria; order Bin65; family Bin65; genus Bin65. The sequence goes on from JAPOST010000128.1 coordinate 16,115, forward strand.
GGCGCAGACCCAGATCCACGCCAGCCTGGATGGACACGTCCACGTCACGATTCACGACTATCCCGGCGTCGATCACGCCTTCGCTCGTCCGGGCGGCGAACACTACAATTCGGCGGCGGCACAGACGGCCAATGATCGGTCGGCGGATTTCTTCAAATCCCACCTGTCCTGACTGCCGCCAGCCTCGGAAACCGGGGCCGGTGAGGCATCCGTCGCCAGCCCTGCGCCCTCCGCAAGTGCCAGACAGCGCCAACCCTGACAAAGGATCTCAGCCATGACCCGCGCCATCGTTGTCCGCGAAACCGGCGGCCCGGAAAAATTGCTGTGGGAAAACGTCGACGTCGGCAAGCCGGGCGAAGGTGAAGTCCGCATTCGGCACACCGCCATCGGCTTGAACTATATCGATGTCTATTTCAGGGCAGGCCTCTACCCGGCGCCCCATCTGCCCTTTTCGCCAGGCTTTGAGGGGGCGGGAGTCGTGGAGGCGGTCGGCGAAGCAGTTGACGATTTTGCGGTCGGAGATCGGGTTTGTTATGGTACCAGCCCGATCGGCGCGTACGCGGAAAGCCGGTTGATTCCAGCGGCCAACATCGTCAGGATTCCAGACGGCATCGACGATCATACCGCCGCCGCGATGATGTTGCAGGGTATGACAGCACAGTATCTTCTGCGGCGCACCTATACGGTACAGCCCGGCGACACGATTTTGTTCCATGCGGCTGCCGGTGGAGTTGGCCTCATCGCTTGTCAGTGGGCAAAATATCTGGGAGCTACCGTGATCGGTACCGTTGGCAGCGTAGAGAAGGCGGCGCTGGCCAAGGCCCATGGATGCGACCACACGATCCTGTACCGGGAGGAGAATTTCGTCGATCGCGTCCGGGAAATCACCAACGGCAGAGGCGTGCCGGTAGTATACGATTCGATCGGCAAGGACACGTATCCTGCCTCGCTGGATTGCCTGAGCCCATTTGGACTCATGGTCTCGTTCGGTAACGCCTCCGGTGCGGTCGAGAATTTCGACCCGGGATTGCTGGCACTGAAGGGCTGCCTCTATTTCACCCGGCCGACCTTGTTCACCTACACTGCCAGACGCGAAGACCTGGAGATGACAGCGAATGACCTTTTCGATGTTGTCGGCAACGGTGTCATCAGGATCAACACCAATCAGACTTACCCGTTGGCCGACGCGGCCCAAGCCCATCGCGATCTGGAAGGCCGCAAGACCACCGGCAGTACGATCTACACTGTTTGAACCGGGAGTCAGTTGGGCCACCCGAGGCGGGTCGGCACAAAACAATTGCTGTCGGCGAGGCAAGGTCGGGCGCTCGTCGACTGCGCCATCGACTCGTGAAATGGAGGGCGGTTGCAACTTGACAGAACTAACCATTCGCGACGCGCAGCGGGCGGATGTCCCGACGATTGTGGCGCTCCTCGCGGACGATGGACTGGGCAGCGCGCGCGAATCCGTCGATGGGCCGGTCCCGAACAGCTACTACATGGCCTTCGATTCGATCGCGAACACGACCCTGATCCGCTTGCTGTTGGCGGAACTCGACGGCGAAATCATCGGGTGCATGCAGTTGAACCTGATCCCGCATATTTCGATGAAAGGCGGCACGCGAGCCCAATTGCAATCCATGCGCATCCGCAGCGACCGGCGCGGCCAGGGCCTGGGCGGCATTTTCGTACGGCAGGCCATGGACTTGGCTCGTAACGCAGGCTGCGTGCAGATGGAACTCACCACGCATAACAGCCGGTCGGACGCTCACCTGTTCTACAAGCGACTTGGTTTTCAGGCGACGCACCAGGGAATGAAAATTCGGCTTGACCAGTAAGTTGCAATTGCAAACCGCCTGAAAATCAGGCGGTGTCTCACTTTGACTTTTGGGCCTTCAGCGCGTTCCCGGCCTCGGACCGGTGCACTGTGGAACTGGAGCCCGGCCATTGATCAGGCCATTGATCGATTCCATATCCCGCAGGGTATCGCTGACGTCAGCCGCCATTGCGGGCGAGTCTCGGAGCGACCCGTGAAGCCGCACGAAATCTTCATGGATGACATACAAGGACAGCGCGTGCGGGTGATTTTCGATCTTCCTTGGGAAAACGCTCGTCAGGCGCGTGAACCGGCGCATTCCCCTGCGCATGGTCAGGTTCTGCCGCCCGGGCGACATCGGCGCGGACCGGCGCGCGCCGTGCAGTTCACAAGTCGGGCAACTCACCGATTGCGCCTTGTGGCCGTCGGTCGCAGGAGAGCGCAAATCGTCCATGAACTCAAGAGCGGTTGCGCCGGGTCGGTGGTCACATTCGCAGGACAGGATCAGCTTGCTGTCCGCATGCAGCGCCGTCCAGATCCACACATCGCCAGCGCCTTGCGAGGGCAGCCCTGGTGCGCTTCACGTGCTTTTCCCTGGTATGGCAGGCGGCGATCATCAACTTTGTGACTATGTTGATCGAAACACCGATGACTCGGCTGGTTGCCCGCATGGCCATGTCCTCGACCCGCATTTCGAGGATATGCGCGCCTGCGTGCGGACAAGCTTGTTCATACACCTGTCATGGGAACGGCAAGCTGAATTTCATGCATTTGATTCAGTATAATCAGGTTTAGCTCCCGATCCCGTTAGCAATGCGAGGGAGGTCAGGGAACGGAATCGATTTCGTCCATG
>JAPOST010000078.1:0-16972 GCA_026709535.1 Rhodospirillaceae bacterium
GCAAAAGCCAGGTCCTTGATCTGTCACGTTCAATCACTCATGCGGCAGACCCTGAAGTCACCCGCGACTGCAGGAACAGATACTCAGGCTCGGATTGTTGCTGGTGCTCCCGGTCGGCCAACCGGACGCTCTCGGCACAGTGGGGGAAGCGGTTGCCATGGTCTCCTGACCCCGTCGTATGTCTTCAATATCGACAAGGCAGGTAAACAATGCCCAATCCGCAAATGGGCTGAGATACTCCGTGTTGTCGGGCAAGGGTCGCGCATGGTCAGCGAAGACTCCAACCATGAAAGCATTTGTTGTCACTATCGTACTGATCGGTCTTTCCATTCCGGCACTGACATCTGATCACCCCACCCTACGGCGCAGGGCACAACAGGGTGACGCCGACGCGGCAGTTAAAACTCAGGATCATGTACAACAAGGCCAAGGTGTGCTGAAGCATTTGATTCTGGCGCATATGTAGTTCAACATTGCCAGTGGGGATGAAGACTCTGGCAAGGCGCGGAATATCCTGGAACGTAGCATGTAGAAAGTCGGCATCAGGCCCGCAACCGCGCTGGCGCGGAAGTGCGTGGTGTCAGACTACAGTATCTGCGAGCGGTAGAAGCAAAGCATCAGGGCTGAAGACAAACCTGCAGGCGAACTGTAGCCCCTAGGCGAGCGGAAGCATCCTGGAAGATGAACAACGTCATCTGAAAGACGCCAGCATCAGAACCTGGCTGCTTATTGTCCGTCACGACAGAAATGCGAACCAGACGCAGCAGCTCTCATATGGCGCCGCAACGCAAACAGCTTGGGCAATGCACCGCCCTGTCTGGTCAGACAGCCATACAATCGGTGCAGACAAGGATGGGCGGCGCGAGCCGTCGGTTCGAGCGCCTTACAGCTTGTACGTATTTGGATTGTCCATGACCAGCACGACCATCTTGCCGGGAACGTGAACATCCGCCGAGTTCAGTAGACCGTGTGCGGAGGAGCGCTGGCCAGAAACGCATCACCAATGCGCCAGTTCAGAAAGCGAAATCGTGCTGTACCAGTTATGATGCATCGACTCCAGCCAGAGTTATTGCAAGGTCATCATTCCCCGACACCTAGATTACGGCATCATTCTTTCCGCCATGGAGCAGGTCATATCTGTAGCCTCCATAAAGCGTATCATTGCCGTGATCGCAGTAAAATTCTTCTGCACCGGAAGTCCCATTCAATACATCTAAACAGTACTGCCAATACTGAGATAGAGAGCGGGGCGACTATTTCGTCGCGACCAAAACGAGTCTTGAAGCGGTCATGCCGGCGCGGCAAGTCATGGCCGACAGACACGAGAGGCTTCGCGTTATGACCAATGCCAGCGGCGAGACCGAAAAGTCCCCGATCCAGGCCGCACTAATCCCTGTCACGCCCTTCCAGCAAAACTGCTCGCTGCTCTGGTGCACGGACACAATGCGCGGCGCAGTGACGGATCCAGGCGGTGACTTGGAATTGGTCGGAGAGGCGATTAGGGAAAAAAGTGTGACGGTGGAGAAGATCCTGATCACGCATGGGCATCTTGATCACGCTGGCGGCGCCAGGGATCTGGCCGACAAACTGGGCGTGCCTGTAGAAGGTCCGCATGAGGACGACATCTTCTGGATCAGCCAAATGGAAGAGCAGAGCCATCGCTTCGGCTTTGCCGGTGCCAAGGTTTTTGAGCCGGACCGATGGCTGACCGATGGTGATACGGTGACCTTCGGCAACGTCTCGATGGATGTTATCCATTGCCCTGGTCATACGCCGGGCCATGTGGTCTTCATCCACGAAGGCGCCGGACTTGCCGTGGTGGGCGACGTACTGTTCCAGGGTTCGATCGGCCGAACCGATTTCCCTAAAGGTAACCATGATGACCTTATCACCAGCATCCGCAAGAAGCTTTTCCCACTAGGCGATGACATCACCTTTATCCCCGGCCACGGACCTCCCTCCACCTTTGGCCGCGAGCGGCTGAGCAATCCGTACGTATCCGATATCGCTGTGGGGCTTCCTTGACCTCTTCTGTTTCATGCATCGGAAGCCGCCGCTTCTGTCGTTACGCTTCAATGGGCTCAGGACTGGAGCAGAAAAACCGACAGCAAAAACAACCTCTTCCGGTTCCGGGAACAGACGCGCGCACGCAGCAGCCCCCATCTACCGAAGCGGACAATCAGCATGGTACCTGAACCAGACAATTCAGAATGTTATCGACATCCGGATTCGACACACCGAAGAAAGCGCCAGCGGCAGACCAAGCCCTGCCGCCCGCGTGGTCATCCCGCAGCGGATGCGGCCGGAGGCCCGGGCGTCGTCGCGCCCGTGCAGCCCGGAGATAACGCCGCTCAGGCGCCGCGCGGGCTAAACGCCGTTGGCACAACGGCTTTCATTGCCCGACGGTTTGATCGGCCGGGAAGCATGATCGGAACGCCCCTCGGTGCGTTGGTTCTCACACCCCGCTCAGGACAATGATGATGTTGGAACCCGGACTCGCAATAACCTCTCGGACTCGCTGTTTAGCGCCATTACCCACGGTCACCATACCAATCACCGCCATGACCTCAATGATGATCCCCCCAGCGGCATCAAACGCTGCTCAGCAAGCTGACGCGAAGCGACTGACGGACAGAGAAGAAGTCGTCCAGAAGAATCATGGGGTTGTAGCCTGGTTGAAAGACTATTCCGCAATACACGATAAGAAGTGTTCGAGCGGTTTGGGCAAAAGCCGCAGGATGTCAGGAAATCCCTCTTTTCTCACATAATTTCAACATCCTGACACCATGACAGAGTGCCTGGGCGGCCTTGAAGACCAAATCGCAGCAGTGAGTTTTGAATATCAGAAACAGACAATATTTCAGGACCTCGACACGAAAGCAGAACTGACACACATGCGTAATGACAGGTTCTTGTTGCCCAACTCCGATGACTGACGCAAAAAAGCCGGAATGACATCATGCTGCCGAGTCGCCCCATGCCTCAAATTCATCTCACTGACGAAATCCGGATGCTTCAGGACACCACGCGCAAGTTCGTGGAGGATGAGGTTGCACCCAACATCGACGCTTGGGAAGAAGCCGAGGAAGTGCCGCGCAATCTGTTCAACCGGATGGGCGATCTGGGGTTTTTCGGGATTCGCTATCCGGAGAAGTATGGCGGGACGGAACTTGATGCCGTCGCAACAGTCGCGTTTTATGAAGAACTGGGCCGCGCCGGTTATGGCAGCCTGTCAGCGGGTGTTGGCGTCCATGGTGATATGGCCAGCCCCCATATCGCCCGATACGGCAATGAATCCCAGTTGAACGAATGGATGCCGAAGATTGTCTCTGGCGAAACGCTGACCGCGATTGCAGTGACGGAACCGGATGCGGGATCCGATGTCGCCCGGATCAAGACGCGAGCGACGCGCAAGGGTAACAACGCCTGGCTGCTGAACGGCAGCAAGATGTTCATTACCAACGGGGCGCGGGCCGACCTTTACGTCGTTGCGGCAAAAACCGACCTGAACGCCAAGGGCTCTCGCGGCGTATCAATGTTTATTGTCGAGAAGGGCACGCCGGGCTTTCGGGTTGCCAAGAAGCTGGACAAGCATGGCTGGCGCGCCTCCGACACGGCGGAATTGGTATTCGATGACTGCGAGATCCCGGCTGAAAACCTTCTGGGCGAAGAGAACCGTGGTTTCTACCAGATCATGGACAATTTCCAGAATGAACGCCTGACCATCGGCGCCATTGCGCTGGGTGAATGCGACAAGGCCATTGCGCTTACCACCGAATACGTCAAGGGCCGCAAGGCCTTCGGTGGTGTCTTGTGGGACAAGCAGGTAGTGCGCCACAAGCTGGCCAACCTGACCATGCAGGTAGAGGCCGGTCGACAACTGACCTACCACGCCGCCTGGCTGGATGCGCAGGATATCGATTGTGTGAAAGAGGTGTCGATGGTGAAGGCCTATCTGGGTGAATTGGCGAATCGGGTGATGTATGACTGTCTTCAACTCCACGGCGGCATGGGCTACATGCGCGAAAGCCAGATTGAACGCATGGCCCGCGATGCCCGCATCCACACTATCGGCGGGGGCGCAACGGAAGTAATGATCGAAGAAGTGGCAAAGCGGATGTAAAGTTCCACAATCTCCAGAGAGGCATGGTTCGGTCGTTTTGAAACTTCGATGTCACGCCCCCTGCTCTCCTTACATCATTGATCACGATATCCCCGCCCGCGTCTGACGCCGAAAGTGCCGACAGTCGATATCGTGCTGTGTGCAAGGCGGAAACGGGCTGCTATGCCGCCATCCACCCCAGCGTCTCTTCTGTCATCTTGCTTGGCTCGTATTCGGCGGCAACCCAGCCATTGTAACCTAGCCGATCAATCGTAGCGAATACCGACTGAAAGTCGATGGCGCCGGTTCCAGGCTCGTGACGTCCCGGATTGTCGGCAAACTGGATATGGCCGATCCGGGGCATGATCTCTCCGAGGCGTTTGATGAGTTGCTCTTCCATGATGTCCATATGATAGAGATCGTGTTCCAGGGACAGATTTGGGTGCGCGGCCTTGTCGATGGCTTCCAGCGTCTGCTCGCTAGTAGACAGGAAGAAACCAGGCCGGTCCACGGTATTGACCGCTTCGACCACCACGCCGACATTGATGTCGCTCATCATATCCGCAGCCACATGCAGGTTTTTCGCCAGGGTCATGAGACAAATGGCGCGATCATGACCGTGGGATTCAGGATAACCGGACAGGACATTCACATTGCGCGGCTTGAGGACCGCCGCAGTATCGTACGCTTCCTCGACCGCCCGGCGAAACTCCGCTTCCCGGCCCGGTGTGGCCGCAAGACCAGGACCACCCTCCAGCATGTCGCCAACCGGAATATTGATCACCGAAACAGCCAAGCCGGCGTCATTGATAGCCCGCTTCCAATGATCCGCCGGTCGGTCATAAGGAAACTGGACTTCCACTGCGCCGAAGCCTGCGGCAGCAGCGGCGGCCGGCCTTTCCAACCAGTCACGCTCGGCAAACATCATGGAGATATTGGCAGAAAACAGCAGCATGCACGTTGGCTCGGCGATTACTTGAGGCAAGGAGCGTGACGGTCGGCACTTCACTCGTCGATTGGACATAAGCGTCATATGACGGCAGACATCGTCACAGGTCACAATCCCCGGTTACGCTGGAAGAGCTTCCCGCGCCAGCGGTCGCAGATCAGATCTCACTGATGCTGTTGAGCGATCCCTGGTTCTGGGCCGCGGCAATCCCTGCAATCCTGATCGTCGGTATTTCAAAAGGCGGCTTTGGCGGTGGCTTGGGCGCCGTTGGTGTGCCAATTCTGACGCTGGAAGTAGATCCGCGCACGGCCGCAGCCGTCCTGCTGCCGATCCTGTGCGTCATCGACTTGGTGGGCCTGCGCGCGTATTGGGGAAAATGGCACCGGATCAACATGCGAATCCTTATCGCGGCAGCCATGATCGGTATCCTGGCGGGGGCACTGACCTTCCGGTTCATGAATGCCGATGCGATTCGCATCCTGATCGGCTTGATTTCCATGGTCTTTGCCGTACGAACGTGGATGGGCAATCGCCAAGGCGGCCGGTCGGCAACCCCGCCTCACATCGCTAAGGGCATCTTCTGGGGAGCAGTCGCCGGCTTCACCAGCTTCGTTTCCCATTCTGGCAGCCCGCCCTTCTCAGTTTACATGCTCCCTCAGAAACTGGACAGAACCGTTTATCAGGCGACGTCTGTGATCTTCTTTGCCGCCATCAACTATGTGAAGCTGTTGCCTTATTGGCTACTGGGTCAATTTCCGGCGACGAACCTGACCGTTTCGGCAGCGCTGCTGCCACTGGCGATCATCGGTGCCTTGCTGGGCATATGGCTGCATACCCGAACTTCGGACCGTATTTTCTATGTCGCGATGTATGTCTTTCTATTCGGGATCGGAGTGAAGCTGGTGCATGATGGTATGACAGGATTGATCGGATGATCTCGCACGGAGTATCTTGATGACAACAGGCAATCCCAAACGCGGCGCAGCCCGGCAAATGGCGGTGGATGCTGCGGTAGCGGATGTTCGCACCATTGTCGCAAAGAGCGGCGTGACGTCAGGTAGCCTATCACAAGTCAAGGCGCGTCTGATGACGCTGGCGACGCAGTCGGACTTGTTTTCGGAGGCCGATTTTCCGCCTCCTTCAGCCGACGCCAAGAACACATCCAATATCTATCGAGTCTCCGAAGACACGGATCACCAGTTCGCATTGTACGTGCAATCGGCTAGAGGAAGGCTAGATACACCGGCACACAATCATACGACTTGGGCAGTGATCGCAGGTATTCAGGGAGAGGAGTTGAACCGGCTGTACAACCGCACGCCGGAGAACCGGGCAAGCCGGGTAGACGAACTGATTGTAAAGAAAGGCTGCGCCATCGCGTTCATGCCGGACGATCTGCACTCCATTCATGTTGATGGCAGCGAGACGGTCATCAACTTTCATATGTATGGCCTGGCGCTTGACCATCTGCACGAGCGAGAATGCTTCCATGAGGAGAGCGGCAATTGGCGAAACTTTCCCGCCCAGCAAGGCATCATCGATGCGCGAAACGACGGAATAGCATGAGTATGATGATGTCTCCCGGCGCGCTCCACGATGCCCTTCTGGATTGCGAAGAACTGGCCCTGATTGATGTCCGCGAACAGGGCGTTTATTTCAACGGTCACCTCTTCTGGGCAGTCTGCATTCCCGTCTCCCGCCTGGAACTGATGGTGCTGGATATGGTGCCCCGCCGGTCAACGCGTATAGTTCTGTGCGATGATGGGTCGTCGAGCCTCACGGCCACGGCAATCACCCTGCTCGACGCCTTGGGATACAGCGACGTCTCAATCCTGGAGGGCGGGACACGAGCCTGGAAAGAGGCCGGGTACGAACTGTATTCCGGGGTCAACGTCCCGTCGAAAGCCTTCGGAGAGTTCGTTGAACACAACTATGGTACGCCCCACGTCCCGGCTGAAACCCTGAACGAAATTATTCAGTCCGGGCGGGATATGGTCATCCTGGATAGCCGACCAATGGATGAGTTCAGCCGCATGAACATTCCGGGCGGGATCAATATGCCGGGGGCTGAACTGGTCTTTCGCGTTCAAGAGATGGTCCCGAATCCGGAAACATTGGTGGTCGTGAACTGCGCCGGCCGGACCCGTAGCATCATAGGCTCGCAAAGTCTGATCAACGCTGGCCTCCCGAACGAAGTCGTCGCGTTGAAGGATGGTACAATGGGTTGGGAACTCGCGGGCTTTTCCTGCGAGCATGGAAATACCGAGTTCGGCCCTGATCCTTCCCCGGAAGCCGTTGTGGTGGCGCGAAGGCGGGCTGCGAGCGTTGCAGAACGCTTCGGCGTGTCCTTCGCCGAAAAGGCGACTGTGACCCGTTGGCAGGCCGAACAAGACGAGCGGACGCTGTATTTGCTGGACGTGCGAACTCTGGAAGAATTTGAAGCAGGTCATGTCGCAGGATCACGCCACGCCCCCGGTGGTCAGTTGATTCAGAGTACGGATGAATACGTCGGTACGCGCCACGCACGGATCGTCCTGTTCGATGATGAGCAGGTGCGCGCGGTGATGACGGCGTCATGGCTGGTCCAACTGGGCTGGACCGACGTCCATGTCTACCGCGGCCGGATTGCAGACTGGCCGTTGGAGAGCGGACCGCGTAAGTCCGCCGCGCCGACGATCGTTGGTTGGGCGACCGTTTCGCCAGATCGTGTCGATCCCGACTCCGATTTCATCGTCGACATCTCCGACAGCCTGACCTACCAAAAGGGCCACGTACCGGGCGCATGGTGGGGCGTGCGCGCGCGTCTGGGCGAGATTGCCTGGCCGGACGCCGGACGGGCTGTCCTGTATGCGAATGATGACCGGCTCGCCCACCTAGCGGCGGCGATGGCAGCAGAACTGCACCCGAATCTTGAAATTGTCGTAATGAATGGCGGACTTGTAGGGTGGCTTGATGCTGGCCGTGCGGTCGAGGCTGACAACGGGTTGATGGATCGTGCGACAACCGAGGTAAACGACGTCTGGTACAAACCGTACGATTTCAAGGACAATATCCGCTCCAAAATGGAGGAATATCTTGTCTGGGAAGTAGCCTTGATGGATCAGATCTCCCGAGACGACACCGTGAGTTTCAGAAAGTACGATTGATGATTGATGTCATGATCGGCCGCGGCATGGATGCGGATCAGGATCCGGCGAATACGACCCCTCCCTTGGCTTCATCCACCATATTGCTGCTTCGGGATGGCCCTGATGGCCTGGAAGTGTTCATGGTCGAGCGCAGCGGCGAGATTGGTGCGTTTCCCGGCGCGATGGTCTTCCCGGGCGGAAAGGTAGTGCCGGAGGACTCATCACCGGAGTTGCGGGCTCTGGCAGACAATGCCGACGGTCTTGATGACGAGGCGTTCGGTTTCGGTGTTGCGTCCGTGCGCGAGGCGTTCGAGGAATGCGGCATGCTGCTGGCTCGTCGGGATGGCATGACCCTCACGGACGTCGAATTGGCGCCCTTGGTCGACTATCGTGGCGCCATCGGTCGCAGCGAAATCCCGTTTGCCCGGTTTCTGACCGATCACGACCTGCGTCTCGACATGTCCGATCCTGTCCCCTTTTCCCGCTGGGTGACGCCGGTATTCTCGCTCAAGCGGTTCGACACCATGTTTTTCCTGGCGCCCGTCCCATACAACCAGACCCTCAGTCATGACGGCAACGAAACGGTCAAGGGATTATGGATGCGACCGCAAGAGGTCATTGAGGCCGCGGACAAGCACCTGAAGCATTCGCTGTATTTCGCGACGCGATTGAATTTGATGGATATTGCATTCAGCGACACGGTAGCCAACGCGATGGCCCGTGTCGACGGGCGTCGTCCGCCTTATGTCATGCCCTGGCGCGAGATGACAGACGACGGTCCGCGGTTGAAGATTGATCCGGACGCCGGCTACACGCTGGTGGAAACGACGTTTGACGAAGCGAGAGGCGTCAAGCCCTTGTCTCCGGCACGGATCGCCTAAATACTGGAATAATTCTAATATAGTCTTGAAACCCATGCACCCGAATATCATCACCCGAAACGACCTCATGCCGATGGCGGACTATGAGCAGGTTCGCAAGACCAAACGTATCGAGATCACTCAGATCAAGAAGAACCGGCGCATGGAGGTTGGTCCCTTCGCTACGTTCTATTTCGAGAATCGTGCTACGATGTGGCATCAGATCCACGAGATGTTGTACATTGAGAAGGGCGGTGAAGAACAAATTGCCGACGAGCTGGCCGCCTATAACCCACTGATTCCGAACGGGCACGAACTGGTCGCAACGGTCATGATCGAAATCGATGACGAGCGCCGACGGCGAACTGTGCTGGGCCGCTTGGGAGGGTTTGAGGAAACCATGTTCATCCGCTTCGGTGACTGCAACATCTTGGGAATGCCTGAAGACGATGTCGACCGGACATCGGCGGATGGCAAGGCGTCCTCCGTCCAGTTTGTCCACTTCCCCTTCACCGACGCGCAGGCTGCGGCATTCAAATCAGGCGAAGGGCAAACTGTTTTAGGTGTTGGACACAGAAACTATGCCCACATGGCTGTCTTGCCGGAAACGGTACGGAATGCACTCTCGGAAGACCTGGATTAGCCGGTGAAAGAGAGTCGCTGGAAGAAACGAGCAAACCGTGCCCGGAACTTGTCCGAGAGCGTACAGGCAGTGAAGCAAAGACAGCGGATCATGTTGCGGTCGACGGCGCGACAAGTCCGAGCCGGTCTTCACACGTCTAGAGAGACGCCAAAGAGCAGCGCAGGAGTTCTTGAGGCCAAAGAAGAATATCCTTCCAAGGCCGCAGTGGGTCGTTCCGACTTGTCTGCCTATCCGGCGCTGCTTGATCGAATCCGGGTCGCGCGACATGACGGTCGCCGAAAACCAGCACCTCCTGATCCGTCTTGTCATGGAACTGTTGCCATCCAACGCTTCAGATTCAGTCGCAAAAGCTCCCTCTCGCCAACCCTCGTTGCAACAGGCGCAGTCCCCGGACCCGGAAATCGGTATTGCGACAATTCGATGATGGGTTGAAAAAAGCCAGCTTTGCTTGCTGTCTGTCGGAGACCCATATGACTGTGCCCACACTACCACTCGACACCATCGCCCGTCAGCAGATGGCACTTGCCGCCAGCACAACAAGTGCCACGACGTTGGTCGAGCAAGCCTGCGCCTGCGCCCGGGACTCCGACGGCGAAGGCCAGTTGGTCTTCCTGGACCACAATACCGAAGCCGCCATGGCGCAAGCTGCACACGCCGATGCGATGCGCAATGCTGGCGTCGACCAGGGACCGCTGGCCGGCATGCCGATTTCGGTCAAGGACCTCTTCGATATCGCTGGCGAAACCACGCGGGCCGGATCCAGGATTCGGGAATCGGCCCCCGCAGCGGATGCAGACGCCGCGATCGTCCGGCGATTGAAGGGTGCCGGCGCGATCATCGTCGGGCGGACCAACATGACCGAATTTGCCTATTCGGGAATCGGAATCAATCCGCACTACGGGACGCCGGCCAACCCCTGGGACCGTCCGGGCCGGCGCATTCCGGGCGGATCTTCTTCGGGCGCAGCAATTTCGGTCACGGACGGCATGGCGATTGCCGCGATCGGTACCGACACAGGCGGCTCGGTTCGCATACCTTCCGCTCTCACTGGTCTGACCGGCTTCAAGCCGACCGCGAACCGTATCCCGCAGGATGGTTGCTTTCCGCTGTCTTTCTCCCTGGACAGCATTGGCCCGCTGGCCGCTTCCGTGGAGTGCTGCAATGTCATTGATGGGGTCATGGCGGGCGTAACGCCTGAAGCGCTGCCGGATATCCCGGTCAGAGGATTGCGTCTGGGCGCCGCCCAGACCCTTGTTCTGGAAGACCTGGAAGATACGGTGGCCGCAGCCTACGAGCGAGCGCTGTCGAAGCTGTCGGCGGCGGGCGTCATCCTGACTGATGTCTCATTCGACATTCTGGCCGATATTCCCAAACTCAGCACGGCCGGTGGACTCGCGGCGGTCGAGGCTCTGTCTCTGCATCGTCAGGATCTGGAGGTGGAACCGCAGAATTTCGATCACCGAGTTGCTGCCCGCATGATGAACGGCGCGAAAACAAGCGGCGCGGATTATGTCGACCTCCTGCACGCCCGGGGCCGTTACTGCAACGAGGCCGATGAGATCACTGCCCCTTATGACGCAATTCTGATGCCGACCTGCCCGCGAATAGCGCCGAAGATCGCCGATCTGGAGAATGACGACACTGCCTTCGGCGACAACAACCTCGCCATGTTGCGCAACACGGCGCTGTTCAACTTCCTGGATCGATGCGCCACCAGCCTTCCTATTCACCAGGCTGGCGACGCACCGGTGGGCCTGATGGTCGTCGGCGATACCGATGATGATCGCTGGAACCTGACAGTCTCGAAAGCCATTGAAGGCGCCCTAGCCAAATAGAAGCTGCGCCGCTGATGGCTAACCCTGGCCGCCTTGTCCTTGTCATGTGCCTGGCCCAATCGCTGGGCATGCTGGGATTCGCCACCTTTCCAGCGTTGTTGCCGGAACTGGTCACAGTCTGGCAACTCAGCAACACCGAGGCCGGCATCGTCAATGGCGCGTATTTCGGAGGATACATGGCGGCGGTCGCCTTCCTCGTGCTTCTGACAGATCGCTACGAAGCCTTGTGGATATTTCTGACGGCAGCGATGCTGTCGGGTCTTTCCACACTCGCATTCGCCTTGTTCGCCGATGGCTTCTGGACCAGCGTCATCTTCCATACCTTGATGGGCGTCGGCCTCGCGGGCGTCTACATGCCCGGCTTACGAATACTGACGGATCGCCTGGAAGGGCCTGCACAGCCCCGTCATATAGCGTTTTATACGGCAACGTTCGGCGTCGGTTCCAGTCTATCATTCCTGTTCGCTGGTATCGCGAGCGATCTGCTCGGCTGGCGCTGGGCTTTCGGGCTGGCCGCTTGCGGAGCCTGGATTGCCGGTTTCCTCGTGGCGGCGACAGCGCGGCCACTCAAGGAACGCCGACCACCCATTGGCCGTCTGCTGGATGTTCGCCCGGTCCTGCGCGACCGACCAACAATGATGTACATCCTGGGCTATGCTGCCCACGTTTGGGAACTGTTTGCCCTGCGCGGGTGGATTGTCGCCTATCTGACCTGGGTGGCCGCGCGAGACAGCGAAGCGCCTGCCTGGTTGGCGCCGACGCTGGTCGCAACGATCATCGGGCTGATCGGCGTACCCTCCAGCATTGTGGGTAACGAAATAGCGATGCGGGTGGGACGCC
This sequence comes from Rhodospirillaceae bacterium, assembly GCA_026709535.1. Classification (GTDB taxonomy): domain Bacteria; phylum Pseudomonadota; class Alphaproteobacteria; order Bin65; family Bin65; genus Bin65. The sequence continues at coordinate 12,358 of JAPOST010000078.1, forward strand.
GACGAACGATCATCTGGATCATGTCCTTGTCGACTCTCGTTGCACTTACCCTTGGATCTCTCGCCGGAGCGCCCTACTGGCTGGTCTGCTGTGTCGGCTTGATTTATGGCGTCCCGATTGTCGCCGATTCGGCCTCGCTGACTGCGGGAGCGGTTGCAGCGGCGCCTGCGGGTCGGCGCGGCGCCGCCCTCGCGCTGCATTCCATGATCGGGTTCGGCTGTGGTTTTCTCGGCTCCACCGCGGTAGGAATCGCGCTTGATGTGGCGGGCGGCAAATCGGAATTCGGCTGGTTCGTCGGGTTTGCCACAATTGCCGTAGGCGCTGCGATCGGCCCCCTGATCCTGTGGCGAATGGGTAGCCCATCCGAGCGGAAGGCGGCATGAGTATGAACGGCAGGCCAAAAAAGAGCCACTGGGACAACCTCGTGACCATCTTTAACCATTTCGGCATCACGACTGTCCTGGATGTCGGGGGCCACAAGGGCGAATATGGCAGCTATCTGCGACGTGCGGGGTGGAGAGGCCGCCTCGTCTCATTCGAGCCACAATCCGCCATTCACAGATCTCTGGAGCGTCAGGCCACGTCGGATGGCGCCTGGCAGGTCGCGTCGCAGATGGCCATTGGCGACCACGACGGCGAAATCACGATCAATATCTCGGCCGAAACGGACATGAGTTCCGCCCTGCCCCTCGCGGACAGCGCCATGCGCTTTACGCCAACATCGAAAATGACCGGATGCGAGACGGTCGTCTTGCGGACGCTCGCCAGTGTATTTGATGACTACGTTGCGCCTGACGACACGGCGTTCGTAAAGGTCGACGCACAGGGGCTCGAACCGGCTGTCCTGGATGGGGCCGGAGGCGTTATGCATCGCATCGCCGGCTGGCAATTGGAAATGTCTATCGAGCCGATCTACGACGGCGAGGCCGACTGGCGCGCCATGTTAAACCGAATGGAGGCGCTGGGCTATGCCGCACATCTCTTTATTCCCGGTTACTTCAGCCGCCATATTGCGCGGCAGCTTCAGATTGACGGTGTGTTCATGCGCCCGCGACCTGCCTGACGAGACCTGCTCCTGATGTCGACAACCACAAACCTGATCGCCCAACGTCTCGCCCGGGCCGGCTGCCGCCACGCCTTCGGCATTCCCGGCGGTGAAGTCCTGGCAATGATGCAATCCCTCGAATCCTCCGGGATCCGATTTCGCCTGTGCAGACACGAGAACGCCGGCGGTTTCATGGCTGAAGGAACGTTTCACGCGACTGGCGCGCCGGGCATCCTCCTGGCCACGATCGGCCCGGGACTTGTGAATGGCATCAACACGGTGGTGAACGCGTGGCATGATCAGGTTCCTCTGATCGTCTTGTCCGGTTGCATGGATTCCGCCACCGCACAGTCCTACACCCACCAGGTATTCGAACAGACCGAGGTGATGCGCCCGATTACCAAGGGCAGTTTCACGATGGCGGATGGAGCCGTTGATCTGATGATCGACAAGGCCGTCTCGATTGCAATAGCTGATCCACAAGGGCCGGTGCATGTCGATATCCCTGTGGCACTGGCGGACCGGGAACAACCGACAGGTCGGCGCGCATCGACGGCCCCGGTGACAGTGGTCGCACCGGCGGCAGGTCCGGACCTGGATCAGGCCCGGGCAAAGCTCGCCAGGGCAGAACGGCCGGTGATGATCGGCGGCGTCGGCGCGGTCGCCCACGACGCCGGTGCAGTGATCACCGAGATCTGCGAGCGGTTTTCGATGCCGTTTATCGCCACCTACAAGGCAAAAGGCCTGTTGCCGGACGATCACCCGCTTTCGCTGGGCGGGCATGGTCTGTCGCCGAAGTCCGACGCGATCATCCTGCCACTCATCAAACAGGCCGATTGCATTCTGCTGGCCGGATACGACCCGATTGAAATGAGGGCCGGATGGATTGATCCGTGGGATCCGGCAATTGCCATCGACCTGCCTCACGCCGTGATTCGTCACGGCATGCACGGCGCAGCCTTGAGCTTTCCGGGAAATGTCACGGCCGGTCTGGCTGCCGTCACGGACGACATCCATCCGCGAGACAAATCATGGCCGAATGGGGAGCCGGCACGAGTCCGCGAAGCCCTAGCCTCGGCATTCGCCGTCCCGACCACATGGGGTCCACATCAGGCTTTTGCCGCCGCCCGCCGCGCCAGCCCGTCCGATACAGTAGTGACCGTGGACAGTGGCGCCCATCGCATCCTGCTGTCCCAGATGTGGACTTGTCTGTCGCCGCGAACGCTGCTTCAGTCCACTGCGCTATGTACGATGGGCGTCGCCCTTCCGCTTGCCATTGGCTACAAGCTTTCCAGGCCTGATACGCCCGTCTTGGCAATCATGGGCGACGCGGGCCTGGAAATGGTGGCCGGGGAACTGGCCACATTACGCGACCTTCGTCTGCCGATGGCTATCATGGTGATGGTCGATCGGTCTCTGGCTCTGATCGAACTGAAACAACGCGCCAGCGGACGTCCGAATCTTGGCGTGAATTTCGGCCGCACGGATTTCGCGGCGCTGGCCGAAGCGATGGGGGGCATCGGCCGGGAGATCACCGATCCGGAAACCCTCGAACAGGAACTTGCCGCAGCTTATGCACGGGACCGCTTCACCCTTCTAGCCTGCGACATCGGCGCCGCCGCGTACGACGACGCCTTCTGATTGACCCTCTGCGTCGCGCGCCCACAACTCGCGACACAGGATACCGACGCGGTCTTCAATTGCCTGCGCGGCGTCTAGCGCCATGTCTTCCCGGAATCGGCTGGCGATGATCTGACAGGCAGTCGGCAACCCGTCGATTATACCGACCGGCGCGATGGCGCATGGCAAACCCAACAGATTGAGTGCGGAAACGAATCGCGCAGCCGTAAAAATCTCGTATACCCGCTCTGGCCCCTCCAGATCTTCATTCAGCAGGCAGATCGGCTTGACCGATACAGGCGTCAGTATCAGCGGCGTCTCCTGCAATTGCATCATCCAGTCGCGCACATGCTTCGAGCGCTGTGCAATGGCCGTCATGTAGCCCTTCATGTCGAGCGTGTTGGAGAAGGCAACATAGGCATCCAGCGTGTTGGCCAGAGCCTCCGTCGCGACGTCGTCTATCAATTTTCGTTGCAGGGTCTGGATTTCAGCCATCAGGATGTCGGACCACATCTGCCAGACCTCTTTCAGGTTTGGCGCCATCCCCTTCTCGATAACGTAACCGGCATCTTCCAGCATCTCCGCCGCAGCTTCGACCTGCGCCATAACCCTCGGATCGCAGTCCATATCGTCGTCAGGCTGGGCATGCAGGACCTTGATCACCCCTTCCGGTTTTGGCCCTTCCAGCGGCGCCGGACACCAGAAAGGATCGCGCGGATCAGGTTGCGCCATCGCTTCCAGCCCAAGGCGCGTACTTTCGACATAAGGCGCCATCGGCCCCTGCACTGACATCAACTGGGCCATCAACGGCCTTTCTGCCGAAGCGCTGGGATTATAAGCCGGTACCCGCCCCAAGGTCGGCTTGATGGTTGCTATGCCATTACACCAGGCGGGAAAGCGAAGTGAGCCACCGATATCATTGCCATGCGCAATGACCCCGATCCCCGCTGCGGCGGCCGAGCCGCCGCCGCCGGAAGAGCCACCCGGATTATGGTCTGGACTCCAGGGGTTCCTGGTCAAACCGTGCAGGGGATTGTCCGTAAAAGCGCGGAACGACATTTCCGGCGTGTTGGTCAGGCCAAGAGTGATCGCACCGGCTCTTTTGAGGTTGGCGACAACGGGTGAGTCGTCCGGCGCGATCATGTCCTTGAACGCCGGGATGCCGTTACTGTTCGCCTGACCCTTGAAATCGACATTGATCTTGATGGTAACAGGCACGCCGTGGAGGACCCCAAGGTCCTTCCCTGCCGCGCGATCCGCATCCGCTTTCCGGGCCGCTGCGCGCGCCTGATCACTCAGGTCAACCACCACGGCATTCAGAGCCGGATTGACGGTGTGCATACGATCGATATGCGCATTCACCACTTCAGCCACGGATACCTGACCGTTACGGATCGCCGCCGCTGTCGCTGGGGCAGACCATTGCCAGATCGCGCCGGTGTTGTTGAATTGGGTCATGTCAGACTCCCCCTTGCATCAGACACTGCCATGCCCGCCATTGCGACCACGGAATCAGGCGTTTTGAGGTCGCGCGAAGCAGGCACGTTGTCAAGGTTCTGCTACGCATGACGGACAGCAGACGGGACCCAATGGTTGTCAAGCTGCAGTCAACGACTGATATTGGTCATGATGATGAACGCGTCCATTCCCTTTTGCCGATCCGATCATCTGTATTTGCGAGATATTTTCCGGCCTTTGAAGGCTGCTGATTGCAGTTGTATCAGAGCAATTGTGAAGCGGTTTCAACCATGATCATCACCTGATCGGGGATGACAAGCCGCTACCCTGCCCCTCGGGACCGCGCCGCCCCATCTGATCGGCATCCTGAACACCTGACTTCGGAAGCGGTGCCCGTGGGAACAATAGCCTCCATGAATTCACTGCGTGCCCGTTATCGAGCGCCCTCGCACCGTGCCCGGAAAAAGGTAATCAACCGACTGGACACGCATT
>JAPOST010000078.1:17255-18763 GCA_026709535.1 Rhodospirillaceae bacterium
GCGACTGTCCATGGGTGGCAAGCCAGCCTTGATGGCTATCCGCGTGGAGATCAGGGAAGCCTATCTACACTGCAACCGGGCAATCCGCCGAGCCAGACTATGGGACGAGGACAGTCGGCCTGATCGGGCAATTCTTCCCGGTGCGGGCCGGATGATAAACGAGATGACGAATCTGCCGGGCGATCCGGCCGAAGCCGAACGAACCTATATCGAAGGCACGCGCGAACTGTATTGAGCCGGGCCAGCCGGAGTTCACCGACCGTCCGCCGCCCAATCGTCGTAATTGACCATCGAATCGCCCCGATTCAGGCGAATTTCTGCCAAAGACCGACCCGAAATTCCACCTGTCAACCAGGCGCTCGCTCCGGCACCCGTTCACGGTTGGGCCATGGCCTCCTCAAACCGTGACAAGCTGACAGGGATGAGGTTGAAGCGGTATGTTTACCCGCCCCTGACCTTCGGGATCCCCTGAGACGGTCGTGGCGTCTCGTCCTCAGACGCCGCGACCTCCTCGTTTTACGATAGCCAACAAGTTCATCGTGCCTTCCCGCAATCATGCTGCCCGAATTCTCGGCGTGTCTTTCGAGCCTTGGCGTCTGAAGGCGCACGATACGTCCCAGGCTCCCGCGGTACAGGAGACCGCCCCGCAGCCGGTGATGCGCAGCCCTCTGCCGGAGGCCCTCGGCAAGGCGCCCGTGAGCCGGAAAGAGGACGCCATACAGCCTGCACTTTTGACGGCAAGCACACGATCCTCGGAGGTTTTGAGCCGGCGACCTGACTTCATGGACATTCGGCCGGGCGACCGTTGATCGACCGATGTCCCCCGTGACAGCGAATTTTCACACAACCTCAAGCGTGACAGGCCGGCAGCCGGTTGATACATCCAAGCTCCCACGTCACGCGCATCGTCATCCTGGCAGGCTTCATTGCTCCAAAAACTCTACGGCTGGACCCTAGAAAAAGCCGCTCATCCGCAAGCTTTCTGGTGGCTCGTTGTTCTTTCGTTTACCGAGGCCACATTTTTCCCGATCCCGGCGGACGCGATGCTGATTCCGATGATCATCGCGGTTCGCGCGAAGGCGTGGAAGCTGGCGGCGGCCTGCACTGTTGCATCAAGTGCAGGTGGTTGTTTCGGCTGGATGTTGGGATCCTTTGCATTCGAGGATATCGGCAAGCCTCTGCTCGAACTCTATGGCGCCATGGACAAGATGGCGATCGTGAAGGCTGAATATGAAAAATATGGCGAGTTTTTCGTCGCCATGGGCGCCATAACGCCTATTCCCTACAAGGTCGTGACGGTCGCCAGCGGTTTCTTCCAAATGGATTTTCTGATGTTCACGCTGGTGTCGATCCTAGGTCGTGGAGCGCGCTATTTCGCAATTGCCGGTGCGCTGTATCTGTTCGGCCCGATGATCAAGGACTTCGCCGACAAGAATCTAAAGCTTGCCTTTACAATCTGCGTATTTCTATTCCTCGGCGGCTTCGCCCTTGTTGCCTGGGTACTGTAG
>JAPOST010000100.1 GCA_026709535.1 Rhodospirillaceae bacterium
GAAGACCTTTGGCAGGCCGTCAGCCACATCTGCGATCTCTTCAACGACGAAGAATGCTTCAATTTCTTCAAGGCAGCAGGATATGAACCCGGTTAAATTGGAAACGCTCTAATTCCCGGCGTAATTGCAGTATTGTTCCATTTCGCAGCCATCCGATTGATGGTTACTCTAAATCCGAAAGCTGGACCAGCCGGCCAACGCGCGACGTGGACAGAACGGGGCAAGGAGGTTCTAAAGAACTGGCCCGTCGTGACGCTGGTGGTTGTGGTGATGGGCGGCATCTATTCGGGGATATTCACCGTTGAGGAATCCGCAGCTATCGGTGCTCTGTTCACTTTCTTGATCTGGATGTTGCGGACCAAAAGTCGATTCAACGGTCTTTTCGAAATTCTTGTCGAAACGGGTCGGGCGACCGCTGTGATCTTTCTGATTATCGTTGGTGCCTCTATCTTCACATTCGCCCTAACGACATCCACGGTGCCGGAAGCGCTGGTCAACTGGATCGGCGGTCTCGAAATTGCGCCAATCCTTGTAATCTTAGCTATCCTGCTGATGTACTTGATTCTGGGAGCCGTGTTCGAAACAATTTCGGCAATGGTGATCACGTTGCCCTTTGTATTTCCGCTGGTAACCGGTCTGGGATACGATCCGATCTGGTGGGGCATCATCAACGTGATGATTATCGAAATCGGTCTGATCACACCGCCGATCGGGATGAATGTGTTTGTGCTCCACAAAATGGCACCAAACCTCCCCTTGCGTACCGTGTTTTCAGGTACGGCTCCGTTCTTGGCGGCAGACCTCGTGCGCTTAGGGTTACTGGTTGCCTTCCCGGGAATTGTTTTGTGGCTGCCCATAGCCATAGGCGCGATGGGCTAGGAAAGGCCTCGTACGCGCAAGTCCATTTGATTGGTCTGTAGGCGTTGTGAAAGTGTTCCGGGCACAGCGTCATCTGGCTGATTTCCAGCCATTTTTCTGCCCTTGGGGTTAACATGGCTTCTCTGCAGTGGCGTCTTACGCTTGCATCAAACCGTTCTGCCAAGAGCGCCCATCTTGCCTCCCGCTCGTCCGGCGACGTCGTGACCCGCGACCGGGGACACTCTGCGCTAGCTAAAGCCGCTATGTGCTTGCAACGAGCCTAGCCAATCTGGAGCGCTGCAGCCAGAAGGACATCTCCAATGGAAGGTGAGGAATCGAAGAACTGTACAGAATCTTAAAGTAACCTTTAAAGGTGAAAAGGTTCTACGGCAAGAGCCCGCGAGGCTGCTGCCGGAGTTCTACGCTCAGTGCAATCTCATCGCCATGGCGTGCCTTTTCACGAACCATAGGGGACTGCCTTTGCTACGACGCGTATAAAAAGGGCCCTGCTGCCGAAAACATTGCCAATGCGCGCTGGCAGCTAGTAGCCTTGAGAAGACGGCAAGCGGCGGTGCCAGCCAAGACGGACGCATCCAAGGATATCGATGAGGCCAATCAACAAGAGAAACCAAAGGAAGCAATGCCGCCGCCTCAATCCCGACGATCTCGCAACGCTTGGAAGGCGCCAGCAACGCACAGCACAGGCGTCATTCCTTAACGAAAGGACACCAAGTCCTTAAGAAAGCATTATTGGAAGGGCGCGGGCCGGCATTACATCATTGTTGATCTTTTATGGGCATCGAAAACCGAATATCCGAGACCAAAAGGCGGCCGCCGGACGTTTCGTCAACAAGACAGGTTTTGATCGCTGCACCGCAGGGCCTATGCCACCATACTGGAGGCGCTGCACCATCTGGTGTTTCCCACCGCGTCACCCATTCCGATATTGCAAGAAACAGCGGAACTAGGGCGGCTGCTTCCTGCGTCGGCCGATATTCGTAGCACCTTTGGCCCGGTTCGTAGACCGGCGCTGACAGGAGACCGTACTCCGTCAACATCTTGAGGCGGTGTGCCAGGATGTTGGTTGCTATGCCGAGTCGGTCTGCCAAACGGTCGAAGGAATACACGCCCAACAAAACGCTGGCAAGGATCAGGCCCACCCATCGATCGCCGATAATGAAGGTTCTTTTGCCGAACAACGTGTCGCCGATAAAGGCTGCCGTGGTATTACCGGCCCAGCGACGTGCTCGCCGATTAAGTTGCAAATCGAGCGATTCGCGCCCGACTGCACCCATAACCAAGTCTTCCAACACAAGGGGCGTCTGGCAATTGCTGCAGGCTAATATCGGGGACACAGGCTGGAGCGTCTTCCGAAAAAACAGGATCGTCGGCAGCGTCGGCGGCGATAGGGACCAGTCGACGCTCCATTTCCAGACAGCGTAGGCGAAGCGATGGAGATCTAGCCCTTTCGGCGTCAGTCGATATTCGTAGCGCGCAGGCCGCTCGTTGTAGCGAACGCGATGCAAAACACCGTGACGGGTCAACTCTTTCAAACGCGCGCTGAGCGTCTGCCGCGTGATCCCCGTGCTGTCGAGAAACTCCGTAAAACGGCTGATTCCCAAGAAACAATCCCGTAGGATCAAAACCGACCAAGGGTCGCCGAATATGTTGTTGAAGCGCACAAGCGCAGCTGACAGGGCGGCGTGACAGGCATCGAAGTCGCGGTAACTGATTGAGAATTCCGGCGCTGCTTCTATAGATTGTGATCGTTGTGGCGAAACCAATTTGGACAGTCCGTGATAACTTTGGGGCTTATAAAAAATTGACAGAAAAGAAAATGCTGCCAGCGATGGTGCGGACGGAGCCATTAAACACGAGAATCGCGGTTGATATAGCTCCCAAAACCGATAAATCGGTGCTCCGTCAACTATTCTTTATAAGCCCATAACTTTAATCTATCGTTTCGTTTTACCGGATAGCGTTTGCAACATGCCGATCCATGGAAAGTTGTGGACGGCTGCCGGGTGCATATTTCGGTGTAGCGATCCGCTGGCTCAGGCGGAGCCGGCGGAGACGATGAAGCTGACCATTGTTGTTGATGATCCGCCAATATTGAGTGTTGCGGCGGTCTTTGCGCCTTCCACTTGGAATCCGTCGGCGGTATTGGTTACCTGCTTATAACTGTCAACCAGCATGCGGATACCGGTCGCGCCGACCGGATGGCCGCCGCCAATGAGCCCACCTGATGGGTTGACCGGCAGGCTCCCATCGCGCTGGATCGTACCGTCTTCCACAGCTTTCCAGCTTTCGCCCGGCCCGGTGATGCCGAAATGATCGATCGCCATGTATTCGGTGGTAGTGAAGCAGTCGTGAGTCTCTATGACGTCGAGATCTTCTGGTCCGGCGATGCGGGCGCGCTGGTAAGCGTCAGTCAGTGTGCCGCGCACATGCGGAAAGACGTAGGGGCTGTTGTGCCGCTCCTTTAGCTTGTCTTCTAGCCGGATCGTAACTGTTCGGTGCCCCCAGCCCCTGATGTATGGGATGTTCTCCAAGGCCATGCCGCGCCGGGCAGCGTATTCCTTGGCATAGACTTCGGATGCCAACAAGATACAGGCCGCGCCGTCGGTGATCTGCCCGCAATCTTGTTTGCGGATCATGCCCTCGACTACAGGGTTCGCATCGTCATTCTTTGTGAAGCTGTTTTCGTTGAATTGGTATTCCCGAGTCTGTGCATTCGGATTAGTCCGGGCGTTGCTGAAATTGGTTTCGCCAATCGCTGACAGATGCTCGTACTTCAGGCCGTAGCGGCGGTCGTATTCTTCGCCTAGCTTATCGAACATCCAGGGCCACATCCATTGTGCGCCCTGTCCTTCAGCGCCGATATGTGCTGCCGCGGCCAGATTATTCGCAGCGGTTTGCGCATCGGTATGACGCATCATTTCTACCCCCAAGACGCACGCCAGATCGTAGTGCCCTGCCTTGAGGTCAGCTTGGGCAGCCAGCGCTGCTAGGCTACCAGACGCGCACGCACCCTCATGGCGCGCCGCAGGCAGGCCCGAAAATTCCGGATGAAGTGCCGCGAAGAAACCGCCCAGCTGACCTTGTCCGCAAAACAGCTCTGCCACGAAGTTTCCAACGTGGGCGACATCGATTTCCCGAGGCTCAATGTCCGTCGCCGTCAAAGCGCCATCGACGGTCTCTCCCATCAAGGACTTCAGGTTGATGCCAACACGTTGATACGCTTTTTTGAAATCAGACTGATATCCGCCCAGCAGATACACTCGGTTCTCGGGCATTCCGTTTCCTTTCATGTCGACCGTAGCGGGCCCTTTGATGATGCTGTCAACAGATCGTCAATCTAACTTTCATAATTAGACTTTAACCTCTATTCCTAAGGTAGGCAATGAGCAACACGGGACTGATTTCCTGTCCAACGAATCTGGTTTCAGAAGCTGAATCAAGAAACGTCGATTCCCTGACAATCAACTTACGGACGCAATCGGCAATTAATCGAGGACATGGGCGGGTACACGAGGCCTTGCATAGTTTGAACTCGCCGACTGTCGACCAAGCTACCGACCGAAGCCCATGAGTGACGGTAACCACAGGCTAATCTGCGGTACTAGCAACATCAAAATCAGGCTCATGACCATCAGCACTGCATAGGGAACAGTGCCTCGGATAACCTTCCCTAACGGCGCGCGGGTAATTCCCCGTATCACGAACAGATTGATCCCGACGGGCGGTGTAATCAGCGCCAGCTCCAGGTTGATCATCAACAGGACACCATACCATACCGGATTGACGCCTAAATCCTGAATCACAGGAAAGATGATTGGCGTGGTGATGAGAATGATGGCAATTGTCTCCAAGAACATGCCCAGGACCAAGATCACCAGCATCACCGCAATGACGAACTGGATCTTTGTCAGACCGGCTCCGGCGATGGCGTCCACCAGTTCGTTGGGCAAACGCATGATCGTCACGGCGTGGCCGAACATCCCGGCTGCCGCCACGATCATGAACAGCATCGCGCTGATCCGTACAGTGTCGTACGCGCAGTCGAACAGATCCTTCCAGCCGAAGTTTCGGTAAGCCAGAATCGCTACGACGAGCGCTAGAATTGCCCCAATCGCGGCGGCTTCCGACGCCGTGAATATCCCGAAATATATTCCGCCCAGCACCAGCGGCGGCATGACAAGAGCCCAGAAGGAGGCCCGGATGGCCACCAGCGCCTCGCGCCAGGTTGCCCGCGGCGCCCGCGCCGCGCCGCGGGCGCCCAGATTGCTCACCACGCACCACAGGGCGAACAGGGAGGCAATGATCAGGCCAGGAAGCAAACCGGCCGCGAACAGGGCGCCGATCGATGCCTCGGTCACAATCGCGTAAAGGATCATCGGGCCGGAGGGCGGGATAAGAATGCCCAGAGTCCCGCCTGCCGCCACGACGCCTAGCGCCGCTTTCGTCGGATAGCCGAATTTGTTCATCTGCGGGATGGCGCTGGTTCCGATCGTCAGCGCGGTGGCGGCTGAAGACCCGGATATTGCCGAAAAGACGGTGCAGGACATGACCGTCGCTACACCCAACCCGCCTGGCAAGTGACGCACGAGGGTATGTGCCGTTTGGTATAGGTCATCGACGATCCGTGCCCGGATCATGATGTAAGCCATGAAGGCGAACAGCGGAATCGTCGCCAGCAGGTTGATGTTCAGCTTTCCGAAAACCGTGTCGGCGATACCACTGAAACTGCCTTCGACAAGCAGCATGATCACAACGGAAGCGATACCAAGACCGGCAAAGACAGGCACGCCTGTCAGCAGGAGCAGGATCAAGCAGCCAAGAACGATTACGAGGGTCAGCATGGATCGGCTGCTGCAGGCTCTCGGTCAATGTTCCCGGCGATCGACTGCTGGAAAACCGGCGAGGGCCCGCCACAGGCCGACCAGTGCGGACACGATCAGCATCGCTGCGCCCAGTATGATCGCGGATTGCGGAATCCACATCTTTATCTCGAGATATCCTTCGGACACCAGCCCCATGACATGGACACCATGTACGGCGCTGATGGCGTCTAGGAGCAGAACGACGCCAACTGCAATCACGGCCAGCATGCTCCAAGCCGCCACCCATCGTTGCTTTGGTGGCGTCAGCCTGCCGACAAGAAGATCGACGTTGATATGATCGCCTCGCCGAAGTGCCTCGGAAACGCCGACCATCACCATCAGAACGACCAGATATCCGGATAATTCGTCAGTCCATGCGATCGGAACGCCCAAGACATAACGCCAGAAGACACTGTACCCGATGAGAGCGGTCAGCAGGACAACCACCATGGCGCCGATAAGGACAAGGCCGAAAGCAATCCGACCCAGCCATCGGTCTGCAGTCCGCAACAGCAATCCGGCCCTCGCCAGCGGTTCGGACGCCAGCGCAGCGTCGTTCCGGGTGACCGCCATTGATGGAAGCCCAACCCCGCAGATTTGGTATCCAGACTACTTGCTCATGATCTCCATGAGCATCCTGCCGGTCTTGCCCGTCGAACCATTGAAAGCCTTGTCGAATGCCGGTGCCATGACCTTCTTCATCGCGGCGACTTCGGCGGGCGTATGGATGTGGACAATCATGCCTTTGGCCTTGAGCTGGGCCGGCGCCTTGGCCGCGGTGGCGTCCGATACTTCAATGGCCCATTTGCCGAGATTGACCCCGGCCACTTCCAGCGCTTTCTTCTGTGTGGCATCCAGGCCATCATACCATTTCGGATTGACGTAGGCGTGGAAGAACACGCTGAATAGCGGCGAAACGGTGACGTATTTCTGGACTTCGTAATATTTCCGCGAATAGGCGGCGGAAATATCGGTCAGGCCGGCATCTATCACGCCCGTCGACAGGGCTTGATAGACCTTGCTACCAGACATGGCGGAAGGTGCCGCGCCCAGCGCGCGAAGGCCGCTGTCAACCAGCTTGTTCAACCCTCGGATCTTTACGCTCTTGAAGTCGGCCGGCTTGATCAGGGGCTTGTCCTTGGATGTGAAGGCGGACATTCGGGTGATGAACATCCAGGCGACATTGCGCACGCCTTTCTTTAGCATCGCGGCTTCGAGGATATTGGCGGCCTTGGATGTATGGAATGTCTCAAGTTGTGCCTTGTTTGTAAACGTGTAGGGTCGCAGCGTCACATTCATTTCAGGAATGGTCCGGCCCCATTGGAAGTTCACCGAGAAGGCGCATTCGATGTTTCCGCGAGCGACCGACGGGATGTTCTGCTTCGCGTTACGCAGAGAATTGGCACCGTAAACTTGGACCTTCAAGATACCTCTGGATTGCGCGTCCACTTCCTCGGCCCAGCGCGTGATCAGCTTGGCGCCATGATGGCGCGGCGGCAATTGGTGACTGCACCGCATGGTCTGCTCTGCCGCCAGAACGTCGGGAGCGGCAACGAAGGCGGGCGCAACTGCAGCGCCGGCCAAGATCAACACTGTCTTCTTCATTTTTTCCTCCTTGAAGACGGTTTCATTCAATATCGGAGCTTCGCCGCTTAGCGGGCGCTCTCTCCTTTCATTACACTCGACGGCAGCCCGGCCCTTTCCAGCGCACCATAAAAAATCTCGCCAGGCATCTCTTCAGCCTGTATGGCGCGAAGGCCTATCAACTGCTCAATATCGATTCCGGTCTTGAAGCCCTTGGTCTCGCAAAGGAACGCAAGGTCTTCAAACACAATGTTTCCGGTCGCCCTGGGTGCGGCGGGGCAGCCGCCCAGTCCGCCCAGCGAGGCGTCGATAATCGTCGCCCCTTCATCAAGGGCTGCCGACGCGTTCGCTAGGCCGAGCCCTCGCGTATCATGAAGATGGACGCCAACGGGACGGCCATCGTCCATGCCGACAACCGCACGCACCATCTCGGCAACCTGTCTCGGGCCGGCGAAACCGACCGTATCCGCAATGCTGACGAAATCGGCGCCTGCCTCATAGCAGCATCCGATCAGCCGATACACTTCAAGGGGATCTACGGCGCCCTCCAGTGTGCAGCCCAGCGCATTGCTCAAGCCGACGGCGACCAGCGGCCTGCGGGCTGACTGATTGCGCAACCGGCAGATCTCCGTAACCACTTGCAGTGCCTCTTTCCGGCTGCGGTGGACATTGCGCCGGCTATGCGATTCGGTGGCAGACACCACGCAATCAAGTTGCCGGGCTGTCCCTTCCAACGCATCCGCTGCGCCTCGCATGTTGAGTGTCAGGACGGAGGCCACCGCATCGGGCAGGTCGGACAGAAAATTGACCACGTCGCGGACATCAGCAAACTGAGGGTGGCGCTGCGCCGGGAGAAAGGAGCCAGCATCGAAATACCGAACCCCGGCTGCGTACTCCGCCGCGACCCATCGCTTCTTGCCAGCAGTGGACGGAAATACCTTCACCATCTGCAACCCGTCGCGAAGACCCACCTCGCGCAGCGCGGTATGCCCGTCCGGATACAAGTCGGTGATGGTTGTCATGCCGTCACCCGTCAGATGCCCCGCGCAGCCGCGATTTCTTCATCGCTCATTGACAGCGCAGCAAGAATGCTTTGGGTGTCGTCGCCAAGTCCCGCAAGGTTGCCGCCCCCGCTCATGATCGCCCCATCCACCTCAAAGGGCAGCGCGGGCGCCCGGAAAGGCGTGCCGTCTGGTAGGTGCGATTCCGTTAGTCCGCCCGGGCGAGTGACGTGCTCGTCCTCATACATGTCGCACGGTTTCAGGATTGGCGAAAACGGGATGCCAGCCGCCTCGAAAGCCGACACCAGATCATCTTTCCGCCGACCCACAATGGCTTGGGCGACCCGGGGGATTGTCCAGTCCCGGGCCTTGATCTTGTCCATCTTGGACTGCAGCCGCAGATCGTCCTTTAGATCATCCAGACCGAGAATCGCGCACAGCGTTGCCCACTGGCCTTCAGTAACCGCACCTATAAACAGCTGGTGCGCGTCTGCGGTGTTGAAGATGTCGTAGACCGGCCACGAGAACGTTCGCTCCGGCATCGGAGGCGGATTTTCACCTTCCAGCTCGAATTGCACCATGTGCTGGGCGACGAGCATCAGGCAACTTTCAAATAAGCCGACCCTGATTTCTCGACCTTGCTCCGTCTCTTTGCGCTCCATCAGGGCCGCAACGATCGAGAAAGCGCCGAACAAACCGCCCAGAATGTCATTGACGGACGATCCAACCCGCAGCGGCTGACCAGACGGCCCGGTCATGTAGGCCAGGCCGGTCATCATCTGAACCACTTCGTCCATGGCGGTGCGACCCTGATACGGGCCGTGCAGAAAGCCCTTGTGAGATCCGATGATGAGTTGGGGGAAACGCTGGCGCAGTGTCTCCGGGTCCATACCCATTCTTCGAGCCGATTCGTCTTTGAAATTTTCGACAAACACATCGGCCGATTTCAATAAACGCATCAGCGCATCCCTGCCCGCCGGCGCCCTGAGATCCAGTTGGACCGATTTCTTGCCGCGATTGAACAGCGGCCAGAACGGGCGCCCCATTCCTGTCAGATTACGAGATTTATCGCCTTCTGGCGGCTCAACCTTGATGACTTCGGCGCCAAGGAACCCCAGGAACATCCCGCAAGAAGGCCCCATGATCATGTGGGTCATTTCCACAACGCGGAGTCCGGAAAGAGGGCGAAAATCCACTGTTATCGTCATTTTTACGGAATAGGGATTCCTGCATAGCATTGCGCACAAGGCCATAGAACTATAAAGTTTAGTGATCTGTTTTCTGTATTTTAGATAACATTGCAATCTGACATGAACGAACGCCAGCTTCGGTATTTTGCGACGATCTACGAAGAGGGTGCAATGGCACGCGCGGCACGGCGCGCCCGTGTGGCGGTGTCGGCACTCAGCCATCATCTGAACAATCTTGAGGCCGAACTGGAAACCTCGCTCTTTGTGCGGACCCGGAAAGGGATGCAACCGACGGCCGCGGGTCGAAGCCTTTACGACAGGGCAACGGAGATTCTCAAGCTACTGTCAAGCGCAGCGGATGACGTTCGCAGCGCTGCCGGCCAAGTGGCTGGCGATGTCTCCGTCGGTATGGCCCATTCCGCGGTGAAGGTTGTTGCGATCGATTTGCTGAAGCGGATCGCAGCCGGCTATCCCAATGTTCGCCTGTCGCTGACGGAAAGCCTGCCGAATTCGACTTTGGTCTCGGCTCTTTCATCCGAGATTGACCTGGCGATCGTCTACAACCCGCCGTCTAACCCGCGCCTGAAGACGGAAGCCATTCTCGAAGAACAGATGATGTGTATCGGCCAACCTCAAATCATCGGCGATGAAGAAGAGGCCATAGCCTTTGATGAGGTGCTGGAGTTGCCGCTGATTGCCCCCCGCGCAGGACCGTGGGCCCGCATCTTGCTGGATGACGAGAGCCTTCTTAAACGCGTGGAGACCGCCGCAAAATTTCAACTGAACTCAGTCCGGACGACCATTGACGCGGTTTGTGCCGGCTTGGGTGCAACCATCAATACCCGGCACTATTTTGCGGAACAAATTGGCCACGGCACCGTTTGTGCCAGACCAATCACTGATCCGGAAATCACCCGAAAACTGCATTTGTGCGAACTTGCCGACCAGCCACCATCGTTCGCGATTGAAGCCGTGCGAAGATTGGTGACCGACTTGATTGATTCCGCTATTCAGGAAGGCCGATGGGATGCAGTCGGGCTGCAACGCCTTGGCGTTGAAGGCAGATAACGAACAGCGCCAAATCTGACGTGTCGCTTTTGACTGGAAGCGGTCATTCGGCCGAACTGCTATGTCAGCGACCATCAAATCAAAAAAACCACCGCCTCGAAATGGAGCCGGAAAGCAGGTGGCCGGCAACAAGGGATAGGGCAAGCCTGGCCTGCCCGGCACCCGGAACAGGACAATTGTGCTCGCAAAATCTCTCCTGATCACGAAGCGGAGGCCATTATGCGCGGCGTCGTCGAAGATGCCAAACGGCTAAGCGGCGACGCTTGGAATCTGTTCATGCCGCACTGACGCCGACGCGGAGATCTCGTTTGGCGTCAAACTGCTCGCAGTGAAAACTACCGCAGACGTTAACGAGGCCATGAACTCAATCTTCAAGTGATCGCTGTCGATGGCATCGCTGTGCAAGAAGCCAAGATGCTATGAGTGCTATCACGCGGAAAATAGAGTGCCATCGGAGCGACTGATCTGGAGCGGCACCCGGAGGCGTTGGAAAGAGCAAGATGTCGATGACTGGACAAGCCGGGCGCCAGCGCACAAGTCACAGATGCTGATCTATTCCGGGTGCCAGCATATGGTGATGGCCGGCGAAAATCAGTCGACAGATGCCGAATTCGGCTTCTTCGGCAGCGGAAGCTCCAGGCTGCAACAGAGGCCATCCTCCGCAGTACATGGGCAGCGACTGCGTCTCGATATGGGAGGCGAACAAGGAAGGCAGGGTGTGTCGGTGCAAGAAGTTGGCTCCACTGGCCAAGAGCCTGTCCGATCAATCCGCGCACGAAAAGCCGGCCGAGAAGTCCCGACAAGAAAGCACGACTGAGGTATTGGTCCCCTGGTCCGAAGCCGAGGCGGGAACCCGACCTCCCGCTGCATTCCTGCAGCCATTTCTTTTGAGTGCATTGTCTGATCGGCCGCTGAACGTCGGCAAGCCAAATCTGAATTACGATCCGTTGAGGCGTTCACGCCTGTGCATGCTGATGGGGGTGCGGGCGACCCGGAATTGTATCTGTTGTTCGAGTTGTTATGAAGTTGCGGCCTTCCCGATCCGTAATCGATTTCAGCAAGGAGACTTTTGTTGAGCAATTGCTCTTGGCGAGCGACCACGTCAATTCTAGGAGGTCTGTCGTGCTTGAGGCGACAGCGGGAACTGCCATCGCGTCCCGGGGCCTGTAAATTTGAAGAGCAGCGTCAGCGAATACATGATGTTGGTCAAGGTTGTAGCGATGAATAGATAGCTTGGCGTTAAGCTGGAGACGGGCGAGTGCACAGGTGCTGCTCTTGTGCTGCTTGAGAAAGACCGGAACGCCTGGGCAGCTCTCTGGCTTATTGAAATCATTGGCGCGCCCGGGAAGATTCGAACTCCCAACCTCCTGATCCGTAGTCAGGTGCTCTATCCAGTTGAGCTACGGGCGCGCAGGTCGCCGCGTGACAGGTGTCTTGCTGTCCGGCATGGCAATATTTTCGCCGGAGACCCTTTTAAGTCGGGGTCGTGTAGTCAGGCGACTGCATATAGTCAATGGCAGTCCGGTTGGGAAGGGGCGTGCTTGATGAGGAGACGGGACCGGCGATACCGAAATCGCCGCCGATCCGAGCGGCAAGACCGGAGCGCGGCTAAAACGAACTGGCGCGGACCGGCAAACGAGGGCAATTTCGCTGTCAAGCCCAGTTGAGACAGATTCTTTGCCATGCGCCGAGAAACAGTTTCCCGAGTCAGGATGATCGGGCTGCTAGCCGCTATCGCCCTGACCTTTCTTGCCGGTTGCAAGACGGCAGATCGCGCCGTTTTCCTGACATTTGCTGGTGAAGCACCTGCAGATCGCACTCTCTTCATGGAGTTTGCCGGGGCGCAGCGATTGGGTCGCCAGCCGCCAAGTATTCCGACGACCCGCTACCCACCGTCCAGCTCTCCAGAGATAAAGCGGGAAGATGGGTCGTCGATGATGCATGCCTATGACTGGGTTCGGCAGGCTCTGAGCGATCGAGACGACGAATTCCAGTTCCGCAGACAATCGCTGACCCTGTCTGTCACCGCTTATCTGAAAGCAGCAAGCGAACTGGATCTTGCCGCCGGAGACCCGCTGCCGAACCTGGATGCCGCATTTGAAGCCCATATGAAGGCTGCGCGCGCTGCATTGAACGAAATTGAAGATGACATCTTCAAGCTAAACAAGCTGGTTGTGCTGATCCAGCGCGATTTGGAGACAGGGCGGTCTGTGGCAGCTCGTGCCGTTGAGCTGAACAGCGTGCTGGCGACAGTCGCTTCAGCGTCCATCAATACGGCCGAAAACCTACTTACTGCTGTGAGCAAGATTGCCGCCGAATACGTGGAATATATCAATGGACAGCGTGACGCGCTGAACCGGCTTGAAACGCAGGTTGTCAAGGCGACCGTTGCGGACAATGTTTGGACAATCCAGAGCCGCGATACGCTGATTGAGTAGTCTCGGCTTGTCGGCCAGGGCGTAAGCCCAACTTGGCGCAAATCTTCGGTTGGAGCCAGTTGATTGAGAAACTGTCAACGCTTCGCCCGGTGTCCTGAAACGGTCAAGCGATGCATCAGGAGACAAGCGGCGGCAACATGGCCCGTACAATGACTGGATTCTGTCGATCTTCGGGGCTCGTTCAGGCAACCGCAGCATTGGCTGTCGTCAGCGGCTTGCCCAGTTCCGCCTTCTGGGCCTGCGATTGACCAGCCAAGGCGATGGTGGCGAACCTGTCGAACTGATTCCGGAAATCGTCAAGGAGTTTTGACTAGTCTATTTTCTGATCTCGTCAGAAAAGGTATTGCGGACCGGTGCAAAAGAACGACGGTGATGCGGCGTTGGTCCGTAAGTTTCAAGGGCCGCAATGTGATCGGGTACACCGTAGCCCGCGTTCCTGTCCCAGCCGTAGGCTGAGAAGTCGACGGCCAACCGGGTCATGATTCGGTCGCGGGTCACCTTGGCGATTATGGACGCCGCGGCAATCGATAGGCTGATACTGTCGCCCTTCACCACTGCGCGGCAATCGATGGGCATTTCCGGCGTGCGATTGCCGTCGACCAGGACGATGTCCGGTCTAAGGTCCAGGTTGTCCACGGCTCGCTGCATCGCCTTCATCGTTGCCTGGAGGATATTCAGCCGATCGATTTCGGCAACGCTGGCTTCCCCTATTCCCAACACCCCAAATTCATGGATCACCTCGAATGCTTCGTTCCGTCCGGAGGCCGACAGCTTTTTCGAATCGTTGATCATCCGGCGCGCGGCGCGCGGCAACGCGCGTCCGCAAAAACAGACGGCAGCGGCAACAACCGGCCCTGCCAAGGGTCCTCGTCCTGCCTCGTCCACTCCAGCGACGCTGCCTTGGCAGGCCTCTTCGAGTCGGAAGTCAGGCACGAATATCCGCCGCTGGTTTGGTGTCGCTTTCTTCGTCCTGCTGGTCGGTCGAGAGAACTGCGGGAGGCGAAGCGGACGGGGATTTCTTGGTAGAGGCCCGTTGGCGACGGCGCACCTTCCTGGCGAGCCATAAACGGCGACCGACGCGGCGCAGTGCTGCGTATCGAGCTAGAACGTAATGGCCGAACACTACCATGTTGCGGGTTTCGATGGCTTTCAAGGTCCCGCGGAGGGACGTAACACTGAGCAGAATGGCACGCACCAGGCGCCGCGTCAGGGCGATCCACACTGGCGACATCAGTAATGAGAAGGCGATGACGGTGACGATCAGCTGACCGGATTCGGCCGCCAGAATGCCCCTTTCCTGTGCGACCTGACTGATGATGAGGGAAAACTCACCAATCTGAGCCAGCAAGACACCGGCAACAAACGCGTTGGGCCATGGCTGCTTCAGGACTCTGACAATCCCGATGTTGATGATTGTTTTGACCAGCGTGACTGTTGTCAGCAGCAGGATCACCGTTCCCAGATTATCCCAGACGAATGTGAGGTCGATCAGCAGCCCAATGGACAGGAAAAAGACAACCATCAACACACTTTGAATTGGCAAGGTGGAGCGCACCATGTGCGGCCGGGCGGTACTGTTGCCAATTATGAGCCCTGCCAGAAAGGCGCCTAGCACTGGGGACAGGCCTAGCAATCCCGTCATGGCCGCGGCGCCGAAGCAAAAGCACAGCGCCGCCAATGGCTGAAGGTCGGGTGCTGTGCCGACGACAGCGCTGAATGGCAGCACCACGCGCCGTCGGCGACTGAGATAAAGGATAAAAAAAACCAGCAGCCCGATGGACAGGGCGATCTTGCCGATATCAAGGAGGCGCAATTCCAGTTCGCTAAAAAGGCCTATGGTCAGCATCATCGGAACGACGGCCAGATCCTGGGCAATCAGAATCCCGATAATCAGTTGGCCAACTGGCTGGCGCAATAGATTGAGTTGCTCCAGCATCTTGACCACAACGGCGGTGCTGGACAAGGCGATCACGAAGCCCAGAACGACGGAAACCTGAGTCGGCCAGCCACCAATCTGCCCGAAAAGCAACATCAAACCTACGGCCAGCACGATCTGCAGCAACGTTGCGCCGACGGCGACTTTCCAGATCGCCTTGAAGCCACGCAGGCTGAGTTCCATGCCGACCAGGAATAGCAGCATGAGGACACCGAGCTCGGCCAGAACCTCGACGCTTCCTCGATCCTCGACCAACTGAAAGCCTGATGGTCCCAGCAGTACGCCCGCCAGGATGTATCCTACAATGGCGGGTTGGCGGATCCGCGTCATGAAAAGGCCGCCGGCAAGGGCGATAAGGCCAACGAGAGCGAGCCCAGTCAGTTCGACGCCATCGTGCATCCTGGAAGTGTATCACCACCGGGGGCGGTTGGAGAATCCCCTTTGCTTCACGATTGCCACCTACGAGTCAGGCGCTTTCTGGAATAGGCTCAACTGGCGGTCATCTGGGGATAGACTTCCGAACAGGTCAGCGCGCAATTCCTTGCCTTCTCTTTTCAGGTCAAGGCGGCGGGTAGTCCTGACAAACCACATGTCGATCACCCTACCGATCATGCGTTCGCCTCATTGTGCATTATTCAGTCTGCCGTCCCGCAAAGATCTGATGGTGTTCAGCATTTTCCTTTGAAAAGTCGGGAAATGAGTCTCCAACCACTCGACGAACAGATCCTTCGCCTCTCCGGGCAAACGGAGCAAGATGTAACTTGCCAGAGGGGCGCCCGCGTCTCGCCCAGCCTCCAACATAGTCTCCAGTTCATGGTCTGTAATGCCGGGCACTATTGGCGCGACCATGATCCTTACAGGAATTCCGGCCTCCGACAGGGAGCGGATTGTCTCCAGACGCCGGGCCAGTGCGCAAGCCCTCGGCTCCATTGTGCGTGCAAGGCTTCGGTCCAGATGGGTTACGGAGATACCGACAGCGCAAAGGCCCTTGGCAGCCATTTGTGCCAGGATATCGATATCCCGTTCGATTTAGCGAAGACTTTGTGACGATGATGAGCGGGTGATTACAATCTGACAGGACGCTAAGAATAGCGCGAGCAATCCGCCGCTCTCGTTCGATAGGTTGGTAGGGTCCGTCTTCGTGCTCATGGCGACGGGGCTGGCATGTATACGAAGGCAGGGACAATTCCCGCCGAAGCAGCGCCGGGGCATTCGGCCTGGCGAACAATCGTGTTTCGAAATCGAGACCGGCCGGTAGACCCAGCCAAGCATGGCTAGGACGGGCAAAGCATATAGATGCAGCCGTGTTCGCAACCCCTGCAGGGATTAGTAGAGCGGTCAAAGCCCAGATCGGGAGACTGGTTTCGGGCAATGACTGTTCGGGAGGATTCGACGGTGACTGTCGTTGATACCGCGACATCGTGGTGCGCTTCCTGATCCGGGGTTTGCCAGCCGTCGAAGAACGGATCACGCCGCGTTTTTTCAAATCGATTCGGAGGGTTGAACCCAGCTGCGCGGCATCTGAATGCACCGCCGTCCTTATCTATCAGCATGTGGTGAGCCTGGTTCGCTCCTTGGGATTTTCAGTATGTGTTCCATTCAGGGATGGTGGCTCAGCCATTGCAAAAGCTCAGAATAAAAATAGAACAATTGATGCTCGGTCGGGCTTGCCTTGCGACCGACAGTCCGGCACACAAGGCAAATGCTGAGCATTGTCATTCCTGCATTGAATGAAGGCGCGCACCTTCCCGGGACGCTGGAAAGCCTAAGCGTGACAACACCGTGGCCTGTAGAGATTGTGGTTAGTGATGGCGGTTCTGTCGACGCTACGGTGGAAATCGCCCGCGAACATGGCGCTTTGATAGCTTCGGTTCGCCAGGGACGTGGGCAGCAATTGGCGGCCGGCGCCGATCGGTCATCGGGTGATTGGCTGTTTTTTCTCCATGCCGACACTAGATTGTCAGGCCGTTGGTTTGTCGAAGTCGACCGTTTCATCAGTCGGCCGGAAAACAGACGCAAGGCCGCCTACTGTCAATTTGCGCTGGATGATAAGGCGGCGCAGGCCAGAGATCTGGAGCGGAGAGTGGCGTGGCGCAGTCACCGCCTCGGGATGCCTTATGGCGACCAGGGACTGCTGATCAGCCGGGGATTCTACCGTGTTTTGGGTGGTTTTCGGCCCTATCCTGTCTTTGAAGACGTCGATCTTGTCCGACGCATTGGTCGCTGTCGCCTGGTCTCGCTACCGGTTCAGGCGACGACATCAGCCGACAGGTTTCGGCAGCACGGATACCGGCGCCGGTCGGCTTGCAATGTTACGCTGCTGACGCTGTATTTCCTCGGGATGCCGCCTTCCTTGTTGGCCAAGGTTTACTGAAGTGGCAACGCGTCGACCCGTCGTCATCCTGTTTCTCAAGGCGCCGGTAATAGGCGCTGCGAAACGACGCCTTGTTGCCGATATCGGCGCTGTTGCTGCTTGGCGGTTCTATCGGCAAACGGTACAGCGTGTGGGTGGAGACCTTTGCCGCTGCCCGGTTTGGGATTCCGTTCTGGCAATCGCACCAAACCGAAGCAGCCGTCAAGCGAAAGCCGGATTTCCAATGCTGAAGCATCTTCAATACCAAGAACAGGGACAGGGCAATATCGGAATCCGGATGGCCCGATGCCTGGATCGATACGCGCCGCGCCCGAGACTGCTGATCGGTGGCGATATTCCGGATGTCACCACAGAAATAGTCCGAGAGGCCTTTGCCAAACTGGCATGCGCCGACCTGATTTTCGGACCAGCAGAAGACGGTGGGTTCTGGGTGATCGGTCAGCGCGGCCCTGCCCGGGTCGGGTGCCTTTTTGCCAATGTCGCCTGGTCCGGTTCGCAGACACTGTCTGCGACCTTGGCGAACGTGCCGAGAATCCGACAGGTCGCCTTCGCTTCGATGCTGATGGATATCGATACAGGCCGAGCCTTGGCAGCTTGGCGGCAATCCAAGGGCTAGTGGCTAGCGCGCTCCTGAAGGCGTGGCATCAACTCTACGAAATTGCAAGGTCGGTAGCGGTTGTCCAACTGGTACTGCAGAATTTCATCCCAACCGTCCTTGCAGGCGCCGGGCGAGCCCGGCAATGCAAATAGATAGGTGCCGCCCGCTACGCCGGCGACAGCGCGAGACTGGATGGTAGATGTTTTAATTTTCTGAAAGCTGATCCAACGAAATAATTCGCCGAACCCTTCGATCTTCTTTTCGATCACGCGCTCGAAAGCTTCGGGGGTAATATCCCGCCCGGTCACACCCGTGCCGCCGGTTGAAATAACGACATCAACCGCAAGATCCATAATCCACTCGCGAAGCTGCCCGACAATTTCGTCGATTTCGTCTTTTACGATTCGGCGACCCGCCACAACATGACCCGAGTCTTCAATTCTTTCGATCAGTGTGTTGCCGGAGTGGTCATCTTTCAGGTCTCGTGTGTCGGAGACCGTCATGACGGCGATATGCACAGGCAGGAATGTGCGGGATTTGTCGATCTTTGTCATGTGTGCGAGAGGCTGCCGATTATCGGGTAGATGCTGTCGGACATAGATTGGTCAACGGCTTTTACCAGTACCCGAAAGCCGTACACCCTGTTGATGGTGAGGAGCGCCCCGGGCGCCATCAACAACACACCCTTGGCTCCGGGGCCGATTCCGTGCGAATCGGTCAGCC
>JAPOST010000194.1 GCA_026709535.1 Rhodospirillaceae bacterium
TGTTCAAGAGACCGGATGACTTTCGGTATCATGCAGCTACGCCTCCATGACCAGGGAATGCTGTCACTGAAACCGCTGTGGATCCGTCGTCAGATGCAACTCTGCCCGCTGCGCCACCTGAATTCGCAGAGCACCGAATTTGCAAACCCGCCGGTGTTTCTTGACAGCGTTGTGTCTTGGGTCTAGGCTTGATGGCAATCTCTCAAGGGGGCCTCTCAAGGGGGCCTCTCAAGGGGGCCTCTCAAGGGGGCCTCTCAATAAGTACAGGAGGCCCCGCCCATGTCCCTTTCGTTCCTTTCCGCCGTTCGCCGGTTCCCGGCACTCCTCCCCTCCGCGAAACTGGCCGCCGCCGCGATGGTGGTGATGCTGGTGGCCGGCCCGGCGTGGGCGAAGAACTGCGCCCAGAACGCCAGTGTCTGGCTTGAGATTGCCGGAAGGAACGTTCTCATGGGGTGCCACGGCGGGCGATACGCGCATCTGCATGAAACCGCAATCAACATCGGCGCGTCGGGCGGCGCGATCTGCCGGGACGATGCAACGGTGCGGCTGCAGATCGTCGGTGTGCAAGGAGCATACTGGCTGCAATGGTACGATAGCGGAAGCTGGAATTACATCCCCGGAAACACATGGTTCATCAACGTGACGGAGGGACGAACGCGCATCCGTATCCGGCCGGGAAATCTTGCCAACAGACCCTCCAGCGGCACGACAGAGACCTTCACGATGCGGCTGGCAAAGGCAACGCCGATGAACGGCTCCCTGCCGCAGGACCAGTATGAAATTCACGGGCAGCGGGACGCCACCTTTTACCGCACGGGCGGTCTGCCTGGGGATGATGGCTGCTGATAAATCCGCAGACGGGATCGGTTCCCTTGACTACCTCCCACCCTCAATCAGCCGTTCATAGGTCAGCCGCTTTCCGACCATGCGCTTCGCCGTCTCTATCATCATCCTGTCGGTGTCCCTCTTCCGCAGGTTGTGCCGCGTCGCGAACTCGCCGATGTAGCGGTTAAGGTGCTTCGGGCTGACGTGATGGAAAGTGCCGTGGTAGTCGCGCTTCAGTCCCGCCACGACTCGATGAGAACCCAAGCTTCCTTCATAGTGTAAAGTATCTCTCTGTTCGGGGATTCGTCGCCGCCGTCTTTTTGATATCCCATCGCTCTTTACGGAACTCCTGTTTCAGCGCAAGCCGATGAGATGGCGACGTCCAAGGGAAGAAATATGGCTTTGCGACTTTTGCATCCGTTTCTTGGCCATCGCCGACCGTAGTTCCTGACCCTCTCCGGGTCTGTCGATTTTCGATGAGCGGCTTGCAGACAGCCACTCTCGCCGGGCAAAACCCGTCAGACACTTTCTGTGTTTGGTTCAAGGCCGAGCAAAGCCCGCCCGTAGGCCTCTGCACTGATGTCCAAGGCAAGAAGGCCGTGCATGTTGATGGCGTGCAGATTGCGCCAGTTGCGCTGGATGGCGCTCTTCAGCGACAGACCGGAGGCGCCTACCGAGTGAAACAGGGCATCCACCGCTTCCATGCAGAAGCGGACAGCTTGGGCACAGTCCATCCGAATGCGCCCGCGCATGTCCATCGGCATACGCTCGCCAGCCCGGGCATGCCGGTCGATGTCATCTGCAATCCGGTAGAGGAGAAACTCCGCGCAGTCGATCAACGTCGCCGCCTTGGCTACGTTGATCTGAGTGCCGACAAACTCATGTGCCTGATAGTCGGTGTAAGCAAGAGCCTTGCCAGAGATCGCTTTCAGATAATCAGGCAGCACAGCCCGCGCCATGCCAAGCGCGCTGCCGGTCAGGCAAAGAGCCAGAACCGGCGCCGCCTCGGCCCGGTATAGCCAGCCGTCGTAGCCGTCGAGACCCGGTGTTTCGAGATCCAAAAGGTCGGGCAGGGACAAGTACCGGTGCGCTGGCACCCTGACTCCCTTGCACGTCATGGAGTTGCTGCCGGTACCCTGCAAACCGGTGACGTACCAGTCATCGCGGATATTGATGTCGCTGACGGGGACGATAAAGTCGCCGGGTTCGATGAGTTCACCGGCTTCATCAAAAACTTTCGCGCCCAGGATCAACCACTCTGCGTGGTGACACCCGGATCCGAACGGCCAGAACCCTTCAAGCGTATGGCTGCCGTCAGCATGACGAACCGCTTTGCCCCGCGGCCTGATGACTGCCGCGACGAGCGTATCCCGATCTTTTCCATAGACTTCCTGCAGTGCCTGCTCCGGGTAGTGCCCTAGCATCCAACTGTGCGCATGGGCAACGCCGGCAACCCAAGCCGCCGAACCACAGCCCTCGGCAAGGGTCGAGATCACGTCGACATGGGTGCGCATCGACATCTCCCAGCCGCCAGCCCGGCGGGGCTGGATAATTCGGAGCAGGCCGTGCTCCTTCATCAACCTCATGCTATCCTGCGGCACGCGCCTTATTTCTTCAGCATGTGCTGCGCTATCCTTGATGGTGATGGAAACCCGCCGGGCGCGAGCCACGATTTGTTCGTGAGTCGGGATTTCGGCTGGACACGGCTTCTCTACGATGCCGACAGGCATGGCGAAACACCTCTGCTGATGGACGTTTTCTTGCGCTGTTCTTGACGAATTGTCGTAGTTGAATTCAATTCATTTTCCGAATTATAGTCAAATAAAAATTTTGTTCAGATATGAATGATTTTCGAAGATTCTTTCGGCAGAACCTTTTTTGAGGCCACGAATGGGTGTATTGGAAATCGGTTCATTGCTGAAAACAGCGAACCGGTGCGATATTCGCAAGAAAATTCCATGAACGACATTCTCAATACCGTCCTGGAAACCAGAAGCGAGCGGCGCAAGAAGCGTAATCGCGATGCGCTGATCAAGGCCGCCTACAGCGTTGTTTCCCGAAAGGGCATCGACGCGACGACGGTACACGACATCACGGAGGAAGCAGACGTTGGCTTAGGGACGGCTTACAATTATTTTCGCTCAAAAGATGACCTGATACTCGCCGCCATCGAACAGAGTATGGATGGCTTGGCGCAACGCATTCGGGTGGTCACCGACACCTTTGAAGACCCGGCTCAGGCCTTCGCATATGGCTCAAGGACCTTGATGGACACCGCGACGACTGATCAGCGCTGGCAATGGCTGATGCGGCGCTCCGAGGTAATTGCCGACGCGATCATTCGCTGCTTTGGTCCCTATGCGATGCCCGATCTGGAGCGGGCGCGTATAGCTGGCCGGTATCATTTCGATTCCGTCGGTCTGATCTGGCGACAGGCCGCGTGGTCGATCGTTGGTGTAAGCATGGCAGTCTGTGAAGGCAACCAATCGGTAAATGACCTGACGGAAGCCGTTGCCAACTTGTTATGTATGGCTGGCATGGATCGCAGCACTGCTTGGGAAGTGGCCCGGCGAGACCGTCCGTCTCTGCCGCCTGCGGCTGGCGACATGACCGGTCGGAACCCGCACGTTAATTCCGCGCGTTGACCGGCCCGGCGATGCGCCGCTAACGTGTCCGCAAGTTGATGCGCCGACACAATCACGACAGCGTAACCAAAGTAAACAAGCCCGCAGTGCCTTTCGTGTTTGAACGTCCCGATACAAACCTGCCCGATGCTGGTCAAACCCTGCTGGAGTTTCGCCTGCATCATTTGGTCAATGCCATAGTGGCCTTTCTGTTTGCCTCGACCGGACCGGTCGCGCTTATCCTGACCATCGGCATTGCCGGCGGTCTCAGAACGGAAAATCTGTCTTCCTGGATATTCATCGGCTTCGTCGCCGGCGGCGGCATTACTCTGGCGATGAGCTGGTTCTACAAGCAGCCGCTGGCGTTTGCCTGGACGATCTCTGGCACTGCCATAGCCGGTCCGGCCTTGCTGAAGTACGATTTCGGCGAAGTGGTCGGGGCTTACATGGTTACCGGCGCCATCATGATGATTCTGGGCGTTTCCGGTGGGTTCAAGGCGCTGATGAGGGTTACGCCCCAACCCATCGTGATGGCGATGGTGGCCGGGGTTTTCCTGAAATTCGGCATTCTGGCGATCGACGCCTTCGACAAGGAATTGAGAATAGCGGGCGCTGCAACCATTGCCTTCATTGTCTTCTCCTTTTGGAAACCGGTTGCCAGGATACTCCCGCCCGTCCTGATGGCCTTGATCGCGGCGAGCTACATGGCGGTTGCCGATGGGCAATTCAAACTGGATGGCAACCTGTCGCTGCAGATTGCCAACCCCAAGTTCATCGAACCGATCTTTTCCAGAGCGCCACTGCTGGATCTGGTTCTACCACTATTGGTGTCGGTGCTGGCGCTTCAGAATGCCCAAGGAATCACTATCTTGCGCGTTGCCGGACACAATCCTCCTCCGAATACCAGTACCTTCATCTGCGGTGCAGGCTCCCTGCTGTTCGGTGCCTACGGCAGCGTCAATACCTGTATGACCGGTCCCGTGAACGCCATCCTTTCGTCTAGCGGCGAACCACGGTTCCATTTCATCGCAGCCTATATCTGGGCGGCGTTGGCCATTGCCTTTGGCCTGCTATCGCCCGCGGTGACCGAACTGGCGCTGTCCGTGCCAGAGGCGTTCATCTACATCATCGGCGGCTTGGCAATGTTGCCTGTCTTGCAGCAGGCTTTCACCACTGGTTTCGGCGACCGCTTTGCTATCGGCGCAACTGTGACGTTCGTCGTCACGGTGACGGACCTCATCCCTGACGTGAACGTGAACCTGTTGGGAATCGGCGCTCCCTTCTGGGGCCTGGTCATCGGTACGGCTGCGTCACTGCTGTTCGAGCGGCTTGACTACAAGGACCTGGTGTTCGGGTCTGGCCGAGACGGCACGGCGAAGAACGGCGGAAAGCTTGGCGAACACAAGGCGCTTGCCGGGCCGGGTCACACGCCGGCGGACGGGAACAAGCTGCCCGATGGACCAATCACTGTCATCTCGCCCTCACCCAGTCCCTACACATACCGGGTGCTGATCGCCCTCAAGGAAAAATGCCTTGCGTATCAGCTTGTCGAGGACATGACCTGGCGCACAGGTCAGGGCGTGTCGGAAAACCCGCTCAGCCGCAATCCGCTGGTCAAGGTGGGCAAGAGCATCACCCTGTACGACACCCGGATTATTCTCGATTATCTGGAAACCATCTGCCCGGTGCCGCCCTTGATGCCGATTGGTTCTTCCGAGGTATTCGAGGTCAAGACTTGGGAAGCACTGACAGAAGGTGTGAGTGGCATCGTCATCGACCTCCATATCGAGAGAATCCGATTCTCTTCGTTGCAGGGCAAGGAATGGACCAACGAAAAGCACACTCGGGTGCTTGATGGGCTGGCGACGGCGGCAGACATGCTGGGCAATCGACCCAACACGGTCGGAGATGGTTTCACCCGCGGCGATATTGCATTGGCTGCAATGCTCGACCATCTGGACCTGCAACTGCCGGGTCTGGACTGGCGTGCCGCCTATCCGAACTTGGCTAGCTGGTTTGCAGAAATATCGAAACATCCGGCTGTCGCTGTAGTCTTGAAGAACCGACAAAGATAAAAGATCGCCTCAGGATCACTTGATTGAAGCTCCCACCGCGGACAACTTACTGGTTGAGGTCTGCTCGTTTCATCCCTACAGGGAACCAGAGCAACAGAATGCGATTGCCGGGCCGATTTCAGAATGGGAGGAAAGCACTCCTGTAGCGTGTTGAGGCGGGAAGGGTCCGCAGCACGTGATCGACAAGGCTCTGGGTAACGGCCGCGCGCAAGCCGGGGGATCTTTAAAGACGACCTCATCACCGCCGATCGTCTGCACGCGCCTCCTCCGGACGCGCTTGGCAGCCGGACCGATCAAGTCAGAAACGACGAGTCCTCTTCTTCGACGATGCGCTGGAGCGCATTGAACAGCATACCGCCGCGGTTCGGCTCCTGACCGAACAGGCTGGCCTCCTTGGTCGACCATTCGGTGGCCTGCGACGAAATCTCGATCATGCCGCCGCCCATCGCTTCCGTCGCTACCTGGGTTTCGCAGGCAAGCTGCAAGGTCCACATTCGCTGGAAACATTCCTCGATGGTTCGGCCATGCGCCAGCAGACCGTGATTACGCAAGATGCAGAGCGGCTTTGTTCCCATGCTGGCAAGTATCCTTTCCTGTTCGTCCATTCGGGTCGTGACGCCTTCGAAGTCATGATAGGCAACGTGATCGAACAGCATCGCGGAATAGAAGTTGGTGTTTGTAAGCCCACTCCTCGAGCAGGCCACGGCCATCCCTTCCCGAGTGTGAGTATGGAAGACGACCATCGCGTCCGGCGCCTCGCGATGGATTGCGGCATGGATGACGAATCCGGCGGCGTTCACTGCCCACGGGGAGTCGTCGACCTTGTTGCCGTCGACGTCAATCTTGACGAGATTCGACGCTGTCACCTCGTCGTAACGCAGGCCGAACGGGTTGATCAGGAAGTGGTGTTCCGGCCCCGGAATCCGCACCGTAATGTGATTGAAGATCACCAAGGACCAACCGAGGTGGTCAGCGATGCGATAAGCTGCTGCGAGGCGTTGGCGCAGAGACCATTCCTCGGCATTCATCCCGTCGGGCTTGCCGCTTGCAGTACGGACAACGGCTGACCCGCCCGGATGATCTCGTTCCCAACCGGAATCCCTCATAACGGCTTCAGAAGTACTCTGGTTCATGACAAGCCTCCAGACAATGCTTTGACCAAGGGAATTCGAGTATCTTCAATGTAGCGTTCCTGCTGGTCGAGGAACACCGGGCATGAACGGTTCCACGACCGGATGTAATGCTGGTATAGTGGGTGGCACAATCCGTAGCCGGCGGCAAATCGGCGGTTCCTAACAACAGTCGAGCGAGAAAATGACGGCACAACGACAGGTAGCCAATGCTGGGCTAGCAGCGAAGATTCGCAGCAAGAAGTGGATTTCAGCGCCCGGCGTCTTTGAGATGATTTCGGCCCGTCTGGCAGACGCCATGGGGTTCGACGCCCTTTACATGACCGGCTATGGCACGGTCGCCAGTTACTTGGGCGTTCCGGACGCGGGCTTGGCCACCTATACAGATATGGTAGGGCGGGTGACTCAGATTTGCACGGTGACGGAAACGCCGTTGATCGCCGACGGCGACACCGGGTACGGCGGCTTGCTCAACATCGAACATACAGTGCGCGGCTATGAGACGGCCGGTGCCTGTGTCATCCAGTTGGAAGACCAGGAATTTCCCAAGAAGTGCGGGCACACGCCAGGCCGGCGGGTCATTCCGATTGAAGACGCCGTCTCGAAGCTGAAAGTTGCCGCCGCCACGCGCGACAGTTCGGATTTTCTGATCATGGCGCGTACTGACGCCCGTGGGCTTTATGGCTTGGATGAAGCTCTGAAACGCGCCGAAGCCTTCGCCAAGGCCGGCGCCGACATCATCTTTGTCGAGTCTCCGGAAAGCGAAGAGGAAATGGTGAAGATAGGGAAGACCTTCAAAGGCCTGCCGTTGATCGTGAATGTGGTCGAAGGCGGCAGCACCCCGGTTCTGCCTGTCGCCGACTACCAGGCCATCGGGTATTCGCTGGCAATATATCCAGCCGCCGGTTTCCTGGCGATGGGTGAAGCGCTGCGCCAGGTCTATGGCCAAATCCTCAAGACGGGCTCCAGCATCGGCGCCCCGCCGGGGCTGTACGACTTCCAGGAGTTCAGCCGATTGATGGGCTTCGAGCACGTTTGGGAATTCGAGAAGAAATGGGCCGATGCCGCATGATGCTTGATACCGTCCGGCTGCAGAAAGGTCATTCAGCGGATTATCCAGCCTCGCGGTGAGATGTATATCCATGATGCTCTTAATGCAGAGCGACGCTTCGGTCTGTCCACCTCGTGTCATGCGCCGCGTGACGGCGGCAGGATCATGCCATGATCCGGGAAGGAATCCATCGTTTTTAACTAACCACTAGGAACACTTGATGCCTGAACGTATCTACATCTCGACGGAAGAAGGGACGTTGAAAGCCTTGAACGAAACACAGTTTTCCAAAGAAGATGAGCTTCAAGCCCTGATCGCGGAGTACCCGGAACTTCTTGACGGCGAGCAGATCCGACCCGGAGATCCGCGTCGATGGATTCTCATCACACGAGAGAAGGGTATCGCCTCATCCCCCGGTGAAGGCGCCCGGTGGGCGGTCGACCACCTGATAATCGACCAGAATGCGGTTCCGACACTGGTGGAGGTGAAGCGGGGCAAAAATCCGGAAATACGGCGCAGCATCGTTGGACAGATGCTGGAGTATGCGGCGCATGCATCGGAGACGTGGTCTGCGGCAGATCTGCGCAGCGATTTCGAAGAGCAAACCCGTGCCGGGGGCGTCGAACCGGGCGACGCTCTAGCCGATCTGTTGCAGGGGAGCGAAGAGTCTGACGTGGACAGGTTCTGGGACTTGGTATCGACGAATCTTGCTGCAAAGCGGCTCCGCCTGCTGTTCGTGGCAGACGACATACCAGACCCCCTCGCTGAGGTGGTCACATTCCTCAACGCGCAAATGCAAAATATCGAGGTGCTTGCCGTGGAGATCAAGCGCTTCGAAGACGAGGCCGCCCAAACGCTCGTTCCAAGGGTGATCGGACGAGGAACGGCGGGTTCCTCTAGCAGTCGCGCCGCGAAACGCGGGGCATTTCTGGAGAGGTTCGAAAGCAAAGAGGCAAGCAATGTAGCAAACCGCCTGCTGGAAGCTGCCGAACAATCGGGCGCTTATGTTTACTACGGAAACGTAGGCGTAAGCATTCGAGTGAATTGCCCAGCCAGACAACAACCCATTACCGTTGCCTGGCTGTATCCGCACCCATGCATAGGTTGGATGCGCGCCAGGGACTTCTCTTTTGGCGCGTCAATTCGTGACGAAGATCTTCCTGAATTGCGAGTGAAGCTCGAGCAGTGGGTAGATCAATTTGCCGAGGACAACTTCACTGAAGATGTGTCCAGCAGCGACACCAAAGCATGGGCAGTTAGCCACGACGCCGCGGTTCGGCACGAACAGGTACTGACAGACCGCCTTGGCAGCATAATTTCGGAATTGAAATCGATGTGACAGTCTTCCTGCTGAACAAGAGGCTTCAGGCGGCATGGCTCGTTTTTTGTCCGTCTGGCGAGTGGCGTGAGGTGATTTCGGCACTGGAATCGGCTGGCCGAGGAGCGCCACTCCCCGCGGTTCCACGGCGAGATCTGGCTCGCGCTGGTCGGCTGGCAGCAGGGCTCGTTCAAGCTAGCCGCGCGTGAGTGCTGGATCGGGTGGTCGGTGGCGCGGCGAGAATGTTCTCGCTGTCAACCCAGTTGGCTGATGCCTTGCATAACTGAAGGTGGCGTCATATAGGCTTAAAACGTGCGTCGTTGTTTGTCATCGCTTACAGTTCTTCGCTGGCCGACAAGACGGTCTAGAATTTGGTCGCTGAATCTCCAGGCGATGCGCTTTGGCTGGCTTTTGAGGTTGCGGACGTCGATCTGACAGCTCTGAAAAACGGTTCAGCGTCCTCGTGCCTGAGGCTCAGGATGCCGAAGACTGCTTGCGGGAACGGTGCATTGATACGATATCGGTTATGCGACCATTGACGAGCGTGAGCTGGGTATCGGCCTCGCGACTCCATGATGCAGAATTTTCACACGGTATTGATGCATAGACGGCGACGCGACATTGCATATCCGATCCATATTGCGAGCTTGAACAGCAGAGCCATCACCTTCGTGACTTCAATGATCGCCTGCCGGGTCAGACAGTCGGCCAAGCCGCAGAATGGTCCAAAGGAACCTTTTCCCTCATGAGAGATTCCCTCCGCGCCCTGCGCCGTCACGCCGCCAGAAGCTTCGGTCCGATCATTGTGGGCATGGGCTTGGCTTTGGCGCCGGCTGCCACGGGAATCACCGTCTGGGTCGCCAAAGCCGTCGCACAAACTGCGATGACACCGGAACAGAAAGTACGGAAGATGCTGTCCCGGCATACGAAGCAGGGCGACAAGGTTTCCTTCGATTCAGCTACCGAAGAAGGCGATGTGCTAACCGTCAGGGGACTCAGGATTGCTACAGAATTGTCGACAGACGATCCGAAGAAACCCGACACCAGGATCAAGAAAAGTTTTCTGGTCAACCTGGATGAATTGATCATCCGCAAATACGACTACAACAACCCGGAACTGCCGCTGTTCGGTGACGCTGAAGCGAAGGGCATGCGATTCGATGGCGAACTCGTCAACAACAGGGAAATGAGCGAAGCCCTGAACTCTGTCGGTCTGAAGGAGATAGTTCTGGACTCGAAGATCAAATACGAGGCGAACCCGCAAGCCGGTTTGATCTTTCTCGACACATATTCGATCACGTTGCGCGATATGATGTCTTTCGCCTTGTCGCTTAAGGTCGACCAGATCGACTTCGCCAAAATTCCGAAGGGCATCACCCGGCCCGGGTTTGGCGTGCCCGGCAGCAATAACGGGGCATCGGCAGGCGGCAACCCGGGCGCGATGTTCATGCAGGTCTTCAGTACAGCCCGCTTGCACAACCTGCTGGTTTCGCTGACCGATCTGGGCGGCATTGAACGCGGCTTGGCGCTCGCCGCGGCAGAGCAGTCGAAAAAGAACGTCGACGGCCCGAAGATGACGGTGGACAAGGTGCGCGATCAGGTCAGGAAACTGCTGGCCTTCGCCAGGACCAAGGTGGCTGGTGCCTTTGCCAATAGCGCGATCGACGCCGCTGGCCAGATACTGGCCAAGCCAGGCACGCTGACGCTGGCCGCAAGACCGAACCAACCGGTTCAATTTACCAGCCTGATGGGCTTCGCCGTCATGATGGGGGCCAACACACAGATGCCGGGCCAGAAGATCAACCTGGATGCCCTGCAAGGCTTTTTGAAACTGACGGCGACCTATACGGAGGCAGACCGGTAACGCATGTCTTCTGTCGGCAGCGGTACGGAACAGAGAGGCAAGAATGCCTGACTCTCTCCTTGATCACCCGACGGTCTATGGTAGTCGCGCCAAGCTGGGTGTCATCATCCCGCCAACTAACAGTGCGAATGAGGCGGAGTGGTGGCGATTGGTGCCTGCCGATGTCACCGTTCACAGTGTGCGCATGCCACTGCACACAGATACCCGGTCGGAGGCCGGGAAGAAGGCGCTACTCAATGATATCCGCCGCTATTGTAGCGACCTTGCCCAAGTTGGCCCCGACGTACTGGTCTACGGGTGTACGGCGGGCTCCATGGTCTCGCCACCGGCTAAACTGGCCGATGCCATGGCTGCCTTCACTGGCCTCCCGTCCATCACGACGGCGCAATCCATTGTCCAGGCGCTGCGGGCTCTGGGTTTGTCGACCGTCAGCGTTGGCACGCCTTACCATGACCTGCTGAATGAACATGAACGGCAATTTCTGGAGGGCGAGGGATTCCGTGTCGCGCGGATCGAAGGTCTTGGTTACGGGTCCGCCGGCCCGGAAGAATATCGCAATATCGCCAGGATCACCCCCGACGCTGTGCAGGCGCTGGCGCAACGCGTGAACAGCCCGGAAGCAGATGCCGTGCTGCTGACCTGTACCGACTTGGCGACGCTGGAAATCATTGAGCCGCTCGAACTGGCGCTCGACAAGCCGGTGATCAGCAGTAACACAGCGACCTTTTGGCATGCCTTGAGGACGGCCGGAGTTTCCGACGCGATTGCCGGCGCAGGTCGGCTCTTAACGTGGTATTGACCTGATCCGACGACCGCCGTCATCGCCTCCGCGGACGATTGCGGCTTGACGATACTGCCGCTATCTCTCCGTATCCGTGCAGGCGGCTCGTCCGGTTGAAACCGGACGACAGTTTCGATCTGGGTGGCAACAATCATCACCACGTTGAACCATTGTTGCTTGACCACAGGGGAGAGGTGAACCCCATGAATGCAGACTTGCTTTCAGGCTTGAGGGGCCGCAACGTCCTGATCACCGGCGGTGGGCGCGGCCTTGGCTATGAAATGGCGCTGGCGCTGGCGGCGGTTGGGGCCAATGTTGCGGTCACCGCGGCGCGCTCGGCTGCCGAACTGGCGCAAGTGGCTGATGAGGCGGGTGCGCTGCCCGGTGGCGGCAGATTTCTGACCCTGCAATCGGATGTGATCGATTCCGACCAGTGTTGTGAGACGGTCGCAGCCGTAATCAGTCGGTTCGGCAGCCTAGACGTGCTGATCAATAACGCTGGCCGTGGCCTGAAATCGGTCAACCCTGACTATGTCGAAAACCCGATCCCGTTCTGGAAAGCGCCAACCGAGGGATGGTTCGAGATCGTGCAGACAAACATCCTGGGCGTCTTCAACATGAGCCGGCCGGCCGCAGCACATATGGTGGAAAAAGGTTACGGCAAGATCATCAATATTTCGACCAGTGACATCACCATGGTCCGCCGCGCCTATTCTCCCTATGGCCCGTCAAAAGCCTTCCTTGAGGCCGCAAGCCGAAGTTGGGCGGAGGATCTGGCCGGCACCGGCGTGACGGTCAATGTCTTCTTGCCGGGCGGCGCCACGGACACCGCGATCCTGCCGGACATGGCCAGCAAGAGAGGCAGCGACGGGAACTTGCTGGATCCGAAAATCATGCGCGGGCCAGTGCTGTGGTTGTGTTCCAACGCCGCCGACAATCATACGGGCGGGCGATATATTGCCCGGCTGTGGGATGACAGCCTGCCGCCGAACGCAGCAGCTGCTGGCGCCCGCGACGTCTGTCACGAGAAACCCGGGATCATGTAGGAGCAAACCCGTGCAAGCCCAAAACATCGGAGATATTCGCATTGATCGTGTGGTCGACATGGAAGGCCCGTTCGCCGACCTGCATTTCCTGATACCAGATGCGCCACCGGATCTGATCGACCGAAATGCGGATTGGCTCAAACCCTTGTTCATCGCGCCGGACGACAAGGTCCTCATGAGCTTTCACAGCATCCTGATCCGAACGCCGCGCAAGACCATCCTGGTTGATGCTTGCGTCGGCAACGACAAACAGCGGCCGGAACGCCCGGAGTGGCATCAACGCCGCGGTCCCTGGCTGGACAATCTGCGGGCCCTCGGTGTCCACCCGCACGACATTGACGTCGTGACCTGTACGCATCTTCACGCTGATCATGTCGGCTGGAATACCATCCTGCAGGACGGCCGATGGGTGCCGACATTTCCCAATGCCCGCTATGTCCTGGCCCGGCGGGAGTATGAGTATTGGCAGCGGGAAACCGAACGGGCACAACGAGAAACGACCGGTCAACCCGTGAACCACGGGTCATGGGACGACAGTGTCCTGCCGGTTATGGAGGCGGGTCAGGTAGATCTGGTCGACAGTGACTTTGAACTGGAGACCGGTGTCTGGATGGAGCCAGCGGAAGGTCATACACCTGGCAACATCATCATCAACGTCGAACAGTCGGGTCGGAACGCCGTCGTCATGGGGGACATCCTGCACACTGCCGCGCAGTTGACTGATCCGCGTTTGTCCTCCCGCTTTTGCACTGATCCCGTTCAATCTGCCGCCTGCCGGTGCGCCTTGGTGGATCGTTATGCCGAGACCGATACCAGGATCCTGACGGCCCACTTCCCGACGCCGACGGTCGGTCGGATAGAGCGTCACGGCGAAGGCTTCCTGTTCAACACCGATTTGGCTTGATGCCGTTCGTGGGCCTGTCCCTTCCCGACGACCGATTCAGTGCTCCATCAGTAACGATCCCCAGCCTGGAACCCTGTCCTCGATTCCGGCCTGACGCAGCGACCACCAGTACGTCGCTGTGTTGATGGCAATGACCGGCTTGTCGAGCCAGAATTCGGCGATCCCGGCCACACGCGCCATGGCCAGATTGGTACCAACCTGAACGATGGCTTCTACTGACGGGTCGTTGACCTTGATGATAGCGTCCCGCAGCGCCTTTTCGCTTTCGTGGGCGATCAACATCGGGCTACTGCATTTCAGGCCATGGATTTCCACGACTTCGAACCCGCAATCCGTGAAGAACTTGCGAACGTTTTCGTCTCCTACCGGCATATAGGGCGTGATCACGCTGATCCGCCTGATATCCCCATATTTGTGCAGCGCCGCCTGGCAAGCATCCGAGCCCATGGAAACCGGAACACCAGCGCGTTCCTCACAATTCTTCTGGAAGGTCACCGAACCGTCTAGCCCATCCCAGAAGGTTTCGGCGGACATGCCCATGACCACCCGGTCTGGCCCACATGTCATGACCCGATCGATCGCCACCATCAGTTCAGCGCGGATATCGTCCATCAGCCTGTTGAAATCGTCGTCATTGTGGACCGGATTGTCCGGTATATGGATGCGGGAGAAATGGTTGGTCACACCATAGGGCCGCATGCTGTCGAACTCCGGCTGGACCGAGGTATTTGTGGACGGCGCGATAACACCAAACTTCATCCGATGACCTAGTGAATCGACCATGTTTGTCTCCTTGTCTGGATTCCTTGCGGCAGTGCGGTCGCTGGCTTGCGCAGCAGTCTGTTCAGCAGAGGCAGACCGCGCCCTTTATCCATCGCTGACCAGGTAATCACCTCTCCCGACCCCCACCCGGATGGAACCAGTAGTCAGCTTGACGGAAGTAGTTGCGGTGCATGCGGTGGCAAAAATGCGATGCTGATTGCTTTACTCCGCCGCCTGGGCCTGGATGCCCGTCACTCTGGCGAGCGCTTCCAGGGTCTCCTCGCACGTCAGTAGGTCTCCATACTTCTGGCCCATATCGAACAGGTTGGCCTCGTGCGGGCTGGTCGCCCGGTCGCCGACACAATCCGTGACGATGACGTTGCGGTAATTGTAGCTCAGCGCATCGATCACTGAAGCTCGAACACAGCCTGACGTCGTACAGCCAGTCTGGATGATGGTGTCCACGCCACGCATGGTCAGCCACGAGTGCAGATTGGTGCCAAAAAAGGCGGATGGCTGCTGCTTGCGGGCGATCAACTCGCCGTCAACGGGTTTCAGCGCATCGACTACGTGACTGTCTGGATTGTCTTCCGTCAAGGTTGCCAAGCTTGGGGCCTTGACGCAGAACACGCCGTTGTCGGAACCGTCATCGGCATATACGACACGCGTGAATATGATCGGCAAGCGATAGCTGCGGCATGCATCCAGCAAAACCATCGTGTTTTCGATTGCCTCCTGGATGTTGCCGCCTCCGAATTTTACCGGATCTGTGAAGCCGTTGACGAAGTCGACGATCAGCAATGCCGGGGACCGTCCCCACCCGCTGCTGTTGCCGAAATTCTGGGTCTTGTAGACATCAAGATCGCTCATCACGCTGCATCCTTTCCTTCGTATTCCCGCAGGGCCGAGATCATTGACGTCTTCAGCAGGAATTCCCGAGCCTTGACCGGATCGTCGCCGGTCCGCCGCATGTCGTCATGGCGTTTCAGACGCGCAGACGGATTGGTTTCCTTAAGCATCTTCCGATTGCGGATTGTGCTTTCCTGCACAAACTCTAGCGCCATGGCCTTGCGCTGTTCTTCATACACGTCCAGTAGCGCGTCGTCAGCCTCGCCGCGCCACACCTTGACCAGTTTTTCCGAAAGGTTGAATGCATCCTGGATGCCACCGTTCATGCCCATCCCGCCGAGCGGGTTGTTGATATGGGCAGAGTCGCCGACTAGAAAGACTTGGCCGATGCGATAACGGTCGGCAACTCTCTGATGCACATTATAATGAGTCTTATGGACGATCTCGAACGATTGGTTCCCCGGTACTACAGTACGAAGTCGTTCTTGGACCTGTTCGTCCGCCAACGCATGGTCACGATCCTCATTCGTTTCCGTGGGGAAAAGAACCCGCCAGGCTCCTTCCACCCGCAAAAGAACGAACCATTCCCTAGGGTCGGCAACATAGTTCACCAGCGTCAATAATGGCATGTAATCGCGGAACTCGAACGTCGTTGAGAGGGTAAGGAACAACTCCGGAAAAGTCAGCCCGTCGAAAGAAATATCAAGAGAACGACGTACCGCGGAATTCGCGCCATCCGCACCAATGACATGCCGGCCGACCATGGTAGCCTCGCCATCACCAATATCCACCGTCACGGCGCTGATGTCATCACCGGTCGTTGCTGTGGTGACAGGGTGGCCGAACCGAATTTCGGCATGCGGCATGTCGGCAAGTCGGCGCGCCAGGATACGCGTCAGCTTCCATTGTTCGACCTGCAGGCGATAGGGGTGGTTGGTGTCGTTCCTCAACACGTCCATATCCCAGGTTACCACCGGTCCGGTCTCGCGGTCGCGATACTGCCAGTAGCGGGCGATCAGCCCTGCGGACTTCAATTCTTCGGTAACACCGTCGAACCGGTCCAGCATGTCAAGAGTCGGCGGATGAAAGGTCGATGCCCGCATATCCGTCGGCAGGTTGTCGCTACCTTCGAGGACCAGGACCGGAATATCGTGGAGCGCCAGATAGTAGGCTGCACACAGGCCCACCGGTCCGGCTCCGGCGATGATAATCCGGTTTTCACTCGGCATGCTCATGGTTTCTTCCGACCAAATGGCAAAACAGCTACCGACTGGTTTGCCAGTCGGAAAACTTGTCCCGCGAATTGATAAGGCCAACCCGGATTACAGCATAGTACGTTCCTGAAGAATGCATTCATGGTGTGGACTGTAATCGCTCGTCAGCTTGGCGCTGTTGCGCTGACAACGACGCCTCGCGGATTTGGCTGATGGAGCGGGTAGGAGTCACGGCTTCCGGGCTGACTTGCAGATCGATCAGCGATGGCCTCTTCGCCGCTACGCATCTCTCGAAAGCCGGAGCGAAATCATCGGTAGCGCGGACCACTTCGTCATGAAGACCATATGATGCTGCCAGTGCGCTGAAGTCTGGATTGCGCAGAGCCGTTGCCGAGATACGGGTGGGGTAATCCCGTTCCTGATGCATTCGGATCGTGCCCAGCATGCCGTTGTTGACAATGATGTTGATAACGTTGGCCCGATATTGGACGGATGTGGCGATTTCCTGTCCGTGCATCAAAAAGCAGCCGTCGCCAGCCCAGTTGACGACCATCCGCTCCGGGTTGGCCAGTTTGATCGCAATGGCAGCCGGTGTGCCGTATCCCATTGATCCGGACGTGGCGCCAATCTGTGTGCGGTAGCCCTTGAAGACAAAATTCTTGTGAAGCCAAGTATTGTAGTTCCCCGCTCCGTTGCAGATGATCGCGTCTTCGGGTAGCCGGTCGCTCAGCCAGACCATAATCTCGCCCAACTGGATGTCGCCTGGAACTGGCGTCGGTTCCCGAAATGCATGATAGGCGTCACGCAACTCTTGGCGCCAAGTGCCCCACGGTACGCTTGCTGGCGCGGGCAGCGCTGCAGCCGCAGTTGCAAAATGCTTCATGCCAGCATTGATCCCCAAGGTTGGCTGATACACACGACCTAATTCCTCTGCCCCCGGATGGACATGAATCAGCGTCTGATCTGGTACTGGGGGCTTGATGATGGAGTAACCGGAAGTCGCGCATTCTCCCAAACGCGCGCCAACGGCCAAAAGAAGGTCGGCGGCCTTGATCCGGTCGCCCAGCGCCGGGTCGATGCCGACGCCGGCGTGGCCCACATATTGGTCCAAGCGGTTATCGAAGTAAGACTGGCAACGGAACGAGCCGATGGTCGGTAGATCGAAGTTCCTTGCAAAGGCTTGGAAATCGGCGACTGCCTTCTGGTTCCAGCCGCCACCGCCTAGTATGGCCAGCGGTTGCTTGGCTGCTAGCAACATCTCTTGTACGCGCGCCATGTCGGCCGGTGCGGGTGCTGGCTGCATCTCCCGAAAGCGGCGAGCGTCGTCGGTTCCCGCGTGCTGACGCAGCA
This sequence comes from Rhodospirillaceae bacterium, assembly GCA_026709535.1. Lineage (GTDB taxonomy): Bacteria > Pseudomonadota > Alphaproteobacteria > Bin65 > Bin65 > Bin65. Next base: position 17,794 of record JAPOST010000194.1, read on the forward strand.
TGTCCTCCGGCAGCGCGAGCACTACCGGTCCGGGGCGACCGTTGACGGCTGTGTGGAAAGCCCGGGAGACGAACTCCGGTATGCGCGCCGGATCCTCGATCTGACCAACCCATTTGGCCATCTGGCTGAACATGCGCCGGTAGTCGATTTCCTGAAACGCCTCCCGGTCAGCCATGTCTCGGCCGACTTGTCCGATGAAGATCACCATCGGCGTCGAATCCTGAAAGCCTATATGGATACCGGCGCTGGCGTTGGTAGCGCCTGGACCACGGGTGACGAAACATACGCCGGGCTGGCCGGTCAATTTTCCGTGTGCTTCGGCCATCATGGCGGCGCCTCCTTCCTGCCTTGTCGTGACGATGTGAATTTCCGGCACGTCAACGAAAGCGTCGAGCACGGCCAAATAGCTCTCGCCCGGCACGCAGAATACACGCTCCACGCCATGAATACGCAGTTGCTCGACCAGGATCTGACCGCCGGTTCGAAGGTTGCCGAGTTTGGAGAATTTGCTGACCATTGCCACTCGCCTGTTGGAGGTTTCATCTTCGATACCATCGGGACAGTACGAAGGCGAAGCGGCAGTCTGAACCAGTTAACGGTCAGGTGAGGCGCCGAGTTCGGCTCACCAATCAATCATATGGTCTATCCAGAATAAAGGTTGTGGCCCATTTTCGGGATCGGCTAGCACTCCCGGTCGCCACACTGCCTGTCACGTGGCGGCGCATCATCCCCGAGCCTGACG
>JAPOST010000094.1 GCA_026709535.1 Rhodospirillaceae bacterium
AACGTGTCCAGTTGATGCGGGTATGGCGCCCAGCTTCGATCCCTGAACCACCCCGCGAATGGTGGCGGCAGGGCCATGGCTGGCGACAAACTGGAACGGGGTAACGGCGACGGAGCGTTCATGAATCAAATATGTCAGGAAACACCATGCCATCTATCGCATGATGAAGCTTCAGTTCGTGGCGGTCCCCTCTGGCTTTGCCGCGATGACCGGGGACATCGTGAAAATCGCGTTTTGCAGGACGATGCGACCGGTTTCGCGACCGACGCAGAAACAGGGCGCGCGGGCGCGCGCTGAATTCTGTCGTCGCTCAGGCGGGCTGATGACGCCGACGGGCGCGTCGGCCTGCAAATGCGTGAAAACGCAGCCTGCCAATTATCGACAGATGGTCAACGAACAGCTTGCCGTCCAGATGGTCGATCTCATGTTGCAGGCACACAGCATCCATGCCGGAGAGGTCAGTCTCGAACGCTTTACCGTCGGGACTGCAGGCCCGCACCCGGATCTCCGTCGCACGCAAGACATTTCCAACTACGCCGGGCAGGGACAGACAACTTTCCTGAACGATTCCCCAAGCGCGTTTGGACAGGATTTTCGGATTCACATAAGTCCGCGGAACCGACGGTCCGCCACGCGGCGCGATTACCAGAACAGCACGACCATCGTCTACCTGCGGCGCCGAAAGGGCGAGAGACTCCGTCGCGTCCAGCGTGTCGATCAGGTCATCCACCAGATCACCGAGATCCCTGTCGAATGCGGTAACAGCCTGCGTGTACCCGCGAAGACGAGGATGGGGATATTCAAGGATCGAGCGTCGCGCCATGCTGATCGCCTAGCTCGTTCTTTCCGTGGTGTCGACTATTTCCTGGTTCTCGTCCGCAACCATGCAATCCTTCTGTCTGTGCATGACATGCTTGTCTCGGCTTCGCGCGGCGGACCAGGGGCAGTGTCGCCGCAATCGTCGCCAGCAACAACACGATCTCAAGTCCGTAGACCGCGACATAGCCGCCAGCCGCCGCGGTGAAGCCCCAAAGTTCCCCACCCGCGCCAACGGCGGCTTTGACCAGGTCGCGCAGCATCCCGCCAAGCGCCATCGCAACGCCTGCGGCCGTCGCTTGAACCGCACCCCATGCGCCCAGCGCCAGCCCCGCCTGAGATTTCGGCGCGAGGTTCATCGTCACTGTCAAAGTAGCGTGTCCGAACAGGGCAGCGCCGAACCCTATCAGGAAATTTCCGGCCAGGAATGCACCGTCGAAGCCAAACGGCGCAGCAATGATGACCAGCACGAACGCCGGCACTCCAACCATCGCGCCATTCAGCGCCATACGATAGGGATCACTGCCCGGGCCGAGCGCATGGGAAGCAAAGACAAAACCGAGCAGGCCGCCCACGCCCAGGAGCGCGGTCAAGGTGGTCGTTGCCGCAACCGACCATCGCAGTACTTCGCCGCCATACGGTTCCAGAAGCACATCCGCCATACCGAACGCCATCGTCCCGAGGCCCACGATCGCCAAGCGTCGCAATGCATTTCCACCCTGACAAAAGCGCGCCCACGATTCGCGGAACGTCGGATCGGTTGACGGTCGCTGCATTCCACGCAAAGGCTGGCGCGTCTCCTGACGCCACATGGCGATCACGTTCAGGCCGATGCAGATAACCGCAGCACTCTGGACAACTTGTACCAGGCGCCCCGGTGAGAAGTCGGCAAGCGCGCTGCCCAGGACAAGAGCGCTCGCGATCGTGCCGATCAGCAACATGACATACATCAGCCCGACCACTCTGGGATGTGATTCGGGCGGCGTGAGATCGGTTGCAAGCGCCAGCCCTGCAGTCTGGACGATGTGGGCGCCGGCGCCGACCAAGAGAAACGCCAGAGCTGCCGAGGCTTGCCCGATCCAGACCGGCGCCGAGTCTGCCTGTCCTTTTCCGGCCAGGACGAGCAAGGCGAATGGCATGAACGCAAAACCACCGAATTGAAGCAAGGACCCTTTCCAGATAAAGGGCACCCGCCTCCATCCGATTTCGCATCGATGGATATCGGATTTGTAGCCGACAAGAGTCCGGAACGGAGCGAACAAAAGCGGCAGCGCGATCATTATGCCTACCACGGTCGCCGGGACGTCCAGTTCGACGATCATGACCCGGTTGAGCGTGCCAACGAGCATGACCATTGTCAGGCCGACGGAGATCTGGAACAGGGACAGGCGCAAGAGGCGCCCTAGCGGCAGGTCTGGAGTCGCCACATCCGCAAACGGCATGTAGCGTGGGCCAAGTCTCGCCCAGATGCGCATCACGCGCTTGAGTTTCGCGCCCTGCGCGGATCTGGCCCACTGCTCCTGAGTTGGCTTTCTTGACGTTCTGTCGGGGGAAGGCATTAGTATTCTCTATCTTCGTTGAACCCCGCCGTCAAAGCGTTCTAGCGCTAGGCGGGGCATCCCTTTCCTACATTATAGGCGTTAACGGGCAAGCTGGCCCCTCGTTCTTGCGATTCTGGCTCTCTCGTCGCGTTCATGGGTGATTGTGCGGGCGAATGGGCATGAACACGACGTGAGAGCATCCATTTTCCGCCAATCCGTTCCAGGACCGCCGCGAGCCGCGTGAGCTGGCAGATCATGCCGGGGGTGCTGAACTGCCCGGAGCGCTCACGATGGCGATCGTCAGCGTTGTAAGCGACTCGGTTCTGCGCCGCTCGAAGACCGACCAGGAAGGCGAAGGCGCGGTGGTCGCGGTCACGCCGCAAGCCATGGCCGAACTTGACCGACTGGCCGCGCTGCGGGGCGGCGAGCCCGATCCCGCCGCGCCGATGTTTGGATTGTCGGACAAGCAGATTTACCGGCGGATCGCGGCCGCCGCGGAAGCCCTGTGCTACCTTTGAGGCGCGGGCCGGCCCCGGACCACGCGCGAACCAATGGCGTTCAACTCAAACTCTCCGCGCTCATTGGTAACGAAGAGCCCGACCTGAGTCAAAATTATGGCCGCGTCTGGAACTATCCGCGCTGGCTTTCCAAAAGTCTTGAGGCGCTTTCATCCCTAGACAACCCTAAAGGCTTCAGGGTGTCACCGTCGCAAAACCGAAGCGACGTCAGATCCAAATCTATGATCATTTTCCTGGACTGCCCCCTTGTCAGGCGGCGGATGTTTCTGTGACAGGGATCCCCGCTCGTTGATGGCTCATCCGTGAGACCGCATTCAGGGGGAAGTTCATCGATATCGATGTACCATACAACGGGGGGATATCCGGCGACGTCTTTATAATACCTCTCGATGTGGGCGCATTCGGACTTGCTTTGGCCGTAAGCGCAGTCTCTATCGAAGGAGAAAATCCCACCATCCGAGGATTGCCTAAAGGCGGTACTCTTGAACCGACGATCGCGCTTACTGAATTGTTCCGGGTGGAGTAAACGAACGACTTTTTTTCCCACATCAATCCTTTCAGGAAGGTTTCCAGATCACCTAGATTTTGATCGGTTCTATCCTCTTGAAGGATACCGTCCTCTTCCAAGGAAATATCAAGCATTCCACACGGACGACACAGCACGTCCACCTTCCGCTTGCCGCGATACCCCGATACCAGAACGCCGCCATCGGCACACGGAAATGCCTCTATGTCCTCGGCCTCGTGACTCTCAAACACCTCAGTAATTTCGAGCGCACCGTCTCTCACATGATCCGGGATCATAACGCCCACGCCGTAGTGCCACCCGACGGGTAGGTCCTGGAATGAACGAATCCGCTTCCGTATCCTTGAAGACCTGCATCCAGCTATCTTCGTAATAGACGGTTGGCGATTCGATACGCGCGTATCGATTAGAAAGGTCGCGGCCGCGGCCAGCGCTATGTCCGTCCTATGCGCCATTTTTCGTCTTTTCCGGCGGATACACCTGTACGTTCATCTGAGCCGAGAAATTGTAGATGGGTTCACCGTTTCGATCTTTTTCATCCAGTAGCAGGACTTCCATTATCGAATTTTTGATGCGGAGTTCCGTACCGTCAGCCAGTTTCAAGGCCATCATCGGCTCATTAGCCGAAACGATGTCCACGACGGTTCCAGTCTGTTCTTTATTGGTGACAGGATCGTTAACTGTCTTCCTTATTGGCATTATCGTAGTCTTTCTCTGACACGAGGCTGCGCTTTAACCCATTTCATTTGGTCTTCGAGAGTCGAATTGGCTGCCCCGCGAGGCTGCTTTCGATGATATATGTCACACGTTCCTCCAAGACGACGACCTACCACGCAACCTTGTGAGTGTCCGGCGCATCGCCCATGCCCGGACCTAGCTGCAACCGTCGGGCCGGTCAAGCCGCGCCTAACCATTCCATGCGCCCGGCGGTTTCGTCCAGGTCGATGCGTCATCCCTGAATCAGGCCACTTTCATGGTACGCTTGAAGTAAGCTGGACCCGTTCCGCACTAGCGGCAACCGAACATTCCCTGTTTCGTCACCCATAAGCGGCTCGTTCTGCCGCATAGGACGCATGAACCGGAACGGAAAGCTCCGATTCCACGCGCTTTCTGACGTGCTTCAAAAGGTGCCCCCGGCCCCGGCAACCTGCGCCCGACCGTCGTCGGGCCGCGGCACAGAAGATGCTCGGTTACTTGCGGCCTCTGCTCAACACCTTGATCCCCAGCAGGTTCGATAACGGTGTCGGGTTTCTGGACAGCAGGGGGAAGCCGAACTTGGAATTGCCACATCTCTGTCGCGATGAAAGAGGGGCCATTCCCAACAGTGATGAAAGCGGCGCGGCGTTTCGGCTCTTTAAGGGCAAGCCAAAGCTTGATCGCCAGTTCCGTTTCGCTGCCGAAAGGACCGTCATCCTGAACATCGACGACAACGGCGTGGCCTTTCCGCTCAGAAGGGCAAAACCGAATTTCGACGAAAGATTCCAGCGCGAGTCGAGGAGTTCGGTAGAAGAAGAGAAGTCTGACAGCGTGGAAAGGCCCAGCACATCCGACAAGGGTGCTGGGTTGTCCTCAGCGTACCGACTGACGATGTGGCTATCGACCGTATCGACGCTTTCCATAATGTCGATGACGCGTTGGGCTCGTCCGAACGGTGGCTCAGCAGCAATGATCGAGTGTCCCTGTTCCAGATAGCGCGCAAGGGTTTTGACCATTCGCTTCGGTACCATACCAGCGCGAATTCCGGCCTGTAGAGCGTCTGTCGGACTCTCCCGGCACTCACTCTCACGAAGCAACAACCGCCGACCGAAGCCGGCCGCGGTCAGGTTGGCATCAATACCAACCGCGCTCTCTTCCGTTGGATAGATGCGTACCACCAAAGCCATGGTGTTTCCTCATTCGTCTTGAGAAAAGAGGTGGTGGGCCCCGGAACGGCATCGCGCACGCTACAGGGCTACACCCACCTCCTGTTTTGCGCCTGCCGTCATTGACAGGCGCAAACCGCCAAGGTTCAACCGCCCTGGATGAACTTCGCGAACCAGGTAGAGTTCTCCAGCACTGCAAAGTGGACGATCAACGAGATAGCGGCAACGCCGCCAAGGAACAATGGCAGGCCGACCGTCGGCTTGACCACACACCAGATTCTTCCTTGATTCATGGTTCATACACCTCCTCAGAAGGTCCACGGCGTAAAGACATACGCCAAGATATGCGCGACCAGCGCGATCAGGAAAAACACGCGCGCGCCGTCAATGATGTGCTTGTGTAGTTCCTCCGATTCCCGGATGGTAAGTCCAGTCGGCCAGATCCGATCAGGATCGTCGATGTCGGCCGTTTGAGTTTCATGGGCCATGATATTCCTCCTGTCACGGCACTGCACGGCTGATTGCATTCGTGGCAATCGCGGACATAGTAAGCCGTGGAAAATCCGGTCGTCAACAAAAATTGACAAGTTAAACTGTAAATTAAATTGGACACGCAGATATCTGCCGATCCGGCCGGGCGAATTCAACGCCGGAATCCTTGCCATGAAGTTTGCAGAATGTCGTGTTCTCGCCCGGTTCATCGAAATGCCCGACAGCAGGTCGAACCTCGGGGCGACGTTGGTGATCATACACTTAACAGGCCGACCGGATGATGATTGAGCGATTGCCCTTGTCGGCGCCCCGTCTGTCGCCCAACCCGCGCCGGGTACTTGTTCTAGGGGCAACCGGAACGACAGGTCGCAGCACTGTACGCGCACTGATCGAACGCGGTCACCAACCGGTATGCTTCTTGCGGCCCCGCAAGAGGGCGGGCGGCGGCCTCGAAGGCGCGGTGATCCGTTATGGTGACGTCACCGATCCGACATCCATCGTGCGCGACTGCTTTCGAGGCGAGCGCTTCGGCGCGCTGGTATCGTGCATGGCTTCGCGAACCGGCGCGCCCAAGGATGCGTGGGCCATTGATCACGAAGCCCATGAGGCCGTGTTGACGGCAGCGGTGGATTCCGGCATTTCGCACATGGTCCTGCTGTCCGCGATCTGCGTTCAGAAACCCCGCCTGGCGTTTCAGCATGCCAAGCTCGCTTTCGAGGAGATTCTGCGCGGATCGGGCGTCACTTATTCAATCGTCCGACCCACAGCCTTGTTCAAGTCGCTTTCCGGACAAATCGAACGGTTAAGGCGCGGAAAGCCATTTGTTGTCTTCGGGGATGGCGCCTTGACGTCCTGCAAACCGATCAGTTCGCAAGATCTTGCCAACTATCTGGCTGACTGCCTAGACGACAAAACCTGTTACAACAGAATCTTGCCCATTGGCGGGCCGGGGGAGGCCATCACACCCAGACAACAGGGCGAGTGCCTGTTTGCTTTGCTGGGTCTTGAACCGCGGTTTCGGCATGTACCCGTCACGCTGCTAGATGCCGTCGCAGCCAGCCTGAAGGTGCTTGCCCGGGTAGCGCCGGCGCTGGAAGCAAAGGCCGAGTTCGCGCAGATTGCCAGATATTATGCGACCGAATCGATGCTTGCGCTAGACCCGTTGACCGGGCGCTACAATGCCAATGCAACCAGGTCTGTCGGGTCGGAAACGCTATTCGACTTTTATGCTCGCGCGATCCGGGGCGAGGTTTCGATCGAGCGTGAAGAACTCGCTCTTTTTTAGGCGTTTTTGCGCATTGCCCCGGAAACGGGTGTGTCGTCAAGCGCATACACAGCAGGTGTAGCAGCACCAGTGGGCCCCTTTGGCAACAAAGCGCGTCGCGGGAGTGTCTCGGAGGATCTGTAAAAGAAACCCTGCGAGCATTGCGTTACGCACTTATACGTCACGGTGGTATGATCGTCTCGAACAATCATGTCCGCGGCGTTCTCGGCTGTTGCGCCAGGATGAAACCGGAAGCTTGGTGAGGAAGAATGTCCGGGCCATGACGGCGACGGTTGACAGGATCGGAACGGCGGCACATCTCCTGTTTACTGGCCTATTGTCCAACAAGGTGGTCTCTTCGATGCATCACCTGCCCAACGGGATCCCTCATGCCTCCCGACCTTGACGCCATCAATCGCTGTCTGCAGGAACGCCTGAACCGGGAATTGCGCGATGAAGTTTCCGCCGTTGAGGCTGCACGGTGGCTCGACGACGCTGCCCTACTGTCCGACCGTCCCGGTCTACCGCTGCGTAACCTTCTGCGTGATCGGAATATCCAAGGTCAGGAGCAACGCCCTGCAAAGGCCCACGGCAAGTGGTTCATCCGACGCATGGCGATGCTTCCCGGCGCCTGACAAGGCTCTCCGGGGCCAAAGCCATGGCCAAGGAGACATCGGGTGCGGCAGCGCGGAACCCGCTTCCGACTTCATCTCGATTATCGGACCGGTCATGTCGTCTCGTTCAACAGTCAAGACAGCCAGACGGGTCTCGGGCGAACCGGACCATCGTTCACGGCATGCAACCAAGCAACATACATTCGGGCGGATAACCTGAATTCAGGAGAACAGAACGGCGGACAGACCGCGCCGCCCTTTCTGTGAGAGCGGATGATCCGCCCCCAGCGCGTCAAATATCCTCAGCAACAGCTTGCGCGCTCTGGCGTCTTCCCAGTCCCGATCCTTGCCGATGCTGTCCAGCAGCGTATCAATGGCCGCCTCGGCCTGACCGCGGGCGTATTGGGCGCAAGCCAGATCGTAGCCCGTCTGCAAGTCGCCCGGGTCTGCCGACGCCTTCTGTGCCAGGGATTGTGGATCGCCTGTTTCTCCCAGATCTTCGATCAAGGCCAAGGCAGCACGCGCCGCGATCACATCGGGTTCCTTGGCCATCTCTTCAGGCAGCTGATCCAGCATCTGTCTGGCCTGATCCGGCTCTCCCAGGGCGATTGCCGCTCGGGCGAGGCCGGCAAGAGCCAATCCGTTCTGGCTGTCGTGATCCAGAACACGTGAATACATGGCTGCCGCCTTCTGAACGTCTCCCGCTTCAAAAGCCGCTCGCGCTTCTTTCAGGAATTGCTCCATCGCCGGGTCGCCGCTCTGTTCAGCCTTGCCCATGGCAGCGGCCAGCCGCGCGACAAACTGACGAATCTGACTCTCCGGCTGGGCGCCAACGAATGCGTCAACCACCCGTCCTCCTGCAAAGGCAAAGACCGCCGGAATGGACTGGACGCGTAACTGGCTAGCCAGGATCTTGTTCTGGTCGATGTTGATCTTGACCAGTTTCACCTTGCCTTTCTGTTCCGTGACGACCTTTTCTATCATCGGGCCCAGTTGCTTGCATGGTCCGCACCAAGGCGCCCAGAAATCGACAACAACCGGTGCGTTCCGGGAAGCCTCGATCACATCCCGCGGAAAACCAGCGGCATCGGAATCCTTGATGATACCGGCACTTGCAGCTCCGGCGGCGCCAATCAGCGTGTCCATAAACTACCTTGCAATGTCAGGTTTGCTTCTTGCGCGTTACATGGCTAGTCGGCGTGAAGGCGGCAAGGGGATGGAACGGCGCGGTGTACATGCCTCGTTTTTCGTAAAGGCACACTCAATCCCCTTTCAGATTCATGATCTGGAGGTCGTGGCCGCAATTGCGGATGAAGATCAGGAGATCGGTACTTTTGATTGTAGTGGTCGCATCGTTCCTCAGCGGATGGACGTTGATGAGGTCCAGGTCCATAAGTTCTTCGTCCAAGATAACCGTCACGCGTCCCTTCGTATCGTTCACAAGGCCAAATGGCGTGACCGACCCCGGAGTGACACCCAGCACTTCCATGAGCAAGTCCGAGCTGCCAAATGACAGGGAGCCTTGAGCGCCAATGCGCTTCTTGAAGGTCTTGAGGTCGATCAAGCGATTCTCTTCCGCCACGACCAACCAGACGCGCTTTTTCTTGTCGCGGAGAAACAGATTCTTGACATGACCGCCGGGCAGGCGGTCCCGCAGGGACTTGCTTTCTTGCACCGTATGCAGCGGCGCATGCTCCTTTGTTCTCCACGACAGGCCAAGGGAGTCGAGGCGGGCATAAAGATCCTTGTCGGTGGCAGGCATGGTATCTCTCTTGAAATTCACGCGCGGTTATCTATCTTCTGGCTGCGCTGTATCGCTATCCCTGTCAAACCAAAGGGCGCGCGTATGTCTTGCGGTGTCAAGACAGTCTGTGTCGGCGCCGTCGCAAGTCTGCGCGGGAGTAGCTCAGAGGTAGAGCATCACGTTGCCAACGTGAGGGTCGCGAGTTCAAATCTCGTCTCCCGCTCCAGACTTCCAGCCTTCCTCCGTCATTGCAAATCGTTGAGAGAACCAGTTCCCGGCCGATGGCCTGCTGATGGTGAAAGATGCGACAGGTCAATTATGATTTTCGGCTTTTTCGCCCGGTTCAGACCGTGGAAAATGGCGAGGTCAACGCTGGCCCGCTGCTCCGCTACCGTCAGGACGGACCGGTCTTCCGGGCCACTTGCGAGGGCGGCGTCGTGATCCACAGTCATATGGTCGGCAATGTGAAAGACGATGGCGGCCTGTACTTCCGATATCACCACCTGTCCATGGCCCAAGAAGGACCGTCGGCACCGGTTTCCGGTCTGTGCCATTCGCGCCTTGAAGTCCTGCGTGACGGACGCTATCGCCTGTTTTAAGAATGGCGCTGGACAATCAGCGATGGGTCTTTCGGCACGTCGGTTGCGGAGCAAGTTGCCGCCTGACCATCCAGCGTCATAACCGGCTCTCCGATGGATCGGTTGTCGGGGCACCGGTCGCCAAGGGCAGCATGAGAGGTCTTCCGATGAGTGCCAACAAGTCTCTTCTTATCCTTCCCGGCGACGGGATCGGGCCGGAGGTCATGGACCAGGTTGTGCGGATCGTGGATTGGTTCGGCAAGGAACGCGCACTCAAATTCGACCTGGACGACGGGCTGGTCGGCGGTGCAGCACTGGACGCTGAGGGAGCGCCACTGAGTGACGAGACTCTCGTCAAGGCGGAAAAGGCCGATGCTGTCCTGTTCGGCGCGGTAGGCGGCCCGAAGTGGGACAAGAACCCTTTCGACATGAAGCCGGAGCGCGGGTTGTTGCGACTACGCAAGGATCTCGGCCTGTTCGCCAATCTGAGACCCGCCATCTGTTTCGAGGCGTTGGCCTCCGCTTCATCCCTCAAGCAGGAGCTGGTCGCTGGTCTGGACATCATGATCGTCCGCGAACTGACCGGCGGGGTCTATTTCGGCGAGCCGCGCGGCATCAAGGTTCTGAGCGACAATACCCGCAGAGGTGTCGACACCCAGCTGTACACAACACCGGAAATCCACCGAATCACACGAGTCGCCTTTGAATTGGCGCTCAAGCGGCGTCAGTTGGTGCATTCGGCTGAAAAATCCAACGTGATGCATACCGGCATGCTGTGGCGTGAGGAAGTGGCCAAGGTTCACGAAGCCGAATTCAAGGAAATCGCACTCCGGCACATTCTGGCCGACAACTGTGCGATGCAGCTTGTCCGCGCCCCGAAGCAGTTCGACGTCATCGTCACTGACAACCTGTTTGGCGATATCCTGTCCGATGTTGCAGCAATGCTGACCGGATCGCTGGGAATGTTGCCGTCCGCATCGTTGGGCGAGGAGGATCCGGCGACGGGCAAGCGCAACGCACTGTACGAGCCGGTCCACGGCTCGGCACCGGATATCGCGGGCCATGGTGTTGCGAACCCGCTGGCGTGCGTCATGAGCTTTGCCATGGCGCTGCGTTACTCGTTCGAACAAGACGACGAGGCCGACATGCTGGAAGGCGCCGTCGCCAGAGTCCTCGCCGGGGGCATGCGGACAGCCGATATCATGCAAGAGAATGGATCGCAGGTCTCCACCGCCGTCATGGGCGATGCGATCCTGCAAGAGTTGGAAGGAATTGCGGGATAGGCAGGCCTATACCCCGATCAGCAGCCGTTCCGGATCTTCCAGGCCTTCCTTGACCTTGACCAGGAACGTGACGGCTTCACGACCGTCGACGATCCGGTGGTCGTAGCTCAAGGCCACATACATCATCGGGCGGATGACAACCTGGCCGTCTCGGGCAACAGGGCGGTCTTCGATCCGGTGCATGCCCAAGATGCCGGACTGCGGAGGGTTCAAGATAGGTGTTGACAGCATGGAGCCGTAGACGCCGCCATTCGAGATGGTAAACGTACCGCCTGCAAGATCTTCCATCGCGAGAGCGCCATCTCGCGCCTTGGCGCCCAGTTCACTGATCTTGCGCTCGATCTCGGCGAAGGAAAGTTCGTCTGCGTCGCGCAGTACCGGGACAACCAAGCCCTGCTCGGTGCCGACAGCCACGCCGATGTGATAGAAATTCTTGTAGACGATATCGTCACCATCGATCTCGGCATTGACTACCGGAAACTCCTTCAGGGCTGCAAGGCAAGCCTTCACGAAAAAGGACATGAAACCCAGTCTTGCGCCATGACGTTTCTCAAAATTGTCGCGATAGCGCTGACGCATCTTCAACAGCGCCGACATGTCGACATCGTTGAACGTGGTCAGCATCGCCGCAGTATTCTGTGCGTCCTTCAAGCGCTCGGCGATCCGGCGGCGCAGGCTGGACATCCTGACTCGCTCTTCACGTTCGTCTGGTGCTCGCGGCGCGGACCGCCGGGGCGCGGGCCTTGTTTCGGCCGCAGCCCGAGCGTCCAGGAACGCCTTGACATCGCCTTTGGTCAACCGCCCGTCCTTGCCGGTTCCCCGGATCGCGGCGAGGTTGATGTCGTTTTCCTCGACCATTTTCCTCACAGCAGGGCTTAGCGGGGCCTGTATGGCAACCGGCTCTGGCACCGGGTCGAGTTCGGTGGTGGTTTCAGCACTGAACGCCGGTTCGCGCGCGGTCTCCGAAGGCGTCACGGCAGCGGTTGCGCTCTCGTCGATCCGCCCCAGAAGCGCGTTGACTTCGACTTCTGCGCCTTCGTCGACCAGAATCTCTGACAGGATTCCGGTGACTGGCGCGTTGACTTCCAGGGTCACCTTGTCGGTTTCCAGTTCCACAACAGGCTCGTCTTCCGTGATGTCGTCGCCGACCCGCTTGAACCATTTTGCAACCTCTGCAGTTGTCACGGATTCGCCGAGGGCAGGCACCTTGATGTCAACGCTCATGGTTCAGGTCCACTGGAATTTCCGGATCTTCGAAATGTTCAATCACCGAGCAACAGCGCTTCGTCGATCAGCTTTTGCTGTTCGGCAACATGCCGCGAATGGAGGCCAGTCGCCGGCGACGCAGAGGCTGGCCGGCCGACATAGTGCGGACGTTCATGCTTCATGCCAATGTCGTTCATCACCGCCTCGATCCGGCGATCGACGAAAAACCACGCGCCGCCGTTCTCCGGTTCTTCCTGGCACCAGATGACATCAGCCTGTTTGAAACGGGACAGGTCGTCTGCCAACGGTCGGGCCGGAAAGGGGTAGATCTGTTCCATCCTAAGCACGCAAACCCGATTGTTCAGGCCGCGTTTGTCCCGCGCCTCGACCAAATCGTAGTAGATCTTGCCGGAGCAGACGATGACTCGTTCGATGCCTTCGTCCGGCCCGATTTCGCTTCCGTCCATGAGAACCCGGTGGAATGACTCGCCGGGGGCAAACTCCGATATATTCGAGACTACGGATTTGTGTCGCAACAATGATTTCGGCGACATGACGATGAGCGGTTTGCGATATTTGCGGCGGACCTGCCGGCGCAGTACATGGAAAAAATTTGCCGGGGTCGTGCAATTCACGACCTGAATGTTGTCTTCCGCGCACAACTGCAAGTAGCGTTCCAGTCGAGCCGATGAATGCTCTGGCCCCTGGCCTTCATAGCCGTGAGGCAGCAGCATTACCAGACCGCACAGGCGCAGCCATTTGCTTTCGCCAGACGAGATGAACTGATCGACGATGATCTGAGCACCGTTGGCAAAGTCGCCGAACTGGGCCTCCCAGACAATCAGTGCGTTCGGTTCGGCAAGGGCATAGCCATATTCGAATCCCAGCACCGACATTTCCGCCAGAGGCGAATCGATGACCTCGAAAAGGGCCTGATTTTCGGACAGGTTCTGGAGCGGCTGATATTTTTCTTCTGTTTCCTGGTCGGTCAGGATGGCGTGGCGGTGCGAAAAGGTCCCACGGCCGCTATCCTGGCCGGACAACCGGACGGGCGTTCCCTCTATCAGAAGCGTGCCGTAAGCGAGCGCTTCGGCCAGTGCCCAATCGATTCCTTCACCATTTTCGATTGCTGTCCGCTTGGCCTTGAACTGTCGCGCGATCTTGCGATTCAGGTTAAATTCCTCGGGAATGTCGGTCAGCCTTCGGCCCAATGTGCGCAGTGTATCGGTGGCGACCCCGGTCTTGCCGCGAATGTAATCGCCGCGTGATGCTTCGAGCCCTGTCCAGGCGCCTTCCAGCCAGTCCGCCTTGTTGGGCCTGTAGCCAGACGCAGCCTCGAAATCGGATTCCAGCCGTGCCTCGAAGTCACCAACGACCGTTTCGGCGCCCTTGTTGGTAATGATGCCTTCGTCAACCAGTTTGCGCGCGTAGATCTCTCGGGTCGTTGGATGGCGCGCGATGGTGCGGTACATCAGCGGCTGGGTAAATGCCGGCTCGTCACCCTCGTTGTGGCCGTGCCGCCGGTAGCAGAACATGTCGATCACGACATCGGTCTGGAAGGCATCGCGGAACTCGGACGCAATCCTGGCGACATGGACGACTGCTTCCGGATCGTCGCCATTGACATGAAAGATCGGAGCCTGAACGATCTTGGCGAATTCCGTGCAATAGGGACCGGAGCGGCTGTTTACCGGGTTGGTTGTAAAGCCGATCTGGTTGTTGACGATAAAGTGGATCGTGCCGCCGGTGCGGTACCCGTTCAAATCTGACAGATCAAGCGTTTCGGCAACCACGCCCTGCCCGGCAAAGGCGGCATCGCCGTGCAGCAGCAGGCCCATGACCTGACGACGAGCACTACGCACATCGGCGCCCCTCGCCATGCGCTGGGTCTGCTTGGCACGCACCTTGCCGGCCACCACCGGATTCACCGCTTCAAGATGAGAAGGGTTGGCGGTAAGCGACAGATGGACGTTGATGCCGTCGAATTCACGATCGGATGAAGTGCCCAGGTGGTACTTCACGTCGCCTGAGCCCTGAACGTCCTCCGGGTTGGCGGCATGGCCCTGGAACTCGGAAAAGATCGCCTGATAGGGCTTGCCCATCATGTTGGCCAGTACGTTCAGACGCCCACGGTGGGGCATGCCAATGATGATTTCTTCGACGCCCAACTGGCCGCCGCGCTTGATAATCTGCTGCAGCGCGGGAACCGTGGCTTCGCCGCCATCCAGGCCGAACCGTTTGGTCCCGGAATACTTCTTGTCCAGGAACTTCTCGAAGATCTCGGCGGTTACCAGACTGCCAAAAATGCCCTTCTTGCCTTCTGTGGTGAATTCGGTCCGGTTCTCAATCGCCTCGATCCGTTCCTGGATCCAGATCTTCTGGTATGGATCCTGGATGTGCATGTATTCGACGCCGATGGTACCGGCGTAGGTCGCCTTGCAGCGCGCAACGATCTCGCGCAGCGTCGCTGTTTCACCTAGGCCCAGATAGTTGTTGATGTAGATGCGACGGTCAAGATCGCTTGGCGTAAATCCATAGGTTTCGTAATCCAGTTCCGGATGGTCTTCGCGTTCCTCGATGCCCAACGGATCCAGCTGCGCCAGCAAGTGTCCGCGAACGCGGTAGCTGCGGATCAGGATCAGCGCCCGAATCGAATCCCGGGTCGCGTCACGCACCTGCCTCTCCGAGGCCCGAGGCCCATCGGGTGACGCGTCACCGCCATTGATGGCTGGTGCATGGACCGCTTCGTCGTTGCTCACCACGCGAGTCGCCCGCGGCCCCCAGTCGGGGCCTCCGAGGTCGGCCAAGGCAGCGCGGCCGTCATCACCCAGCCCGTCGAAGAAGCGGCGCCAATCGGCCGAGACCGCGGAGAAATCGGCAACGTAGCGTTCGTACAGATCGACAATGAACGGAGCGTTGGCTCCGGTCAGATAGGAGGAAGCTTCAAATTCCCGCGCCGTGCGTGTCATGGGTCCGGCTATCCTGTAGTTTCGAGCGGCAATCACCGGGCTTTGTCATTTCCGCCAATCGATGGTTTTTCGCGACAAGATCGCAAGGACCTAACCCTTCATGGCGGCCAGCATGGTATCGCCGATCGACGCAGGCGAATCGGCGATATGGAAGCCGGCGCTTTTCATCGCCTCGATCTTGCCGCCAGCGGTACCCTCGCCGCCGGAGATAATGGCGCCGGCATGACCCATTCGCCGCCCGGGCGGTGCTGTGAGGCCGGCGATAAAGCCTGTGACGGGCTTGCTGGCGCCTGACGCCTTGTAGAATTCGGCTGCCTCTTCCTCTGCAGAACCGCCAATTTCGCCAATCATCACGATACCCTCGGTCTCATCATCGCCGATGAACATGTCCAGGCAGTCGATGAAGTTCGTGCCGTTGATCGGATCGCCGCCGATGCCGATGCACGTGGACTGGCCGAGACCTGTCGCCGTCGTCTGTGCCACGGCTTCGTAGGTCAACGTCCCAGACCGGCTGACGACGCCGATTCTGCCGCGCCGGTGGATATGGCCCGGCATGATGCCGATCTTGCATTCGCCGGGGGTAATCACTCCGGGGCAATTTGGTCCGACAAGGCGCGTACCGGAGTTCTGTAGCGCACGCTTCACGATCACCATATCCATCACCGGGATGCCTTCGGTGATGCAGACCACCAGAGGGATCTCGGAATCGACGGCTTCCAGGATCGCGTCGGCCGCGAACGACGGCGGCACGTAGATCACGCTGGCGTTGGCCCCGGTCTTGCCGACTGCCTCGGAGACAGTATCGAACACTGGCAGGTCGAGGTGGGTTTCCCCACCCTTGCCGGGTGTGACGCCGGCGACCATCTGCGTGCCGTAGGCGATGGCTTGTTCAGAATGAAAGGTTCCCTGGCTGCCCGTGAATCCCTGGCAGATGACCTTGGTATTGCTGTTGACCAGAACCGCCATGATTATGCGGCCTCCTTCACGGCCTGGACGACCTTTTGTGCAGCGTCTGCCAGATCGTCGGCCGAAGTGATTGGCAAGCCGGATTCTGCGAGAATGGTCTTGCCCAGATCGACATTGGTGCCGGCCAGACGCACGACCAGCGGCACGTGCAGGCTGACTTCCCGCGCCGCCGCAACAACGCCTTCGGCGATGACGTCGCAGCGCATGATACCCCCGAAAATGTTGACCAGGATACCTTCGACGTTCGGATCACCGAGAATGATTTTGAACGCCGTGGTGACTCGCTCTTTGGTCGCGCCGCCGCCGACGTCAAGGAAATTCGCTGGATCGCCGCCATACAGCTTGATGATGTCCATCGTGCCCATGGCGAGGCCCGCGCCATTCACCATGCAGCCGATGGCGCCGTCGAGCTTGATATAGTTGAGGTCGTGGCTGGCTGCCTGAAGTTCAGCAGGATCTTCCTCGTCCTCGTCGCGCAGGGCTGCGATATCCTTGTGGCGATACAGGGCGTTGTCGTCGAAGTTCATTTTGGCGTCGAGCGCGATGACCTCTCCGCTACCCGTGACGACCAGCGGATTGATCTCCACCAGGCTGGCGTCAAGCTCGCAGAAGGCCTTGTACATCGCCATCAGGAACCTGGTGGCAGACTTGACCTGAGGGCCCGCCAGGCGCAGGCCGAACGCTATGGAGCGACAGTGGTGGCGTTGAATCCCGGTGGCAGGGTCGATCCCCACCCTGATGATCTTTTCCGGGGTTTCCCGGGCCACCGTTTCGATATCCATGCCGCCTTCGATCGATGCCATGACAGTGATCCGACTGGTCGTCCGGTCCAGCAGGACGGAGAGATAGAACTCCCGGGCGATGTCGCAGCCATCCTCAATATAGAGGCGTTTGACTTCCTTGCCCTGGGAACCAGTCTGGTTCGTTACCAGTATCCGGCCCAGCATGGCTTCGGCATTGGCGCGGACATCTTCGATCGACGTCACAACACGCACACCACCCTTGCCGTGCGGATCGTTCCTGAAATGCCCGGCGCCGCGGCCGCCGGCATGGATCTGGGATTTCACGACCCAAACCGGACCGCCCAGCTTCCCTGCCTGTTTGACGGCTTCTTCAGGGGTCCAGGCAACGCCGCCGTCCGGCACAGCAATGCCGTATTTTCGCATCAGTTCCTTGGCCTGATACTCGTGGATATTCATGTCAGTTTCCTGCTGAGCGTTTGAACTGCGGCCGGATCAGCTCGCATAGCCTGTTCCTTCAGTTTCGTGATGCCTCGGGCTGTGGTATTCTGTCGGGCGTTTGGAGACCGACCATGGATGGTACCATGGCCCGGACCGAGGCGACCCGGCGCAGTATAGCCGGGCGCATGATGATCGGCAAAACGATTTGACGGACGGGGAACAGGATCTGATGGCGCCGCAGCAGGGCCGGCCACGGGCGACGGCCCTGCCGATGCGATCCGGTCGGGGTGCCGGTAGCGCCCGATACCGCCCTGTCATCCACCGTTCTCCACGGTGCGGATGCTGGACGCGCTTCGTGCCCCGGCGCAGGCGGACCGGGGTGTGGCATCATCGACAGCCCGTCTGTGAAGACGACGAAGATGGGCAAGCCTTCGCCCGGATGGGGCTGGCCGGGAACGTCGAGCGGAGCCTGGAGCGTTCCCTGGCCCCGGTATGGCGCGCCGCCTGCCGCTTCCTGATGCGCAGGGTCGCGCGAGGACCAGCGGCCTGATCCACAAGAACATCATCATGGCAAGGACTTGTGATCGAAGTTCCCTGATTCACCGCGATCCGACTTATTGAGAACTGAGCCTCAATGAGGCCGGTGCGCGAACGCCGTGTCATCACGAAGGCCGAACCGCATTCCTGTCTGCAAATTCACGGACAAGCGATGACAGGCGACGCTTCAAACCGTCACCCGCGCCTCTACAACAACTTCACCAGGGCGACGATCAGCCCGCCCT
>JAPOST010000034.1 GCA_026709535.1 Rhodospirillaceae bacterium
ACGTTTTCGGAGGCTTGCCGGTGGCGAGGACGGTACCGGTGGGAATCTCAAGGGCATCTAGAGAGTGGATCACGACATTTCGCGAAATATCCTGCCCTCCCTCAGTCACTCTTGCGATTCGTCGAAGGACACGGCAATAACGGGCTGTCAAACTTGGAAGAAGACCTGCCGATGTTGACCCTGTCTTCCGCACTTGATCGCTGCCAGCGCTACTACGCCAACAATCTCGCTGTGGCGGACCCTGAAGGTCGCTGGACCTGGGAACAGCATCTCGACCGGGTCACGCGATTGGCGGGCGCCTTGCAAGCTCTTGGCGTGAAGCAGGGCAGTACTTTCGGCATCCTGTCGCGCAATACCTTCCGGAATTTCGAATTGCTGCACGCCGGATACTGGATGGGAGCCATTCCGGTACCGGTTAATATTCGTCTGGCAATACCCGAAATCAGCTACATTCTGGACAATGCCGGGGTGAACGTTGTAGCCGTCGATTCACCGTTTCTGGCGCTGCTGGACCATGAACTCATGGCGCGCTGGCGGGACAGGTCCATCCGTATCGTGGGCGCAAACGACAGGACCGATCCGGAAACAAGAGACTGGCCGCAGCATGACCACGAAACGCTGATCGCCCAAGCCGAACCGGCACCGTTGCATGAATCGAAAGAGGAAGATACGGCGACTCTGCTGTATACTGGCGGCACCACCGGCCGCGCCAAGGGCGTGCAACTGACCCATATGAACGCCGTCGCCAACGGCATGCAGGTCGGGCATACGGTGGGAGTTTATCCGGACGACATCTATCTGCACGTGGCGCCAATGTTCCATTCAGCCGACCTGTTGGGCACCGGATTCACCCTGATGGGGGCCGGACACGCTTTCCTGCCTGCCTTCACGCCGGACGATCTGCTCGGCGCCATCCAGGAGATGAATGTCACCTGGACGATGCTGGCGCCGACCATGATAATCATGACCTTGCAACAGGCGAACATCTCGGCCTACGATTTGTCTAGCTTGCGCTGTTTTCTGTATGGCAGCGCGCCGATGGCGGCCGAGTGGGTAGAACGGACGCTGAAGGCTTTCACCGGCACGGAACTGGTCCAGGGATACGGGCTTACGGAAACATCGCCGCTCTTGACCATCCTGTCCCACAAGGAGCATGTTGCGGCCATCGAAACCGGCAATCGCGAGCGGTTGAAGGCCGCTGGCCGCCCCCTCATCGGCGTCGACATGCGCATCGCCGATAGAGACGGCAAGGAGGTGCCGAATGGCGAGCCAGGCGAGGTGATTGTCAGGGCGCCGAATGTGACGAAGGGCTACCTTGAATTGCCGGAGGAAAACGCCAAGGCGTTCCGCGACGGCTGGTTTCATACCGGCGATGTCGGCCTCATGGACGATCAAGGGTTCATGTATCTGGTCGACCGCAAGAAAGACATGATCATCACAGGCGGCGAAAACGTTTACTCGCTGGAGGTGGAAGCCATACTGTATCAGCATCCTTCCGTTGGAGAGTGTGCTGTGGTCGGTCTCCCGGACAGCAAGTATGGTGAAGCGCTGCTTGCCGCCGTCGTGCTGCAGCCGGGTGAAACCGTCACGGCGGAAGCACTGGTGGCCCACTGTCGCGACCGGATCGGCGGCTACAAGATCCCCCGCCAGTTCGCCTTTCTGCCGGAACTGCCGAAAAGTGCGATGGGCAAGATTCTCAAAACCAGCCTACGCGAGACCTACAGCGATCCGGCGGTGGGACGCGATGTCGTTGCCCGCTGACAGAACGATGCCGCCACATGAAATGCGGACAATGCAATGGGCAAGATCGTTTGCAGACAAACCGCTCGAATTCAGGAACACGCAACTCCAACACAGAAACCAGTCATGAACTCACCGCAGACCAGCCGCGCCGAACAGGAAGTCCGCCAGGACTTCTACAACACCATCGACCAGCAGAGCATGACCCCCCTGTGGGAAGTGCTGGCAGGCCTGGTCACCAGGGAACCTGTCAGCCAGGCCAGGCCGCACTTGTGGAAATTCGACGACGTGCGCCCACACGTAATGAAGGCTGGCGAACTGATCACTGCAAAGGAGGCGGAACGGCGGGTCCTGGTGCTGGAAAATCCCGGTCTGCGAGGCGACTCGCGGATAACGCCCTCGCTTTATGCCGGCTTGCAGTTGATTCTCCCGGGCGAAGTGGCGCGAGCCCACCGGCATACAGCTTCAGCCTTGCGCTTCATCATCGAAGGCAATGGCGCCTACACTGCAGTGGATGGTGAGAAGACCATCATGGAAGAGGGTGATTTCGTCATTACGCCACCTTGGTCGTGGCACGATCATGGCAACGACAGCGACCAGCCAATGATCTGGATGGACGGGCTGGACGTGCCGATGGTCAATATCTTCGAAACCAGCTTTGCCGAAAATCTGGCCGAGGATGAGCAACAGCTTTCCCGGCCCGCCAACTATTCGCCGGATCATTATTCCCACAACATGCTTCCTGTGGGCTACGAACACACTAGGAAATGCTCCCCAATCTTCAACTATCCCTATGCCCGGACGCGCGAGACGCTGGAGAGGATGGCGAAGTACGAAGAATGGGACCCCTGCCATTGCGTGAAGGTGCAGTACACCAATCCCCTGGACGGCAGCTATGCAATGCCGACCATCGCCACCTTCATGCAGTTGCTGCCAAAGGGCATGACGACGACGCCCTACCGGTCGACGGACGGGATGATCTATTCGCCCGTCGAAGGCGCCGGCCGCACGATCCTGCGAGCGCCGGAGGGCGACGTCACACTGACTTGGGGACCGAAAGACGTGTTCGTGATCCCCAGCTGGATGGCCCATCATCATGAAAGCGATGGCGATGCCGTATTGTTCAGCTTCTCGGACCGCGCTGCCCAGCGAAAGCTGGGTATCTGGCGGGAGCAACGGGGCAACGGCCCCGTAGCCGGGCCACACTGATCTGCGCGGGTCGAAAACACCGGATGAGGGGCAAGGCCAATCCAGCCTCGCAGACGTCAACTTCTCTCCATTCGACGAACAGGTAGCACGACCGGTTTGGGGTTCTCTCGCCCACTGTTCACTGGAAAAAGACAATCCTCGGCATTGCGCGAGCGTCAATGGCGCATGACGCGCTGATTGTTCATCATCACGGAACTGCCAGGGCGAGTCGTATCGCCCCCAACTCGATCTCGTATTTGGTAATTTCGACCCCGGGTTTGCTTCAAGGATCGCTTTGCTGGAACAGGCACACCGGCAACACAGCCCGATCTTGCAGTCAAGATGAATCAGAGACAGCCAGCCAGAACCGTTCCGTCACCTCTCTGCTGATGGCTGCGAAGTTTCGTCAGACATTGCCGGTGCATTGATTCGGTTATCGAAGCGTCCGCGCCGGACGCACACCGCGCATCGCCGTGGCGACTTTCCGTCCCTTGCCGCTTTCGTCGACGGACCGCAGGATTGAACTGAAGATGGAGTGAAAAGGCGATGGCCTTTGTAAAAGCTGGCGGAAGCCGGCTTGAATATGAATGGGTGGGGGTCGGGCCGGCCGAAGGCCCGACCGTGGTCATGCTCCATGAGGGACTGGGCTCGGTTGCCATGTGGCGCGATTTCCCGTCCAGAGTGGCGAAGACGACGGGCCTGCGGGTCCTCGTCTACAGTCGACGCGGATACGGAAGGTCGGACCCCGTGACTGATCTGCCCTGTCCCGTCGACTACATGCATCGCGAAGCGCAAGAGGTGCTCCCCGACCTGTTCCGAGCACTGGATGTCCGCCGGCCAATTCTGCTGGGCCACAGCGACGGCGCCTCCGTTGCACTGATCTATGCCGGCAGCGACCTTGATCCGCGACCTGAAAGCATCATCGTCATGGCCCCCCATGTGAATATCGAACCCAGCAACATTCTATCCATCGCCAAGGTCCGGGTGTTGTGGGAGGAGACGGATCTGCGCGGTCGTCTGGCGCGATATCATGACGATCCGGACAACGCCTTCTTCTCCTGGAACCTGGCCTGGCTGATGCCCGAATTTCGCAACTGGAACATCGAGGAATTCCTCCCGAAAATCCGGGGGCCGATCACTGTCATCCAGGGACTAGAAGATGAGTATGGCTCGCCGCAGCAGCCTGAAACGATCAAGCGGATGGCGTCCGGGCCAGTCAATACGATCCTGTTGTCAGGATGTGGCCACTCCGCCCATCGGGACAGCCCGGAACAGACGCTTGCCGCGATTGCAGATCATGTCAAATTGGCGGCGACAGCATGAAGGACGACCTGGAGTTTCCCTTGGGCGACGCCAGACCCGGCGCGGCCGAAACGATCGAAATCGCCCCCGGCATCCACTGGTTGCGCATGCCACTGCCGTTCCAGCTGAACCATATCAATCTCTGGCTGCTGGAAGATGGCGACGGCTTTGTCATTATCGACACCGGTCTGAAGTTGGAAGAAACCCGGGTGCACTGGCGAACACTGTTCGGTCGTTTTGGCATCGCCTATGGCGGCAAGGCTGGCAAGACCGTGAACCGGCTGGTTGTCACCCATTTCCATCCGGACCATATCGGCTTGGCGGGCTGGCTGGCGCAGGAACTGGCGACGGATCTGTGGATCAGCCGGACCGAATGGCTGATGGCGCGGATGCTGTATCTTGATAGCGAGGCGTCGAATCACTCCAGCATGACGCGCTTTTTTGCCCGGCACGGCATGAACCGGGCTCTCGCCGGACGGATGTTTGCCAATGGCAACACCTATCGCGATCGCGTGACGGAGGCCCCTTATCATCACCGACGGCTGCGCGAAGGCGATATGCTCGACATCGGCGGCCGGAGATGGGAAGTCATCGTCGGGACCGGTCACGCGCCGGAGCATGTCTGCCTGTGGACCGGGGATGGCGGCATCCTGATCTCCGGCGATCAGATTTTGCCAGAGATCACGCCCAACATCAGCGTCTGGGCCAGCGAGCCGGATGCCAGCCCTCTGGAAGAATATCTGGGATCGTTTGCGAGCTTCAGGCATTTGCCGGACGACACTCTGGTCCTGCCCAGTCACAATCTGCCGTTCCGCGGCCTGCGGCAGCGCATTGCGCAGATTGTCGATCATCATCATGAGCGGCTGGACCGGCTCGGCAACGGGTTCAACGGCGCCCGATTGTCGGTCGCTGAAGCGGTGCCGCTGATGTTTCGGCGCGAACTGGACGACCATCAGATGGGTTTCGCAATGGGCGAATGTCTCGCGCACCTCGCCTACCTGGAAAGCGCAGGAAGCATGGCAGGCCGTCTGGACCCGGACGGCATACATCGTTTCGAACGGGTTTGAGCCTCCTGACGGGACAGCCTGAAAACAGCCGGCGCTTTCCATGACCGGCTGTTGCCTTCGCGCCTTCATTGCATCTTGACCGTCTATGGTCTTTTGGCTAGCAAAACCGCGCGCAAGCAAAACTAACAAAATATCTGCGCAACGTTGGGGAGGTTTGCGTCGGTCAGGCTGGCTGTGATGGTGCGGCGTCGGACGCTTGCAAGTCTCTGGATCAGGATTGAGTGCGGCGCGTCGCGTGTCTTTATGGCACGCGCTACGACATGAGGCTGCGCGGTTGGTGAAATTGATCGGACGGTGAGGTCGATGGCTGCAGACACATTTCCGAAATTTCTGGACAGCAACGCGCAATCGCGCGGCAACCGACCGGCAATCCGGGAAAAACAATTGGGGATATGGCAGACCTATTCCTGGAAAGAGTCCCGTGATGAGGTTGTAACCATCGCCCACGGACTTGCCGCTTCTGGCGTGAGCCGGGGTCACCGAATAGCCATCGTTGGCGACAACCGGCCTTATCTTTACTGGTCGATGATAGCTGCCCAGGCCCTAGGCGCGATCCCCGTGCCCGTCTATCAGGATAGCGGCGCCCAGGAACTGGCTTATGTGCTTGATCACGCCGGAGTCTCCTTTGCTGTGGTCGAGGACCAGGAGCAGGTGGACAAGCTGCTGGAAATCAAGGAAACCGCATCGTCACTGACGAGTATCGTCTACTGTGACCCGCGCGGCATGCGAGATTATGATCAGGATTTCCTGCAGTCGATCAGCGAAGTCAAAAGGGCCGGCGAGGCACACAAGGCCGCCAATCCCGGCTTCTACGGCGAAGAAGTTTCCACGGGGAGCGGCGAAGACACGGCCATCTTCCTTTATACCTCCGGCACAACGGGCAATCCGAAAGGTGTGGTTCTGACCTTCGACAACCTGATCTCCATGTCGGAGATGTCGGTCAAGCTGGAAAACATTCGGCACGACGAGGATACGCTGGCCTACTTGCCGATGGCCTGGGTGGGCGACAACCTGTTTTCCATCGGCCAATCCTATGTCGCCGGTTTCACCGTGAATTGCCCGGAAAGCCAGGAAACGGTTCTGGCTGACCTGCAGGAAATTGGGCCAACCTACTTCTTTGCACCGCCACGGATTTTCGAAAACATCCTGACGTCGGTGACTGTGCGCATGCAGGACGCCAGCCGTCCAAAGCGCTGGCTGTTTGACTACTTCATGGAGCACGCCAGGAATGTCGGCGTCAGAATCCTGCAGAAGGAAAGCGTTGGTCTTGGCGCCCGATTCAAGTACTGGCTGGGAGAAATCCTTGTCTATGGTCCGCTCAAGAACACGCTGGGGCTGACTCGCGTCCGGCGCGTTTATACAGCGGGAGAGGCCATCGGGCCGGATATTTTCGATTTTTACCGGTCGATCGGCCTGAATATGAAACAGCTGTACGGGCAGACCGAGGCCTCGGTGTTCGTGACGATGCAGCCAGACAACGAAGTCTATGCCGATACCGTCGGCAAGGCATGCCCGGGTGTCGAACTCAGGGTCGATCCGAATACCCGTGAAGTGCTCTATCGGAGCGACGGCGTATTCAAGGAATATCACAAGAACGCGGAGGCCACCCGAGAGACCAAGACGGACGATGGCTGGGTGCACACTGGCGATGCCGGATTCATTGACAGCAACGGTCATCTGAAAATCATTGATCGTGCGAAGGACGTCGGCGTTCTGAACAACAACTCGATGTTTGCGCCCAAATATCTCGAGAACAAGCTGAAGTTCTTCCCATTCATCCAGGAAGCCGTAACCTTCGGAGCAGGGCGCGATTTCACGACCGCAATGATCTCGATCGACATTGAGGCAGTGGGTGGTTGGGCCGAGCGCCATAACGCCTCTTACGCCAGCTATCGCGAACTGGCGGCGAAACCTGCAGTTTATGAGGAAATTCGCAAGAATATCGAACAGGTCAACGCGGACTTGGCCGATGACCCGGAACTGGCAGGGGCCCAGATCGCCCGCTTTGTTCTGCTGCATAAGGAACTGGATGCGGACGACGGCGAACTCACCCGAACGCGGAAGGTCCGACGGCGCTTCATCAACGACCGCTACGAGAGCGTGATCAATGGCCTTTATGACGGCAGCGACAAGGTCCACATAGAGGTGGAAACGATTTTCGAGGATGGCCGGAAGGGCGTCAGTGCCGCAGATATCGCCATCATGGATGTCACGGCGACCAGCGCCGCCCAACTGAAAAAAGCGAGCTAGACGTTCATGAGCGCAACGGAACGCCAGTTTGGCGATGTCCTCCTCAAAGTCGACAACATCACGCTGCGATTCGGCGGGGTGAAGGCCATCACCGACGTCAGCTTCGAAATCCGCGAGAAGCAGATTTTCGCGATCATCGGTCCGAATGGCGCCGGCAAGACATCGATGCTCAACGTGATCAACGGCTTCTATCATCCGCAAGAAGGAACGATTACCTACAAGGGCAATCCCCGCCAGCAGATGAAACCGCACGAAGCGGCCGAAACAGGCATCGCGCGCACCTTCCAGAACGTGGCGTTGTTCCGCGGGATGAGCACGCTGGACAACGTGATGACCGGTCGCCTGCTGAAGATGAGCGGCCCGGCGCTGCGCTACTATCACCAAAAGCTCGCCAACCTGCCGGTCATCAACTACCTGACGTACCCGGCCATGTGGTTTGGCGACCTCATCCTCGATTCGCTATACTGGGGTCCCTACCAACGTGAGGAAGTGAAACACCGCAAGGCCGCGGAAGAAGTCATCGACTTCCTTGAGATACAGTCGATTCGCCGAACACCGGTCGGACGCCTGCCATATGGTTTGCAAAAACGCGTGGAACTGGGCCGGGCGCTGGCCATGGAGCCGGATCTGCTTCTGCTGGACGAACCGATGGCCGGCATGAACCTCGAAGAAAAAGAAGACATGTGCCGCTTCATCATTGATCTGAATCACGAATTTGGTACGACCATGGCCCTGATCGAACACGACATGGGTGTCGTCATGGATATCTCGGATCAGGTTGTCGTGCTGAATTACGGTCGAAAGATTGCGGACGGTACGCCGAACGAAGTGCAGGCCGATCAGGACGTGATCGACGCTTATCTGGGCGTGGCGCACGAAGCCGATCTGGAAGAGAAGTAGCGACCGGAGAGATATTGAAGCGCCAATCCGCTCAAGCGGCGCAGCGCGCAACAGGGGGAAGAAATGGGAGAGATCCTGGAATTCATCTTCGCGCCGATCCTCATATTCGAGAGTTGGCGCTTTGGCATGGAGGTCGTGATCAGCGGCTTGCTTGCCGGGGTGATGTATTCGCTGGTCGCGCTGGGCTTTGTCCTGATCTACAAGGCCTCGGGCATGTTCAACTTCGCTCAGGGCGTTCTCGTCCTGTTTGCCGCATTGAACCTCGCTGGTTTTATCGGATTGGGCGTGCCGATCCCCTTGGCGATCATCCTCACGATCGGGATCATGATCCTGTTCGCGATCGTGGTGGAGTACCTCATTCTCCGGCATCTCGTGAACCAGGAGCAGATCATCCTGTTCATGGCGACGATCGGCTTGGCGTTCTTCCTGTCGGCCTTCGGCGAAACCATCTGGGGCTCCGAAGTGAAGAAGCTTGATGTGGGCATCCCGCAGGGCCGGTTCGAACCCTTCGGAATTCAGATCCAGTATCTCGAACTGACCGCGGGCGCAGTGGCGGCCGCACTGGTGATCTGCCTTGCGATCTTCTTCAACAAGACCAAGATCGGCCGCGCCCTGCGCGCAGTGGCGGACGATCACCAGGCGGCGCTGTCCGTCGGGATCAACCTGCGCACCATCTGGATCATTGTCTGGGCCGTCTCCGGGATCGTCGCGCTGGTTGCCGGTACCATGTGGGGCGCAAAATCGGGCGTCCAGTTCAGCCTGTCCGAAATTGCGCTGAAAGCGCTGCCGGTGCTGATTCTCGGCGGTTTCGAATCAATCCCCGGCGCCATTATCGGCGGCCTGATCATCGGATTGGGCGAGAAGCTGGCAGAGGTTGGCTGGGGGCCCTATGTTGGCGGCGCGATCGAAGACTGGTTCGCCTACATCTTGGCGATGGTCTTTCTGGTATTCCGCCCGCAAGGTCTGTTCGGCGAAAAGATTATCGAGCGAGTGTGACCTGATGTTTTACCGCGAAGCCGGACAGTTCTACACGACCTATGCCAAAGATCAGGGTATTTTCCAGCTCAAGCAGGACAAATATGGCCTGTGGGGGCTCCTGTTCTTTGCTTTCCTGGTCGTGCCGATCGGCCTGTATCTGCTGGTACAGGGCGGTGTTATGGCCGGCACTACCAAAGACTATCTGTATAACTCGATCCTGTTACTGTTGCTGGTCAACTGCATGGCCGCGATGGGATTGAACATCCTTACCGGTTATTGCGGGCAGATATCCCTGGGCACGGCCGCATTCATGGGCGTTGGCGCCTTTACGGCCTACAAGTTCTCGACCGGCATGAATTATCGCGTCCAGAAAGAGGACAATGCTGGAGAACTGGTATCGACGCTGGTGCCGATTCTGCCGCAGATCGACAATCCCATTGCCCTGATCCTGTTGGCGGGCGCCGTGACGGCGATTGTCGGCGTGCTGTTCGGTCTGCCCAGTTTGCGAATCAAGGGATTCTACTTGGCGGTCGCGACGCTTGCCGCACAATTCTTCCTTGTCTGGTGCTTTTCGCGGGTCGAATGGCTGTACGACTACACGTCGTCCTCTACCATTCAGATTCCGTTACTCAAGGTCTTGAGCTTTATCGAGACCGGCACGATCACCTTCGGCATGCCGGACGGGTCAACGAAAGCAGTTTCGGTTTCCGGCTTCCTTGTGGCTGGATCGGAAACACTGAAAGTCCCGGACGGTGCCAAGACCATTGTCAGCGCATCCGGGTTCATCCTGACGGATTTCAGCAAGGCGCTGTCCAGTCCCGACGCCTCAAGGGCCGTCACCGGAGAAACGTTCCGCATCTATCCGGTTCCGGAAACGAAATATATCTTCAGCCTGGCAATCGTGGTGGTGTTCGCCTTCATCATGAAAAACCTGGTGCGCGGACGAATCGGTCGCGCCTGGATGGCCATCCGCGACATGGATATCGCCGCGCAGTTGATCGGCATCCGACCGCTGGCGACAAAACTCCTGGCCTTTGCCGTCAGTTCGTTCTTCTGCGGCGTCGCCGGGGCGATGTTGCTGATCTTTTACCTCGGCGCGCTGGAAGGGGCAGAAGCGTTCAATATCAACGAGTCCTTTTCCATCCTGTTCATGGTGATCATCGGAGGCTTGGGCAGCATCACCGGCTCGTTCCTGGGCGCAGCCTTCATCACGCTCACCCCCATCATTCTTATCAACGTGCAGCCGGCGATCAGCGACGTCTTCCAGGACAAGGCGCTGGTAGAGCATATCCAGTTCATGGTGTTCGGCGCCCTGATCATCCTCTTCCTCATCATGGAGCCGCTGGGCTTGAGCAGATTGTGGCAGATCGCCAAGGAGAAACTGAGACAATGGCCGTTTCCCTACTAGCCGTCGCGAAGAGGCGGCGGAAAGGACGGCTGTCGTGGGCCGCAGGCTGCGGTCTTTGCCTGGGCTGAAAGCACATGCTAAGGTTCCGGCAACCTGCAGGTCATGGAGGCCTGTACGGATACCACCCACTCACCCCTGCCAGGGGTAAACCAGATCCAGGGAGGATAATGGCATGAGGCTGAAAGGGCTCACTTTGGGATTGGCTGCTGCCGTTGCCGCGACCGGCATCACGGCCCCAGCCGTCCAGGCGGAGGAGACGCAGTTCTTCCCGTTCTTCACCTATCGCACCGGTCCATACGCGCCGAACGGCATCCCGTCAGCCAACGGCATGGTCGACTACATGAATTACGTCAACCTGAAATGGGCGGGCGTCGGGGGTGTCAAGCTGGTTTGGGAAGAATGCGAAACCGGCTACAACACCAAGAAAGGCGTTGAGTGCTACGAACGTACCAAAGGCAAGGGCACGACGGTCGTGTTCCCCTATTCAACGGGAATTACCTACAAGCTGATCCCTAACGCAGCGAGAGACAAGATTTCCATCCTGACGGTAGGGTATGGCCGTACGGACGCCTCCGATGGCCGCGTGTTTCCGTGGACCTTCACCACGCCGACAACGTACTGGTCGCAGGCTTCGGCCTTCATCAAGTATATCGGCGCACAAGAAGGCGGCATGGACAAGCTGAAGGGCAAGAAGATTGCCCTGATCTACCACAATAGCGCCTATGGCAAGGAGCCGATCCGGACTCTGAACCTGCTGGAACGCAAGTTCGGCTACAAGCTGACAACGCTGGCGGTAAACCATCCCGGCCAGGAGCAAAAGGCTACATGGCTGCAGATCCGCCGTGATCGCCCGGATTGGATACTGCTGTGGGGTTGGGGAGTCATGAATCAGGTCTCCATCAAGGAGGCAACCAATATCGGCTTCAAGATGGATCGCATGATCGGTGTCTGGTGGTCCGGCGCCGAGCAGGACGTGGTGCCGACCGGTGATGCCGCGAAGGGCTACAAGGCTGGCACCTTCCATGCAGCTGGCCGTGATTTCCCGTTGTTCAAGGACATCAAGAAGGTGGTCTACGATGCTGGCAAGGGTCTGCCGGGCGGCGAGAAGTTCATCGGTCAGGTGTTATGGAACCGAGGCGTCGTGAACTCGATCTTCGCAACGGAAGCCATGGCTACCGCGCAGAAGCAGTATGGCGTCAAGCGCGTAAACGGTGACCAGATGCGCTGGGGTCTCGAGAACCTCCACATCACTGCCGAACGTTGGGCAGAGTTGGGCTTGAAAGGCTTCATGCAACCGATCAAGAACACCTGCGCCGACCACGAAGGAAATGGCCCGGTGTTGATCCAACAGTGGGACGGCAAGAAGTGGAACATCGTCAGCGACTTCATTACGCCGATGCGTGAAGTGGTTCGTCCGTTGATCGAGAAGTCCGCGGCGGCCTACGCCAAGAAACAAGGTATCACGCCGCGCACCTGCTCGTAGACGAGACAGGTACGCACGCTGAAAGGCGTGTAACCCAAGGAGACCCGCCGTGAGTGAAGCTACCAATGGCGCCAACGGCCCGGCAGAAGCGCTGCTGAGCGTCAACAACATCGAGGTGATCTACGACCACGTGATCCTCGTGTTGAAGGGAGTTTCTCTCGAGGTTCCCAAGGGGGGCATCGTGGCCCTCCTTGGGGCCAACGGCGCGGGCAAGACCACTACCCTGAAGTCGATTTCCAACCTCCTTGGCGCCGAGCGGGGCGACGTGACCAAGGGGTCCATCACCTATGACGGGATCGAGGTTCAGAGTCTGGACCCGAACGAGCTTGTGAAACGGGGCGTCATCCAGGTCATGGAAGGTCGGCACTGTTTCCCCCACCTGACGGTGGAAGAAAATCTGCAGACCGGCGCGTATACCCGCCGTGATGGGAATGCCGCTATCCGCCAGTCACTGGCGATGGTCTATCAATACTTCCCGCGCCTCAAAGAACGCCGTACGTCGTTGGCGGGGTACATTTCCGGTGGCGAACAACAGATGTGCGCCATCGGCCGGGCGTTGATGTCGAATCCCTCGACCATGCTGCTGGATGAACCATCCATGGGGCTGGCCCCGCAACTCGTCGAAGAAATTTTCGAGATCGTCAAAGAGCTCAATGTCCGGGAAGGGGTGAGCATTCTGCTCGCCGAGCAAAATACAAATATCGCCCTGCGCTACGCCAATTACGGCTACATTCTGGAAAGTGGCCGCGTGGTGATGGACGGAGACGCCAAGGACCTTGCGGAAAACGAGGACGTGAAGGAATTCTACCTTGGCGTATCCGGTGAAGGTCGGAAGTCGTTCCGGGACGTGAAACACTACAAACGCCGAAAACGTTGGCTGGCCTAGCGGCCGGAGCAGATTGCCGACGTGCCAAAGGGAATTCGGGGCCGTCACCCTCTATCGGGTGGCGGTTTTTCAGTCAGGGGGAGGATAATGGCAGAAGATCACTATGATGACTTGGAAATTCGGTCCCCTGATGCGCGCGAGGCCGATCTCATGGCGGCGCTCGTCAAACAGATAGCGCACGCAAAGACGCATTCAGACTGGTATGCCAGGACCCTGGCAGACATCGATCCAAGGGAAATTACCAACCGGCAAGCCTTGGCCGCCTTGCCGGTAACCCGCAAATCCAGCCTCATCGAGGCCCAACGCTCGGCACCGCCTCTGGCCGGCTTGAATGCGACAGATGTTGGTGATTTGGCGTTGGTCTTTACGTCGCCGGGGCCGATCTTTGAAGCCATGGGCGACCGTAAAGACTACTACAGCGGCGCCCGATCGGTGTACGCCGCCGGCTTGCGCAAGAGTGATATCGTTCATAATTCCTTCTCCTACCACCTCACGCCCGGCGCCTGGATTTTCCACTCTGCGGCGCGGACGGTAGGCTGCCCCGTGATCCCTGCTGGTATCGGCAACTCTGAGCAACAGGCTCAAGTGATGGCCCATTTCAAGCCGAAGGGCCATGCCGGAACTCCTGATTACCTGAAGACCCTGCTGGAAAAGGGTGACGAACTTGGGCTTGACCTGACCTCGGTGAAGAGCGCCGTCGTAGGCGCCGGCCCCCTGTTTCCGCCATTGCGGGACTGGTATGCTGCACGTGGCATTCAGGTCTTCAATACCTTCGGGACGGCCGAATTGGGCATTGTCGCTTACGAGACGACTGCGCAGAATGGAATGGTGATCGTCGAAGACAAAATCGTCGAGATTCTGGTACCCGGCACATCGGAACCGGTGAAGAATATCGGCGACGTTGGCGAATTGGTTGTCACGTTGCTGTCGCCGGAGGTTCCTCTGATCCGGTTTGCGACCGGAGACCTGACAGCGTTGACGGACAAGGCCAGCCCCTGCGGGCGTACCAATTACCGAATGCTCGGCTGGATGGGTCGTGCCGACCAAACGACCAAGATTCGCGGCATGTTCGTGCATCCGCAGCAGATAGCCGATGTCATCAAGCGCCATCCGGCGATCTTGAAAGCACGGCTGGTGGTCGATGCCGTGGACGGCAAGGATGTGCCAACCCTGCGTGTCGAAAGCACAACCTCCGATCACTCGTTCGAAAACGCGATTGCCGAAACATTCCAGACCGTCTGCAAGGTGCGCAGCGCTATTGAGTTCGTCGATGCGGGATCCCTGCCAAACGACGGCAAGATAATCGATGACATCCGTGTCCACGAATAACGGCGAGCCCATTCGTGGTGCAACAGACCGTTATCGGAGTACAGGTGACGAATTTATCATGATCGAAGCGCGGCCAAAACAACAAGACGATCATCGACTTGGCGAACTCTGACGGAACGCTCGACGCCCGCAGTCCGCCCACCACAGAAATCGGCACATATGCATCACTCGAATCCTTCTTGGATAACGCGTCCGAAACAACCTCCGATTCAGAACTCAATAATATCCTCGACGGCGATGGTCCGGAGCACACGCCGGGCGATGAAAATCCCTATGGTGGACATACTAGGGTATCGGGTCTCGATCATGGTCTGAGCCGCATTGAAACGAGCACCGGCCGTGATCAGGTCGTCGAATGACGCCACTGCTTTCGGCGTCGCCGCGCGGCATTGAAGCCGTGCGCGAGGAAGTTGCCAGGCACATCGCGGAAGGCGCTGTCGCCATGTCAGGGACCGGAGGCGGCTCGTGCAGGTGAACTCAAACCTGGAGAAGAGGTCCCCTGAGCGGCGCAGTGCAGTTTTGGCCCGCTGGTTCCATCAAGCGACTGAGTGTGGCGTCCTGAACCTCACGGTCGAGATCGAGGTATTCGTTCAAATCGTTGCAAAGTCTCTCGGCACCGCCAAGGGCGCCCTGGGATTTCCATATGCTTTCGTCATCACAGACCTCACTCGGCCATTCTGCGGATCTTGGCGGACAGAATTGTCAATCGTCTCTGTCATACAGCCGAGAGCCACGCGCTTCACGGGCCGACGCGTAATCCTTCCACAAAGCCGCGCAATCCCACATGCCGCGCCAGCTTCAGTCGCTCAGCCGTCAGGATGGCGCGCGCCTCGGCAACGCTTTGCCGGATATCACGATTGACAATGATGTAGTCGTATTCCCGGAAATGGCTCATTTCGTCAGCGGCCTTTGCCATCCGCCCGCGTACGGTCTTGTCGCTATCCTGGGCTCGGGCGCGCAGACGCCGCTCCAGTTCCTCTGTCGAGGGTGGCAAGATAAATATCGAGGCCAGGTCGTCGCCCGCCGACTCGGCAAGTTGCTGGGTGCCCTGCCAGTCGATATCGAACAGAACGTCGCGTCCGGCAGATAACGCCATATTTACTCCTTCACGCGGCGTGCCGTAGCCGTTGCCAAAGACCTCCGCATGTTCAAGCAGTTCGCCCGCTGTCACCATCTCGTTGAATCGCGCCCGGTCGACAAAAAAATAATCGATGCCATCGCGCTCCCCGGCCCTCGGCGGGCGCGTCGTCACCGATACCGAGATGGTGAGATTGGGGTCGCCCTTCAGCAACGCGCGCGAGATGGTGGTCTTTCCCGCGCCGCTGGGTGACGATAACACCAGCATAAGGCCGCGCCGCGCGATATTCTTGCCGATGTGCGCGCCCAATGCCGCCCGACTACTCGACATTCTGGACCTGCTCCCGAAATTGTTCGATCGTTGCCTTCAAATCGAGTCCGATCCTGGTTAGCGCAATGTTGCTGGCTTTGGAGCAGATCGTATTGACTTCCCGGTTGAACTCCTGGCACAGGAAATCCAGCTTTCGCCCCACGACGCCGCCTGTATCGAGCAAAGCCGTCGCCGCTACCACGTGGCTTCGCAACCGCTCGATCTCCTCGCGTACATCGGCCTTCAAGGCCAGAAGGGCAGCCTCTTGCGTCAGGCGATCTTCGCTGACTCCGATCCGCGCTTCCATTAATTCGGCCACCTGTTTCGCCAGACGCTCACGCAAGTGGGCGGGTTGAGTTTCTGCCGTCTCGGCCGCCGCTTCAGTCAGACGGCCTATCTTGCGCAACTGGTCATATAGAATATTGAGCAGGCGGGCACCCTCTTCTCGTCGGTTGCCCGCCAGTTGCTCCAAGGCTTTCGACAGATCAAGCAGGATGGCTTGCTGGCGGGCATCTGCAGTTGCCGGATCCTCTTTCTTTTCAATGGCTTCCGCGATTCCGCGCAGGTTCAGCAAGGCATCAAGGCGTAACGGCGCCGAATCGATCCTCTCGCCCAAATCGCGTTGCAGGGCCAGCAATTGCTCCAATGCTGTTTCATTGATTTTCAAATCAACCTGCTGGCTGCCGCGTTCGATCTGCAGGTTGAGCGAGACGGCTCCCCGGGTGAACGCCTTGCTGATGGCGTCGCGGGCGGCCGCATCAAAAGCGTCGTGGCCAGACGGCACTCGGCACCGGATATCCAATCCTCTGCTGTTCACGCTGCGGACTTCCCAAAACCAGCAGATGCCATCCTGTGCCCCTTCGGCCCGAGCGTAGCCTGTCATACTGGAAATAGTCATCCCGGCGTGCTTTCTCGTATCGTCGGCAGCGTTGAGCAGACTACAATGGTCTCGATTCAAACCAACAAGAAATCGGCAGCCGGCAGGCTGACCGACCTTGATGTCGATTTGGCGATATACCAATCCGCCTCCTGCCGGGAGACGAGCGCAACAGCTGCCTCCGATCAACCGCTTTTCACGGTCACGGACGCTGGAACATGCCTCTTGAGTCCAGCAAGCATTCCCGCTTCGGGATTGTCAGGCGAGACAGGGCAGGTTTCCTGCATCAGCGGGCGAGCAACGCGCCGTCATCGATCAGAAACTGCACATCCTCCCGCCCCTGCCAGTCATCTGCCCGAAGCTTCCCGGCGAGATGCAGTCCGCCACCACGGGATTGAAGCAACGCCTGACCAAGCGGTTCTGCAGCGCATCCGAAGGCGATGGCTTTCAGGCGGCAGCCCTGCGAATCGGCGAGCTGGCAGCGAACGTGCGCGTCGCCGACTATATCGGCCTTGGCGATTCGAACTCCAGCCAAGGCAAACCTTGGCTCAGCATTTCCGGCCCCAAATGGCCCCACCTTCTCGATTTCCTGCTGTAGCGATCGCGTGGCTGCTGCGGGGGTAAGCGTAGCATCGATGGTCAACGCCCGGACAGCGCCCACGACAACGGAAGCCCAATCGAGCCGTTCCCGGAGGAACGCATGCACGGCGTCGATCCCGTCCGCCGCCGCGGTAAATCCGCCTGCCATCTTGTGCCCGCCGCCGCTCATCAGGAGGCCAGCCTGACGCGCCGCGACGATGGCTGCGCCCAGATCAATGCCTGCAACGCTGCGGCAAGAGGCCTTGGCGATGCTGCCGTCGATTCCTGCAACGCAGGCCGGGCGATTGAAGCGGTCGACGATTCGCGAGGCAACGATACCGATGACTCCCGGGTGCCAACCCCTGTCTGCCACGAGTATGAAGGATACGCCGTCAGCTACCTGCTGTTCCGCCAACGCCATCGCCTCATTGAGCACCGCCTGTTCGATGGCCTTACGTTCGGTGTTGTAGTGATCGAGCTTTTCGGCAAGAGACAACGCGACAATCGGATCATCCGTCGCGAGTAGTCGAGCGCCCAGATCGGCTTGACCAACCCGCCCGCCCGCATTAATTCGCGGCCCAAGAAGAAAACCGGCATGGTATGTCCCGGGCGGACTCGTGATACTTGCAACATCGGCCAGCACCTTCAGGCCCGTGTTTTGCCGCCGTGCCATAATCCGCAATCCCTGTGCCACGAGCACTCGATTGAGGCCAATAAGCGGAACGACATCGCATACGGTTCCGAGTGCGACCAGATCCAGCAACGCAATCAGATCTGGCTCAGCACCGGACGAAAATTTTCCACGTGCTCGCAACGCACGGTTTAATGCAACCAGGAACAGGAAGGCCACGCCGACCGCCGCCAGCGTCTTGTGCGGACTGTTGTCGTCAAGGCGATTCGGATTCACGACAGCTGCAGCGGGCGGCAAGGCTGACTCGGCAACATGGTGATCCAGCACGATCACGTCTAGTCCAGCTTTCTGCGCTGCGGTCAGCGAATCGTGGGCAGTGATCCCGCAATCGACTGTAAAGACGACTCGCATACCGTCGCGATGCAGCTTCAAAAGGGCTTCGGCATTGGGGCCGTAACCCTCTTTTATCCGGTCTGGCACATAAATGCGCAAGTCGGCGCCAATGGATGCGAAGTAGCGATGCAGGATGGCGGCTGAAGTGGCGCCATCGACATCATAGTCGCCGAAGACAGCCAACGGTTCGCAGTTCTCTAGCGCATCCACAATGCGCGCCACGGCGGCATCCATGTCCTTGAGGTGCGACGGGTCTGGCAATGCCGATTTTAGACTGGGCTGAAGAAAACTCTCGGCATCGTCCAGACCAATACCGCGGAGCGCCAGCAGCCGACCGATAATCTCCGGCAGATCAAACCGCTGCGACATAGCGAGACCCAGGCGTTCGTCGACTGAAACGCTATTGCCGACTCGCGGTTGCCAGCGCCGACCAGCAAGCGAGCATTCGACATTCAAAACTGGCGGCAACACTCCACCGTCCGGCATGATGGTCTCCTGCGGAAGCAGCACGCGTCCGCTGCCCTTCCGCGCTTTGGATTAGAGGTCAGGGGCCTGCTTGCGCTGGAAGTTGTGGGTGGCCTTGACGGTCCGGACCGTACCTGACCTGGACCGCATGACAATCGAATAGGTTGCAGCTCCAGCACCCCAACGCCGAACGCCGCGCACCATCGACCCGTCGGTTACGCCAGTCGCCGCGAACATGACGTCGCCTCGAGCCATGGACTCCAAGTCATAGACCCGGTTCAAATCCTCGATTCCAACATCGCGGGCGCGCGTCCGCTCGTCGGTGTTGCGAAACAACAGGCGACCCTGCATCTGTCCACCGATGCACCGCAGGGCCGCTGCCGCCAGAATGCCTTCCGGGGCACCGCCACTGCCTAGGTAGATGTCCGTTCCGCTGTCGGGCTTTGACGTAGCCATAACCCCGCTCACATCACCGTCTGAAATCAGCTTGATTCGCGCGCCGGACTCCCGGACCCTGGCGATCAGTTCGGCATGACGTGGCCGATCAAGGATACAGGCTACCAGATCTTCGACATCGACGCCCTTGGCGTTCGCCAGTTCCTTCAGATTGGCAGCTGGCGGGGCGTCAATGTCGATAACACCCGCGGGCAGACCGCCACCGACGGCAATCTTGTCCATATAAACATCTGGCGCGTGCAGAAAGCCGCCTGCCTCAGCTATGGCAATCACGGCCAGCGCATTCTCCGTACCTTTGGCAGTAATCGTCGTCCCTTCCAGCGGGTCCAGGGCAATATCAACCTTGGGTCCGCCAGCACCAACCTTCTCTCCGATGAAAAGCATGGGCGCTTCGTCACGCTCTCCCTCACCGATCACGACGGTGCCATCGATGTGCAAGAGGTTTAGCGCCTTGCGCATGGCGTCCACCGCCGCCTGATCGGCGGATTTCTCGTCACCCCGACCCATCAGACGAGAGGCGGCCAGCGCCGTAGCTTCGGTAACCCGTACCGCTTCTAGCGCCAGATTGCGTCCCAATATATCCCCTGCAGGCATGCTCCCCACGTCCTTGTTGTCGTTACTCAGGATTCTTCGATGCGGATGAGACACGGCTCTTCCAGGACCGCATCCAGATTAGCGACACGATCCAAGGACCGCCGCAGAGCGGCAGCGCTGGCTTTGTGCGTGGTCAGGACTACTGGCACGGCGTCATTAGGCGACCGGCCTCGTTGTACGACGGTCTCCAGAGAGACCTGCTCGTCGCGTAGCGCTGCCGAAATGTCGGCAATCACGCCCGGGACATCGCGCACGTTCAGTCGAACGTAAAAGGCGCCGCCTCGTTCTTCGGAATCAACGCGTACCGGTTGTTCCAGTCGGGCAGCCGGAATCCCGAAGACCGGCATAGTTCGCCCGCGCGTGACATCAATAAGGTCGGCAATCACAGCAGAGGCCGTCGGCATAGCGCCAGCCCCCCGCCCTTCGTAAGTCGTATCGTCGGCAGCGTCGGATTGCACCATCACCGCGTTATACACTCCGTCCACCGATCCGAGTGGCGTTTCGCAGCGAACCATGCAGGGCTCGACGCGCTGCTCGACTCCGGCGTTGGTCAACGCGCCAATGCCCAGTAACTTTATCCGGTAGCCCAATTCTTCGGCAAACTGGATATCAAGCGGTGTCACATTGCGGATGCCTGATACGGAGACCCCACCGAAATCAATAACA
Organism: Rhodospirillaceae bacterium; assembly: GCA_026709535.1. Lineage (GTDB taxonomy): Bacteria > Pseudomonadota > Alphaproteobacteria > Bin65 > Bin65 > Bin65. Next base: position 20,580 of record JAPOST010000034.1, read on the forward strand.
ATCCCAAAGGCAAGACTCGTGAGAATTGCCAGTTTGTGGGCCGTGTCAATCCCGTCAACGTCGAAGCTTGGATCGGCTTCGGCATATCCCAAGGCCTGGGCTTCGGCCAAGACTTCGTCGAATGAACGACCGCTCCGGCGCATGGCGGTAAGGATATAGTTGCAGGTGCCGTTGAGGATGCCGACCACGCGGTTGATTCGGTCGGCTGCAAGACCTTCGCGCATGGCCTTGAGGATCGGAATGCCGCCAGCCACGCTCGCCTCGAAGGCCAATGCGCCTCCGGCGGCTTCCGCCGCTTCAGCCAGAGCGGTACCATGCTCTGCGATCAGCGCCTTGTTCGCCGTTACGACATGCTTTCCGGCTCGGAGCGCGGTTTCGCAGGCAACCTTCGCCGGCCCGTCGGTGCCGCCAATGAGTTCGACATAAATATCATAATCCGCGTCCCGAGCCATGACGACAGGATCGTCATACCAGGTCAGGGGCGACAGATCTATGCCGCGATCCTTCTTGCGGTTCCGAGCTGACACGCCGGTCACAATCGGTCGACGCCCGGCGCGAGCTGCAATGAGGTCGCCGTTCCGCTTCAAAAGATCAATCACGCCGGCGCCGACTGTACCAACACCAGCCAGGACAATCTTGATATCGTCGCTCAAATTACACCGTCTGGAGGGCGCAGCCAGTTGAGAATCCGCTGTTTCGCCGAAAAGAAAAGACCTTGATGTTGAGGATGTCCTAGCGAATACGCTGCGCATTCTGGTCCGGGGATGCCCGCTGTCAAGCGTCGCCACCTTCGTCGAAATCGATGCTCGACGCTGCGATCAATTTTGCCTCGCCCTGCAGGGGTTCGACAAGTTTTATCGAACTGATATTGACAAGACGTGTCGAAAAGAGCACTCCTGCAACCATCTTCGCTGGCGAGCCATGCACCGTTTGGCCAACTGCCGCCAATCTCCTGACAAGGACGCCGCACAGCTTCCGACACAGCGGGCAAACTCTGTCACCTAATCTTGCGCGGCGCCGAAAGCCGCGGCCGCCGCGATCCTGATCGGCGCAAACGCGCTGTCGTCGATCACAGGATTTGACATGAGGCATGGCCTGCGCAAGCCTCATGCACCAACTGGATACCGAAAGAACATCGCTGACGGATTGAAACCCGCTGCGATTATTCTGTGCTTGAAGCATCAACTTTCGCTGCATGCTAGCGCTTTGGCGCCTTACCGCCAGAAGTAAAGATGTCCACACGGGCGGTTGCTCTTTTGCCGGCTCGAACACGCACTTTTTCGTCCGGAACACCCAGCGTCAAAAGACCATTGGCAACAGTGCGGGCGCGGGCAAGGGCGGCTGCGCTTTCCTCGCCTGCTGCCGCGCGGCCAACGACGGTAATGGTGCTTTGGAGCACGCGCTGCAACTGGGCAATCCGGACGATGGTGCGGCCACTCCCGGTCGGCAAAGAAGTGTTCCCCCTGGCAAATCGCACCGCCGCCACAAAACCGCTGCGCACGATACGTACGCCATCCACGGTCCGTGTCGCGGCCGCGTCCGGGCGCCGTGGATTGATGATCTGGGCTCGCACGTCTGCGGTCGTCACCCTGTCGGACACATTGCGGTAGCCTGCCCTGGGACCGCCACCTTCAAGATATCGGGCATTCCTACGGTCGGCAAACAGACCTTCCTGAATGGTCATCCGCTGCCGCTCTGTGGCAGCATCCGGCGGCTTGTCCGGTACGCTCGCCAGTTTAGGAAACGGATTTTGTGCGCCCGGAACATCTTGTCCCTTTTCTTTCAGCGACTGCGTCGAACAGGCGCTCAGCGTCGCGGCGCCGGTCAAAATCAGGGCCAAGCACACTCCCTGTTTCGCAGCTTGAGGTTTTACACACCGAATCAGTTCGATTGCACTCATCATCCGGACTCTCGTTCTTCACCGCCGTTTCCGCACCGGCCGGATACTGTCATGGGGACGGCCAGCCGGATTATGGTGGCAGCCTGCGCCTTCCGTGTCACGTCAACAAGCAGGCAAATCACGTCTGGCTCCGCCGATGCGGCATCCCGTCGCCGACAAATGGACAATGCAGCGCCTCGTTGAATTCAATGCAGGGACTATTTTCGGAGAATTGTCGAACCAGGTCCATGCCGGAGGGCCAAATCCACTTCGACCCTGCGCATGGCCTCTGATCGTGCGTCGGCGCTTTTGGAACCGCGCCCAACTGGTGCAAGGGTATTTGCCGCCATGACAGCCTCTCCGATTGACGAAACCTCCGCCGAGTTCGCGGCCACGGCTCGGCAATTCTCGGACATCGCCGCCCGCAGCCAGAAGATCGTCCAAGACTTTCTGAAATCCCAGCAGGAAAGCGGTCTTGAGGACCTGGACCCTCTCAATATAGGCGGCGCGTTTCTCGAACTCACCCAGAAGATGATGGCTGACCCCAAGCGCCTGTGGGAACTTCAAACCCAGTACTGGTCGGACTATGTTGATCTTTGGACCAATACAACGCGCCGCATGCTGGGTGACGAGTCGGCAGAGCCCAAGGTGGCGACAGACCCTGACGACCGGCGTTTCAAGGATGCCGCCTGGACCGACAACGCGGCTTTCGAATATGTGAAGCAATCCTACCTGCTGGCCGCGCAATATATTCAGCGGTCCGTAGCAGAAACAGAGGAGTTGGACGACCAGACTTCGCACAAGGTGGCGTTTTTCACCAAGCAATGGATCGATGCAATGGCGCCGACCAACTTTGCGGTGACCAACCCGGAAGTGTTGCGGGCCACGGTCGACAGCAAGGGCGAAAATCTGGTCAACGGCATCAATAATCTATTGACCGACCTGGAGCGCGGCAAGGGCAAATTGTCTATCCGCATGACAGACGAAACCAAATTCAAGGTTGGCGAGAATGTAGCTGCCTCGCCGGGGTCCGTGGTGTTCCAGAATGATCTGATCCAGTTGATCCAGTACACACCAACCACCGAGAAGGCCTTCAGGCGTCCGCTGCTGATCATCCCGCCATGGATCAACAAGTTCTACATTTTGGATCTTCGAAATTCGAATTCCTTCATTCGCTGGGCAGTTGCCAAGGGACATGCTGTTTTCGTGGTGTCATGGGTAAATCCGGACACCCGGCTCGCGGCCAAGACCTTCGAAGATTACATGATCGAAGGACCTCTGGCCGCGATGGAGGCAATCGAGCAGGCGACTGGCGAAAAGCAGGTCAATATGATCGGTTATTGTCTGGGCGGCACGCTGACCGCCTGCACGATGGCTCATCTGGCGAACAGCGGCCAGTCCGATCGTGTCAAGAGCGTGACTTACTTCGCAACCCTGGTCGATTTCGAGAACGCTGGCGACCTATGCGTTTTCATTGATGACGAACAGCTGAAGAATTTAGAAAAACGGATGGAGAAAAAAGGCTACCTGGAAGGTCGGGACATGTCGACAACCTTCAATATGCTTCGGGCCAACGATCTGATCTGGTCATTCGTCATCAATAACTACCTACTGGGCAAGGACCCCTTTCCGCTCGATTTGCTGTACTGGAACTCGGATTCGACGCGCATGCCGGCGGCCATGCACACATTCTATCTGCGCAATATGTATCAGAAAAACCTGCTAACAAAGCCCGATGGGATGAAGCTCTTGGGGACGCCGATCAACTTGAACTCCGTGAAAGCGCCGACATTTATCCTCTCCACCAAGGAAGACCATATCGCGCCGTGGAAGGCAACCTACTCCAGTACGCAGCTATATGGCGGTTCTGTCACGTTCTGTCTGTCGGGTTCCGGTCATATTGCTGGCGTTGTCAATCCTGAAGGTTCCGACAAATACGGGTACTGGGTCAACGCCAGAACCCCTCAGGCCCCTGACGAGTGGTACGCAAGCGCCACCAAGCATGAAGGTTCATGGTGGCCAGTATGGCAAAAATGGATCAGCCGCCAAGGTGGTGGCAAGGTCGCAGCGCGAAGTCCGGGCGACGGCAAGTTGAAAGTGATTGAGGCGGCACCAGGCAGTTATGTGAAGGTTCGGTCGTCAGACTGACGCCAGCTTTTTTCCTGAAAATACGTCAGGCCGAAAAGTGACGAGCCTGTGTGATTAGCTGCTCTACAGTCAGCAGCCAGCATCTTTGGAGAAGGACCCTGCGCGACCGCTTCTCACCCGACGAATGCGCAAACCACTTCCAGAACGCACGCTTCCCATAAAATTATCACGCTCTAGCTTCGGATTTCTGCCCGTAGGCGACAACCATGCGAGTGGCTTGGTTGTGCTCTCTGAACGAGAATCTCATTTCCACGCCTCTGTCAAAATCTGCCTTTTTGAGGGAAGGCAGCGCAAATATTCTAGGATTCGTTCAGTCGCTCCCGTTGTGGCTTTGATACATCTATGCATCACACCATCAGCCGTCCGCCGTTGATATAGAGAGTTTGACCGGTCATGAAGCGGGATTTATCCGATAGCAGGAAAAGGATGGGCCCGACTACATCGTCCGGTACGGCAATACGGCCGAGAGGGATGGTCGAGAGCATGGCGCTGTTGTTCATGCCGGCCATATCCGCATGGTCCACGGGATTGACGTCGCCGCCGCGTCCCGTTCCGCCGCGCAGGAAAGCCGTGTCCACTGCGCCCGGCGCAATACAGTTAGCGCGGACGCTGGGCGCGTTTTCTTTTGCCAGACCCTTCGTCAGTGCGATGATTCCCGCCTTGGCGGCGGAATAGGTTCCTGTCGTTTTTTCAACTAAAGTTGCGAGGCCGGATGCCGCAAAGACCATAGCTGACGCGCTCTCGAATTCTGTCGCGCCCTGACGCAATAGCGGAAGCGCAGCCTGAACCGCCAGAAAAGCCGAACGCAGATTGATCGACAGCGCTTCATCTATCTCATGCGCAGTCAACTCCTCAATCATCTTGGGAGGAGACATGTAGCCCGGCAGGTGAACAAAGCCATGTAGCGAACCATCCCACATTTCGGTGATCTTTTCAAAGGCATGCAAGGCACCGTCATCATCCCGAGCGTCATAGGGAATGGTAGCCACGCCCGCCGGCAAGACGTGGCGCTCCAGTGATTCGGGCAGGTCAATAACGGCTACTTCCAATCCCTGGTCGACCGCTATATCAACCAGACGTCTGCCGATTCCGCCACAGCCGCCAGCAATGGCTAGCCGGGCACCGGGAGACGGACCAAGGCGGGAAAAGTCAGGGGCAGGCAGGGTCATGAGATGTTTCCTGTGCCGACTGCAGAACTTCATGCTCTTGCGTCAGTCCGACTCGATGCAGCGCCAAGGTGCCTTACGCAAGATGGCAAGGCCTTCCCTTCGGCTTGCCCAGTCATTTCATGCTCAATCGCCGACAGTGGTGTCTGCAGAGTTGTCGCGAAACCATCGTCCAGATGAAATTACCGAACACGTTTAAGCGCAGTCCGGGAGAAATCGCTCAGTTCAAGGTCCGTGTTAAACTTGTAGTTGCTCCAGCGCAACACAGTACTCTTTCCCGTAAGGTGGTTGGTCATCGAAACTTTGCTGGCACGCCAGAAGCGGCCGAGATATTTCTTGTAATCTTCCGCGTTCATCGTCTTGAGATGCTTGTTCCGGCGATCGAAATACTGGGTCCGGATATATCGGAGTTCCTCCTGATCAAGCCAGATGAGCATCCGGGAATAGCCCGAATCCCGGCTTTTCGGGATGCGTTCCAGAACGAGGCATTGAAGCTTACCGCAAGCCTCTTCGCGCACGAACCGGTGAGTATATTTTTCAACCTCGACGGTTCCCATGTCCTCATAAGAAAATTCGCTGCCCATGAAGGAACCCGATTGTCTTGACGAACTGATTCGCTTGACCCGTTTGAGCGCCGGAAGATAAAGCCACTGGTCGTCTGGCCCGCTCCTGCGAGCGTGGACAAGAAACCCTGTTCCCTTGACGTTCCGCGGACGATCGAAAACAAAGATGGTCCGATCGCCGTCCCCTTCCACCTCCATGACCTTTAGGCGGAGTTCTCGCTTGCTTTCCTGCCCCCGCTTGTTGCGCAACGTCATGGTCAGGTCTGCAGTGAAGTTACCAAAACCCTTGACACGCTGGCGGGCGTCAGTCGCGATCATGCGCCCGCGCTCCTCGGCACTTTCAGCAGCGCGGGCGGCAGGCGGCTCGACGCTCCAGCCAAGCATGGCAAGGAAGACGCATGAAAACGTCAGCGTTTTGTATGGTAGAGAGCTGCAACCCAACGTTTTCTCCTATCTTGCACTTGCCGATTTATTGAGATGTCACATACCTTAGTGCCGAGCCTTTTCCTCAAGGCCAATCCTTCCACCTGATATTGACATCGCACAAAACAGCTTCCGCCAGACCCTTCGCTTGCGGCATCGTTCCATCTTCCTCGCGAACCTCAATCACTTTGTCCAGTTTCGCGGTGCTCGGTTGATGTGACGAACGGACAGGGATGATATCAGTCTTCTCGATTTTGTCGATCACCGCGCAACCTTTTACTCAGCCTTGGTTCACAGTCCCTTGCTGAGGTTATGGCCGGAGCAAAGCAGTTGCAAATTATTGGGATGACTTATCCCCTCTTCTGATTTGGTTAATATATGATCAACGTTTATGATGCGGAATGCAAAATGTGTGTCACAGTCGACGCAGAAACCGTCTTGTTCTCTGTAGAGACGATATTGGTGCGTTTGATAGTCTGAAAGGTCGCTTAAAGTTTGTTCCTGTGGTCTCGTGAGGCCTCGCGCTGTGGTTTTCTGCCGGACGTTTGGACACTGACCGCGGTGGCGGAGGAGAAGTTCCTGTTCTTCAGCAACGAAACGCTTGAAGACACCCGTTGACGTTTCCAGCCATGGCGCGGCGCCGTGTTCGGTGCAGCCATGCGTGAATTAACCGGGAGCCTTTAACGTGATCCCAACTCCTCGGACGGCATCATGGCCTGGCGATGCGCTCGGAAGCGGCCTGCAGGAGATCCTCGGCGAGATGGGCGTACCGTGCGGTCGTCTGGGTATGGGTATGGCCGAAGTTTTTCCCAGCATGGACAGGCTCTCGCCCCCGGAGGCGAATGTATGGCGCAAGTCGTGGATGCGCATCTCGTCGAGCCCGGCAGCCTTGCCCACCCGCTGCCAGGGTTTTTGCAGGGCCACTAAGTCGTCGCGCGCCAGCGGAGTAACCGTGATCGTGCCCAGCGCCAGCAGAATGTGCCAGTTGACCGTATACCTGAGCACGCGGCCTGCAGTGTTGAGGGACGTCTTCGTCCAGGAACCGCTCGGCCAGTTGCGCTACCGTGGGCGACAGCCGCTCGTCTTCCTTTTTCCTGTTCAGGTTCCTGCCGTCGGCGATCACCTCGCGGCTCGGGCATTGGCCTTCTCGAAGGGCAATGCCTCGCAACATCCGATCTGGACGCGGATGGTCCAGCCGCGCCGGAAGATCTGGGCAACCTGGTGCTTGTCGCCGTTCGGGCAGAACCGGATACCCAAGCCCTAGAGTCGGCTGTTCCGGACGAAACACGCGTTCTGGCGGGCTGGCAGCGCGTCGATCATGCGCTTGGTCAGGTCGGGCATCAGCGGTCCTTGGAATGTAATCGGAATTCTTCTCCCTGTATCTGGAGGGCAAGTCAGTTGCCGTTTGAGGACAAAAGCAGAAGAAAGTAATATAACCCGTTATTTTATCATGGTTTTACGGCTTTGCGAGTACATGCGTCCCCGTTGGATAAGGAAACTATCAACCACCAATAGCAGAGATGCCGATGCCACCCGGTTCCGCGCGAATGAGGTTGCCTTATCCAGGACCGGATATTGCATGAAAGATGGAGGGCGATCGGGGACTCGAACCCCGGACCCGCTGATTAAGAGTCAGCTGCTCTACCAACTGAGCTAATCGCCCGTTCCTGTGCTGTTAGACAGCCGTTGCGGCGGACCAAGTGCCACTGCAATCTTGGCCGGTTGATCCAGCCTCATGGAGGCTAGCCAATCTGCCGCAATGGCGGCGTTTAGTACCAGATCGGCGAGTTTCTGTCGAGCCGTTCAAGGCTGGTACGATCCCGCTACCATCGTTTTTCAATTGGTGGCCTTCACTTATCGCCTAAATGCTCGTCGCTCGCACGTACGACACTCATGACCAGACCAAAACTGAACATCAGAGTCAGCATAGATGTTCCGCCGTAAGAGACCAGCGGCAGAGGGATTCCCACCACCGGCAGCAAGCCCATGACCATACCCAGATTGATAAAGAGGTAGAGAAAAAAGGTAAAGCCGATGCCTGCGGCAACTAGCCGGCCGAACTGGGACTTGGCCCGGATCGACGACACCAAGAGGTGAAACAGGATCAGGAGATAGATCGCCAGTAGCAAGAAACCCCCGATAATGCCGAATTCCTCTGCCAGAACTGTAAAGATGAAGTCAGTATGCATCTCAGGCACGAAGTTCAGATGGACCTGGGTGCCTTGCAAGAATCCCTTTCCCAAAATCCCGCCGGAGCCCAAGGCAATCTTGGACTGGGCAATGTGAAAACCGGCAGCCAGCGGGTCGGAAGATGGATCCAGGAAAGTCAGCAGGCGCGCCTTTTGATACGCCTTCAGCCCATAATTCCAGATCAGCGGGACTGCTGCTGCCGTCGCTGCACCGAGCACAAAGAACTTCCACTTGCGCACGCCCGACAGAAAAAAGATCGCTCCGGCGATAGCAAACAGGACCACCGCCATCCCTAGATCGGGTTGCTTCAGAACGAGCGCTGTCGGGACAAGCAACAGCATGACTGGCAATACCAGGGCTGATATCTGACGGACCCGGTCGAATTGGACGGCATGGAAATATCGCGCCAATACAACAATCAGGGTGATCTTCATGATTTCCGACGGCTGCAGCCGAAGGATTCCCAGATCAATCCAACGCTCCGCGCCGCCGCCTATGGCACCCATGAACTCCACAATGACCAGCAGAAAAACCGAGAATGCCCATAACCAATACGCAAGATCATACCAAATCCGTGGCGAGATCATCGCTGTCATGATCATCACCAGGAAAGCCATGCCGAAACGGATCATTTGGACATCGGCCCAAGGCGAGAAGTTGCCGCCAGCCGCGGAATACAGCAGGATGAAGCCAGTTCCAGCCGCTAGACAGGCAAACAATGCCAGCCACCAGTTGACGAAGCCCAGGTAGTTTGAAACCGCAAGTTGCTCAGGAGGCGAGCTGATCCCCTGTATCACGGCCGATGTCCAAGCAAGGATGCGTGGGGCGGGATGTCGTCCAGACTGACCCGATCAGAACGGATACCGTAGCGCTTTTGGGCCTCAAGCAGAATTTCTTTGGCCAACGGCGCGGCCACTTTCGAACCGCTGCCGCCATGTTCAACAATTACCGCACAGGCAAACCGCGGATCGTCCTTTGGCGCGTAAGCCACGAACAAGGCATGGTCGCGCCGGTGCCAGGGCAACCGATCGTTGCTTATGACGCCGCGAGCGCGCTCTGCCGCCGTGATGCGCCGTACCTGTGAGGTACCGGTTTTTCCCGCCATCTCGAAGCCTTTGTCGGTGATTCGCGTCCAGAAGGCAGTTCCCGCTCTTTCGTTGGTTGCAGCGGACATCGCATCCTTTATCGTATCCAGATGGGCGATTTGGAAGCCCAGCGAGCGAAACTCGCTCGACGCAAGCTGATGGGCGGTCTGATAACCGGATGGCTGGTTCGTGATGAGACGTGGAGTGACAGCATAGCCTCCGTTGGCAAGACGTGCCGTCATCACCGCCAGTTGCAAGGGCGTGGCCAAAACGAAACCTTGGCCAATCCCCGCAATTGCAGTTTCGCCACGCTGCCATATCTGGTCCGGTTTATCTCGGAAACTGGCGTGTTTCCAAGCTTTGGTGGGCATCAAGCCGCGTTTTTCTGCCGGCAGGCCAATACCCGTTGAAACGCCGATCCCGAGCCTGTTGGCGGTCTCGGCGATCTGATCGATCCCGATTTCAAGGGCCAACTTGTAGAAGTAGACGTCACAGGAAGATCTCAACGCTTCGCGCATCGCAACAGGCCCGTGGCCGCGCCGGTTCCAGCAGTGGAAATTCGCCTTGCCCATCTGGAAAACGCCGTTGCATGTGAACTTGGTTGTACTTTTGACGGACTTGGTGTCCAAGCCGGCAAGTGCCACAACCATCTTGAACGTTGATCCGGGTGCGTATTGGCCGGCGATTGCCCTGTTGTGGAATGGCCCCAGTTTGCTGCTCCGCAAGGCACGCCAAGTTTTGCCCGACAGGCGGCGAATCAACAGGTTGGGGTCGTAGCCGGGCGTTGAAGCCATCACTAGAACGTCACCCGTATGGATATCCATCACGACGATGGATGCCGCCAGGTGAGGCTGGAGAAGCGATAGAGCCTTGCGCTGCAAGGTCGTATCAATGGTCGTGTAAAGGTCCTCACCCGGTTTGCCCTCGTTTCGGCCAATTTCTCGCTGGACGCGACCCGACGCGTTGATCTCCACCCGCTGCACGCCGCGGCGTCCGCGCAACTTCATGTCATATTTGCTTTCGATGCCCGATTTGCCGATTCGGAACTCTGGAAGGCGCAGCAACGGGTCTGGATCGCGCGCCTGTTGGTGTTTATCAGCCGGGCCAACATAGCCAACCAGGTGCGAGACCAGTTCACCGAACGGATATCTTCGGACCAAGATCTTTTCGGTCTGGATACCTGGCAAGTCCGGCGCGTTGACTTCGATTTGGGCAACTTCATCCCAAGTCAGACCAGAAGCGATCGTGATAGGCAGAAAGCGCCGTTTTTGTTTTGCGTCACGAAGAACCTGCTCCCATGCTTCCGGATCCAGTTCGATGATCCCGGCCAGCCTGCCAAGGACCCGCTCGACGTCGCCAAGCTTTTCCGCCACCATGAAGACTCTGTAATATTCCTCATTCACCGCGAGCGGTCGGCCATGCCGGTCGAATACCTCGCCGCGAGGCGGCACAAGCAACCGTGTGTTGATACGGTTTTCTTCGGCAAGGGTGGAGTACTTCGTCGAATCGCTGACTTGGAGCTGATATATGCGTGCCACCAGACCGCTGAGCGCCAGGCCCTGCACGCCCATCAGCAGCATTAGTCGGCGCGTGAATGTGCGGCTTTGCTCAAGATGTTCCGGCATCGGCATGGCTCAGATATCCCGGATGCCGACGCGTCGGATGGTCAGCAGGATGGCTGTTCCGACCGGGAGCAGCAGCATCGTTAGAAGGTAGCGAAGGAGCGCCGCGGTCGGATCAAGCAGGTCTCCTATCAAGATCGACATCGCCAGCCATTCGATCGCCATGCACAGCAGAACGACTCGGCAAAAGGTCGACAAGAACCGCTTCCAAGACCTTTCCAACACCAGCCCCCGCCAGTTTTGGGCAAAGATGGCAGCGGTCAGAAGCACCAAGGCCGTGACGCCCAGCGGCAAGCCTCGGATCATATCTTCGAAAACCCCGATCAGAAAGACAGCCAGCAGCGGCATCAAATCGGGTCGCCAAATCGACCAGCAATATACGGCAATCAGCGTGAAGGCTGGTGCGATGTGACTGTAATCCGGTGCTGGCACCGCAATCAAGCCTACCAGGGATGCCACCATCGCCGTCATCAATGGGAATATGCGCGACGCGGCGCTAAGGACTGTGCGCCGGACAAGCTCGTTCATTGCCGTTCCGCTTGATTACGGCCTTCGCGAGTGCGAACCTCGACCGGATTGTTCTCGACCAGCCCCGGCGCAGGAAAGTCGATGATCCGCACGAAGTTGAGGCGATTCCAGTCAACCAGTGGCCGGACCAAGATACTGTCACGGCTTGAACTGTCGACGCGGCCGACGGGAATCCCTGGCGGCAGCAGTCCGCCATGCCCCGAGGTGATGATCAGTGAGCCGACGGATACGTTGATGTCCGATGATACATAGCCCAGCCGCATCTGGCGGCGATTGGTGCCGGACAGCAGTGCGCGATGACCTGACGCCGCAAATTGGACGGGGATACGGGAATTAAGGTCGGTCACCAAGAGGACCCGTGACGCATGATGGCCAGTTTCGACAATTCGACCGACGAGACCATCGATATTGATCACGGCCATCCCCCGCCGCAATCCGTTTGCAGTACCGGCACGTACGATGAGCGAGCGTATGTAAGGACCGCCGGTATCAGCAACGACTGCCGCGGTGAAATGCCGGCCTTCCAGCCGATTACCAGCATTTGCAATGGTGCGCAGGCGTTTGTTTTCTTCTTCCAGAATCAGCAACTCTTGCAGAGCAATGCGCAGTTGCTCGACTTCCTTGATCAATTCCACATTGCGGTTTCGGATCGCGGCGTTTGACTTGAAAATACTAAACCACTCGGCGGCAGCCTGAAACGGTGTTGAAAGTGCAGCAATCACTGGCGTAAACACATCGGCGACGCCGGAACGGATTTCGCGGGTCATTCGGGATTCGATCCGGTCAACGACAATCAGCGAACCAGCGAAAAGCACCATCAGGGTGAGAGCGATGCGCGGCCACCATACCCGGATTTTACTGACGATGCTGCCTTGACGTACTTGCCGGCCGCGTCCCCGAGGCTGTCGTTTTCTCCTGCGTATCACGTCTTCCTGCCTACCCGCCGACGGCAATTAGTATGATTTGACAAGAACCGACTTGAGGCTGTGCAAGTCCTCCAAGCATCGTCCTGTGCCCAAGGCAACACAGGACAAGGGATCTTCGGCAGTGAAAACCGGCAGTCCCGTCGCCTGCCGGAGAACGAGGTGCAGGTTACCGAGCAGCGCGCCGCCACCGGTTAGCATGATGCCCTTATCGACGATGTCAGCAGCCAGTTCCGGTGCAATATTTTCCAGTGCTGTCTTCACGGCCCCAACGATCTGGCCGATAGGTTCGGTCAGCGCCTCGGCGATTTGCACCTCCGACAGGATTAATTCCTTTGGAACACCGTTGATCAGGTCGCGGCCTCTGACAGTCAGCATCTTGCCTTCACCATCTTTCGGGACCGCCGCAGTTCCGATTTCCTTCTTGACCCGCTCCGCACTGGCTTCGCCGATCGCGACTTTATGATGTTGACGAATGTAAGTAGCGATTGATTCGTCCATCTTGTCACCGCCTACAAGGACGGAACGTGCATAGACGACCCCTCCCAGCGCCAACACGGCGACTTCCGTCGTTCCACCGCCGATATCGACGATCAAGGAGCCGGTCGGCTCAGTGACCGGCAGGCCTGCGCCGATGGCGGCGGCCATGGGTTCTTCAACCAGATACACACGTCTGGCGCCAGCACTTGCACAGGACTGGTGGATCGCTCTGCGGTCGACGACAGTTGATCCGGATGGAACGCAAACGATGATTTGCGGTGCGGCGAGGCCGCGTCGGTTGTGCACCTTTCGGATGAAGTGCTTGATCATCTCCTCGGCCACGTCGAAGTCGGCGATCACGCCGTTGCGAAGCGGACGGATGGCATGAATATCGTCAGGCGTTCGGCCCAACATCAGTTTCGCTTCGTCGCCAACCGCCAAGACTTCGCGCCGACCTTTGACTTCCTTCAGCACCACGACAGACGGTTCATTCAGGACGATACCGCGGCCCTTCAAATAGACCAGAGTATTCGCCGTGCCCAGATCGATAGCCATATCGGTGGAGAAAAAGCCCAGCAATCCTGTCAGCATACTATACTGCTCATTCCCTTTAGAACTTTCGCCTTAGGTAGTCCGTCCTCAATGCTGCAACTATTTCCGTAATGGACGGCGTCGGAGTATGTTTATCGTACCCTGCGCACAGGTTTCAACGTACACCAGACAGACCATCGCGCCTTGACTGGGGCGCCATTATGGCATGTTCGTGGCGAGGGATCGAAGAAATTGCGATGATCTGTAAGTCTTCAAAAGATTTTTCGCTAATTCCTCGACTTGTCCACTAAAGCCTTTTTCGAGATCCAAGGCATCATTTCGCGCAATTTCCTGCCGACTTCCTCAATCGGATGGCTGTCGTTACGCCGGCGCGTCGCCTTGAAGCTGGTCTGGTTGACCTTGTTTTCAAGCATCCAGTTCCTGGTAAATCGACCGCTTTGGATGTCCTGCAGCACTCGTCTCATTTCGGCCCGTGTTTCATCGGTTATAATACGCGGTCCGGTACAGTATTCACCATACTCGGCAGTGTTGGAGATGGAATAGTTCATGTTGGCGATGCCACCTTCGTAAATCAGGTCGACAATCAGCTTCACTTCGTGGAGGCACTCAAAATAGGCCATTTCCGGCGCGTAGCCAGCTTCGACCAACGTGTCGTAGCCGCTACGGATCAACTCAACCAGACCACCGCACAAAACCACCTGCTCGCCGAACAGATCAGTCTCGCACTCTTCCTGGAATGTGGTTTCGATGATGCCAGCCTTGCCACCGCCATTGGCCGAGGCATAAGACAGGGCGATTTCGAGCGCGTTGCCGGACGCGTTTTGCGCCACAGCCACTAGCGTCGGCACGCCACCACCGCGAACATATTCGGACCGGACAGTATGTCCCGGGCCCTTCGGCGCAATCATGAAGACGTCCAGATCGGGGCGCGGCTCGATCAGGTTGAAATGTATGTTCAGACCGTGCGCGAAGCAGAGTGCCGAGGCTTCCTTCATGTTCTCGTGCAAGTCTTCGGCGTAGATATCGCTCTGAAGTTCGTCTGGAGTAAGCATCATGACAACATCCGACCACTTTGCCCCTTCGGCCGGGGTGTAGCAAGTGAAGCCGGCATCTTCTGCTTTCTTGCGAGTGGAAGAGTCTTCGCGCAGGGCGACAGCGATGTTCTCCACACCCGAATCTCGCAGGTTCATGGCATGGGCATGGCCCTGCGAGCCGTAGCCCACGATCAGCACTTTCTTGTCCTTGATCAGGTTCACATCGGCGTCGCGATCATAATAGACGCGCATCGTCTGCTCCTTGGCCCGTGTTCGGAAAATCGAGCGGTTGCCTGTCAGCGTCGACCGGGAAAAGGCCGGGACATTGCCGCAGTGTTCAACTCGCAGGCCTGTTCTATTGAGCGTCTGAAGATGGCGCAATGCGCGCCCTGCCGCGGCTTCCCGTGCCGCCGCCTGCCCGTTTCCGGGTCTGGGGCCATGCGGATATTCCCCAGAAAACCGGCGATTATGCCCGGGCGGCACAAGAGATGGGACCGCGGCTGTGCATGGCCAAAGCCTTGCGCAAGGCGGATGTTTGTTCTGGTGCTTTGCGCCAATTGGACGTCCGGGGCGACTGGCGAAAATCTATGACGACTGCGAACGACGCGCGACGGGCGATTTCGGCTGGTCACCATCGATTTCGAAGACCAGCGCGCCGGGAACCGGCTTTGAATCGCTTGCCGCTGGCTGCAGCGGAAGGCGTTGAATGCTCCCTCGGGATCGCCCCGAACTTCGATGCCGCGTTTTCAGGCATCACCGGATGCAGCCAGGGTTCCTGCCGGAAATCCTGACGGCAACAGCTCAATTGCGGGGCGAAGCGACCGTGTCGTCGATGCAGGCGGTGATCGATCAGTCCGTCTTTTTGCGCACACCACTTGAGAAACCACAGAATTCGGAACTGGCGGACATCGTGGAGTCGATCTCCTGCCTGGAGCATACCCGGCATTTCGCCGACGCGCTTGCAGCGCTCAATCTGCTGACATACGACAGCACACGGCACTTGCATATGATCAATTTCGGCAACCACCGGAACAGAGCGAAATCGTTTGACGACCGCTACGAAATGGCGCCGAACGCCTGTGTCAGACCTTGCGGTTGCAAGATCAATCTGCTGCGCCTGCCGCACATGGAGAAGCCGTTCACCGAGACGGGTTCTTACTTGGGGCTGGAACCCGTTGATGCGTGGCTCCATCCGATACCGCAGGCGCCGAACCCTTTCTGGTCCGACCGATCAGACCTCGCGATCTGGAGGACACTGGTTGTCGACCGGGCTGGAACGGCAAACTGCTAGCGTTTATTCGACAAGGTGTCCATCGCCGCTATGTTTGCAAACAGCGATGTCAATATCGGCCCGAAGATCGGTAAGTCGATCAGGTTGTCGACGAGACGTCGAAGCCGCGCTGATCCTTCATAGATATCAAGGTCCGTTCCACCGCGCAGCCGTTCAAGCGTAAGATCCCGGGTAGGGCCGATGAACTGTCGAACCTTCCGTCGATGAACCCACGGCCATCGCAGAAAGATCGCCTCTTTCGGAAAGGTCGGATCCCGTCCTGCGGCGCGAAGCGCGAGCAGCCAAAGCGGGCGCGGAAGATAATGAAGGAACCATGTGCGGGTGTGACTATCAAACGGGCACAACCTGTGAGGCACGCGATGGAACGCCGCGCCGCCAATCCTCAGGAGCCGCACTTCCTCTGCATAGTAGGCGTCGAGGCAGTCGGGCCTTACATGCTCTAGGACTTCCTGGCTGAAGATCATGTCAAAACTTGCTTCCGAAAACGGCGTGCGCACGCCGTCGCAAACGACGAACCGCTGGCCACCGCAGTCACCCCCTTGTCCCACGATGGCATTCCAGCGCTCACAGCGTCCGCCGATATCGACGCCATAGATGTTTGTATATCCTAACGTGTGCAGATAAAGCAGCGTCAGACCACTGCCGCATCCGTGGCCGAGGATCTTGACTGATTCCGGTTTGTGGCTGCCCTGTTGGCCGCGCAGGGCGGTAAGGATTGGCAGCAGATGTACCGGTGTCGGGCTTTTGCGAACGCATTCTTGGAAATCCCGCCAAGCTATCGCCATCGGTCGGCCACGGTCATGCGCATCGACCAGATCTCGAAAGGCCGCCTTTATAATTGACCAACTCATTCGGAAACACTCCATGTGCTGGCTAGCGGCTTAATCCCTTCGCTGCCCCGGCTGATGGCCACCCCACCGGTGCGGGCAACCTCCACAAGGCCTAGCGGTCGCATCAGTTCGATGAAACGGTCGATCTTTTCGGTCTGACCGTCCAGACGGAAGATGAAGGATTCCAGGGTCGTATCGTCGACCTTGGCGCCGAAGATATCGGCGATGCGCAGGGCTTCGACCCGTTTGTCGCCGACACCGACGACTTTCACTAGGACCAGTTCGGCTTCGACATGTGGCCCTTCTTCCGTCAGGTCGTGGACCGTGTGGACCGGGACCAGACGGTCGAGCTGGTTCTTGATCTGCTCGATGACCATCGGCGTGCCGATGGTCACAAGGTTGATACGCGACAGACCAACGTCCGCATCGACCTCGGATACCGTCAGGCTTTCGATGTTGTAGCCGCGTCCGGAAAACAGTCCGATCACGCGGGCAAGGACGCCCGGCTCGTTGTCCACCAGCACAGCGATCATATGGCGTTTGATGGTCGGAGCGGCCTTCACCAGGTCATGCTTTCGCTGGGGTCAGCACCGCTTCAGATCCGCGGTCAGATTGAAATCGACAGGACAACCAATTCAAGCTAAACAAGGATCATCCCTTCTTCTGAGACAGGATTGGCGGCCTGGTCGTTGCGGCCGAGTAGCATTTCGTTGTGCGCGGCACCGGACGGAATCATCGGGAAGCAGTTTTCCGTCTTGTCGACCAGGATGTCGGCGATTACCGGACGATCCACGGCAATCATCTCTTCAATTATCCCGTCCAGCTCGGACGGCTTCTCCGCGCGCAGGCCTACGGCATTGAAGCTTTCAGCCAGTTTCACGAAGTCTGGCAATGACTCCATATAGCTTTCGCTGTACCGACCACCGTGAAGCAGTTCCTGCCACTGTCGCACCATGCCCATATACTCGTTATTCAGAATGAAGATTTTCACGGGCAGCCGGTATTGTGACAGTGTACTCATTTCCTGGATATTCATCAAAATGGAGGCCTCGCCGGCGACATCGATGACCAATGCATCAGGATGGGCAACCTGTACGCCCATGGCGGCGGGGAGGCCATAACCCATGGTGCCCAAGCCGCCAGAAGTCATCCAGCGATTCGGCTTCTCAAACGGGAGAAACTGGGCGGCCCACATCTGATGCTGGCCAACTTCAGTCGTGACAAATACGTCATCCCGGTCCTTCGTCAGGTCGCGAAGCCGCTCCAGCGCATATTGCGGCTTGATCAGTTTATCCGATGCCTCGTAGCGCAGGCAGTCGCGTTGCCGCCATTTGTCGATCTGCTTCCACCATGCGTCCAACTTCCGCCTGTCCGGGCTGCACTGGCGGGCTTTCCAGACCTTGATCATATCTTCCAGAACATGGCCGACGTCACCAATAATCGGTATGTCAACCCGGACATTCTTGTTGATCGACGAAGGGTCGATATCGACATGAATTTTGGCTGAATCAGGCGAGAACCCGGCGAGATTTCCGGTAACCCGATCGTCGAATCGCGCGCCAATGTTGATCATGACATCACAGTTGTACATGGCGAGGTTGGATTCGTAAGTGCCATGCATTCCGACCATGCCCAGAAACTGGGGGTTGGATGCCGGGATGGCCCCCAATCCCATCAGCGTCAAGGTGCACGGGTATCCCGACAGTCTCACCAACTCGGTCAGCAACTGCGAAGCCTTTGGTCCGGCGTTGATCACACCGCCGCCGCAATAGAAGAGCGGCCGCTCGGCCTTTGCCATCAACTCGACCGCTTTCCCAATCTGGCCAAGGTCCCCCTTGAGCCGGGGCTTGTAGGTGCGGTGTCCGTTACCGGATGGCGGCGCATACGAACCTGGCGCCTGCAAGATGTCTTTTGGCAGATCAATGACAACTGGACCAGGCCGTCCGCTCCGCGCAACGTAAAAGGCCTCGTGTACGATCCGCGCAAGGTCCTCGATGTTTTTGACCAAATAGTTATGCTTGGTGCACGTACGGGTGATGCCGGTGGTGTCCGCCTCCTGGAACGCGTCGTTTCCGATCAGGTGAGTGGGCACCTGTCCGGTCAGGCACACGACCGGAACCGAGTCCATCATGGCATCGGTCAAGCCAGTGACAGCGTTCGTTGCGCCGGGCCCGGAGGTCACCAGAACCACGCCCACCTTGCCGGTGGAGCGCGCATATCCCTCTGCGGCGTGGACCGCGCCGCCTTCCTGACGCACCAGGATATGCCGGATTGAATTCTGTTGGTGCAGCGTGTCATAGATTGGCAGGATCGCGCCACCGGGGTATCCGAAGACGATGTCGACGTTCTGATCCACTAGGGCGCGCAGCACGATTTCGGAACCGGTCATTTTATCGGACATTTCGTTGCCTCCTGACCGGATATTTGCCCGGCCCGTCCAATACAAAAACGCCGCGTCGATGGCGGCGGTTGCCGTTTCAGGCTTACAATAACATTTTCAAGTGGACAACGCGTTCAAATCAAGCTGGGAGATACGCTCGGAGGATCATCCCGTCAACCAGAATTGGCAAATTTTCGTAAATATCTTGTTGTAATTTCTTTCCGAAAATTGCGCAAAATCTATTTTAGGCGCATGAAATTGACGTCGGAACCAGGTAAACTGGCGCTTTGAATACTGGCGCGTCGCGGCTTGACCCCGAGTGATCGCCGTCGGCAAATCGATACTGCCCTTGAGATAAGAGCTCAGTTGTGGCACACCGACTGCCTTCATCGCGGGTAACGACGGCGACAACTCCAAGGCCATGAGTTGCCGGACTTCGTCGACAGCGCCGTTTTCGACCATCCGGACGAAGCGCTTGTCGATGCGTGAATGAAGGAGATTCCGTGGCGGCAGAATCGCAATCTTCAGCGCCTTGATCGACTGGCCTGTTGCTGTCGGCGGCTGTGCGACCCACCAGGACAGAGGCTTGCCCGTGTGGGCGGCGACAGACAGGGCCCGCACCAGCCGCTGACGGTCGAGCACGGTCAGCCGTCGGGCCATCCCCGGGTCGACCTCTTCCAGCTTGTGGCGCCCGGCATCCAGTCCTTCCACCGAAAGCCAAGCCTCGGTCTTGCTGACGACCGCCTCGGGGATATTGGGAATTTCGACAATCCCTTCCAGCAGGGCTTTCAGATACAGGCCCGTGCCGCCCACCAGTACGGGCAGTTGGCCGGCCGCAAGCGCTTGTCGCGCTGCGGCCAGCGCCATATTCCGCCATCGGCCAGCCGAACAACGCTCGCGCGCCGAGAGCACGCCATACAGAAAATGAGGGACCGCGGCCAGCGCCGCGGCATCGGGCCGCGCGGTGACGATTTGGAGTTCCTGATACACTTGCATACTGTCCGCATTGATCACCACGCCGCCGAATTCCCGTGCGATCTGCCGGGCAACTTCGGACTTGCCGCTGGCGGTCGGCCCACCCACGACAACCGCCTTCAGCGGGCTTTCCTCCACATCATTCATCGCGCCGCGCCACATCTGGAGCCGCCCGAACAACGCGCTGGAGATTGGCGCTACGGCATTCGCCCACGATGACCCATTTCGTGACGCTTATTTCCGATCCGGCAGTGCCTCGTGTTACCGATGGAACGGTCGTATCGGCGCGCTGGGCTCTGGAGGATGTCGGCGCTGAAGCCGCCGCACCCGAGTGGCTTGCCCGACAAGTGGCGTGTGATATCCCGTTCACCGGCAGCGATCCGAAGACTGTACAGCAAGCGATCAAGGCCTCTGTAGGGCGGGCACCGGTGGACGTTGTTGTAACCGCTGCCCGCAACCGTCGCAAGCGGCTTCTGGTTTCCGACATGGAGTCCACCATCATTCGCAACGAGATGGTGGATGATCTTGCGGATTTGCTCGGTGTTGGTGCAATCGTCAAGGAAATTACCCAGCGGGCGATGAACGGCGACATTCCATTCAGGGCGGCCCTGGCGAAGCGAGTTGAACTTCTGGGAGGGCTGGAGCAGGACTTCCTTCTGGCTCTGCGCTATCGGATCGTCTTCATGCCAGGGGCCCAAACGCTTGTCCGTACAATGCATGCTAATGGCGCGCTCACAATGCTGATTTCCGGGGGATTCCGTATTTACGCCGAGTATGTTCAGGAAAAATGCGGCTTCGACACCTACGTCGCCAATGACATTGTCCTGAAAGATGGCGTGCTAACCGGCCGGCTGGTCGAACCAGTTTTGGGAGTGAAAGGCAAGCAGGAGGCCATGGACGCCTTTCTGGGCGACCGTAATCTGACACGCGACGACACGCTGGCCGTTGGAGATGGAGCAAACGATGTGCTGATGCTGCAGGCAGCTGGTGCTGGCGTGGCGTTTCGGGCCAAGCCTGCGGCAGCTGCAGCTGCACAGCACCGGATCAAATTTGGGGATCTGACCGCCTTGTTATACCTTCAAGGTTATCGCCGCGACGAATTCAAGACCGCGAAGGCCGGTGCCCGAGTTACATGACCCCATTTGTGCGTCCCTTGGACGGCAGGGCTCGGCGCCTGATGTCTTTGGGCAAACGTATCCAGGCGTGGGGGGACTGCGGTCCGGTTACGGTCAGGGTGAGAGCGTGTCGACGGACACGGCGACGCGTCTGATGCGGTCGGGTGCGCGTCGCTCCTCGCCATGGACCGGCCCGACCGGGCGTCCCGCCTCCAGAAAATGGAATGAACCGAAAATACCTGATTACGCGAAGCGTGAAGCGAAGTCGGGCCCATCTGTGCGAGATAACGTCTATAGCTATTGCAATTTGAATCGGATGACGATGAATCGCCGGGACTCGTCCCGCTGGATCAGAAACAGGGCAGAGGTTTTGCGAGATTCCTTGGATTTTTCAAGCAGTGAGCGCAATTCCTTTGGTTCTTTCACTGGGGTTTGGTCCATTTCCACAATTACGTCACCCGGCTTGATATCCTTCTCCGCCGAATAGCTCTGAGGGTCGACGCCCAGGACAATCACACCCTGTCTGACTATCGTCTTGTAGCGCTTCGCCAGTTCTGGTGTGATCGTACCGAGACGCAGGCCGAGTTCGGGAAACAGGTCGGGCTTGACCGAATCCTTTGGAAAGTTCTGCGTAGCACCAGTCTTGGCAGCTTTTTCCAGTTCGCCCAGCACAATCGTGAAGGTGACAATCTTGTTTTTCCGAAGAACCTCCACCTTGACCGATTTGCCAACCGGGGTTGCCGCAACGATCTGCGGCAGCCGCGTCGCACTTGGCACCTTCTTGCCGTCGAACATGACGATCACGTCACCCGAAACGACGCCTCCTTTTGCAGCGGGGCCGCCAGCGACGACATTTGCTACCAGCGCGCCGGTCGGGCTGTCCATTCCAAGGGACTTGGCCAAATCGTCATCGACCCACTGAATTTGTACACCCAGCCAGCCCCGGCGCGTTCGGCCATAGCGCTTCAGTTGCCTGACGATCGGCACGGCCAGATTCGACGGTACAGCAAAAGCAATTCCGGCGTTGGTCCCGGCTTGAGAGTAGATCGCCGTGTTGATGCCGATGACTTTGCCATCGAGGCTAAACAGCGGACCACCGCTATTACCTTTGTTGATGGCGGCGTCGGTCTGCAAGAAATCGACAAAGGAACTTCCCGGAAAACCCCCGAAGTTTCTTAGATGGCGACCGCGCGCCGAGATGATGCCAGTAGTTACGGTCTGGCTCAGGCCGAACGGATTACCGATCGCAATCACATCGTGCCCGATCCTGACCACATCGGAATCGCCCCATTTGACGAATGGTAGCGGCTTCTCGGGTTCGACTTTCAGGACGGCAAGATCAGCGCGCGGGTCACGGCCAACAATCCTGGCGTTCAACGGCTTCTCATTGTTCAGGATCACGCGCACCGAAGTTGCCCGGGCTATCACATGATTGTTCGTCACCACATAGCCATCGGGCGTGATGATAAAGCCGCTGCCCAGCGCAGATCCGCGTTCGTTATTGCGGCGCTTGTCGAAATATTCCCTGAAATACTCTTCGAACGGCGAACTTTTCGGCGCCGAATGATTTGTGACCGGCCCCGTGGCTTGCGTCGTGGTGATGCTCACCACTGCCGGTAACAGACGAGCAACCAAATTCGGCAGCGATGCCGGATCGTTCCCGGCGACGGGTTGGTCGGCTACCGAAACGATTCGTGCGTCAGCGTGAGCGATGCTGATGCCAACAGCAATGCTGATAACGCCGCCGACAATGGCCTGGATCAAGAGGGCGGCAAAACGGGATGGGGTCCGTCGGCTCATTGTGGAGGTTTGTCCTTGGTGTCTGTACCTGACTGCTTGGCCAAGGACATTGGCCGTCCTGTCGTCGCGTCAAGGAATCTCAATATGGACAACAAATTCGGCAAAATTCTGGCAACCCGATTCCCGGAGTTGACCGCCAACTCGAGACGGCGTCAAGATCGACCGCTAGTTACCACCGAAAGGCGGCCGCTGCCCAGTTCGGCGTCTGGCCGTACTTCTGATACAGCAAAGCCAAGGCGTCGGCGCGGAGATCGCCACAAGCAGCACTTCTCAACTCTTGGGCTAGAATGCCGCCGACAATAAACAAGGAATCGATGCCGACAGCGTTAGCGCCAGCCACATCGGTGCACAAGGAATCACCGACCGCCAAGATGCGTGACGGATCAATGCCCGATAACCGTTTGAAACTGAGATCGTAAATCGGCCGGTACGGTTTTCCATGATAGTGAACATCGCCGCCAAAATCTTCGTAGGCCGTCGCGATGGCGCCAGCGCAGATCTCACGGTTGGGGCCGCGCAACACTTCCTGATCCGGATTTACGCACATCATGGGTAATTGAAGCCGGTACGCATCGGCGAGGAGAAGCTCATAATCAGCGACTGTATCGCTACGCCGGAAA
The DNA here is from genome assembly GCA_026709535.1 of Rhodospirillaceae bacterium. Classification (GTDB taxonomy): domain Bacteria; phylum Pseudomonadota; class Alphaproteobacteria; order Bin65; family Bin65; genus Bin65. Next base: position 44,184 of record JAPOST010000034.1, read on the forward strand.
GCGCCGACACATAGCAAAAACGATGCCTCGTCCAGAGTCGTGACCTCCTGGATCTGCTGATCCTGCAAGATGGATTCGTCGCCAGCCTCACCGATCAGAAAAGCTCGTTCGCCAAGGCGTCGATGCCAAGAGTCATTCCGATCGCGTAAGGCCAACCAGCCGGCCTCTCCCGATGAGAGGACTGGCCCATACACTGTTCGCGGTATGCCCACCGCATCCATTCGGTCAACAACTGCGCCGATACGCCGGGGGGCGTTTGACAGGATCAGCACGTCCTTGCCCGCCGCTTTCAGTGCTTTCAGACATTCGACGGCGCCTGGCAGCGGCTCAATGCCGTTATGAATGGTTCCCCACAAATCAAGGATATAACCATCGTATCGGTCTGCGATCTCATTCAGGCCGGACAGCAATTTGCCTGGAGTGTTAAGTGCGGAATTTGGTTTGGAATTTGTCATGTTTGTGGTGTTGGAAGGCTTGATAAGTTCGACGGGTATTCTGGAACCGACCGCAATGGAGTGGTCCTTGCAAGGCCGCAGATGCCGGTTTCTGCCGCGGCCCAACCACGCAGGACGCCGTCATTGGGCCTGTCTGCAATGCTCGTAAAGTTGGCTGGCAGAGCGCGGGGTGTATCATCGACCTGTCAAAACTGCTAGAAAAGGAGCCTGAGAGGCTGGTCTTGTTCTATCGACCGAGGATGGAGCGGATCTAGTTCTGGAATGGGAACCTCGCGAAAGCCGGTGCAGATGATGACGGCTGGAAACCCCTTGCCTATTGTACAGCGCAGGGTATATCGCCAAACCGTTGAAGGGCGTCTGTATTCGAAAGCCCAAGCCAATACTACAATTCACGAACCGTCATTCGGCGTGGAATATTCACCACCTTCCGGATCAACATTTTCGGGGGTATCATGCGCTGCGACGTCATCGCCGAAGGCGTTGTTGCGGCGGCGCGGGAAGTCAGCCTGCACGTGCCGCTGGTCGTGCGTCTGGCCGGCACCAATGTCGATCTGGGCAAGACCATTCTCGCAGAATCCGGCTTGCCAATCACTTCGGCCGACGATCTGGCAGACGCTGCACAAAAGGTCGTCCAGGCCGTGAAGGAGGCCGCATAATCATGGCGGTTCTGGTCAACAGCAATACCAAGGTCATCTGCCAGACGCCGACATCTTGGTAAAGAAGGCGGTGTATAGAATCGCGGTATTCTGGCAGAGGAAGGCCTCGTGATTGCGGCAAGCATCGCGAGCTGAAGCTGCGAAAGAGGAGGTTTCCTCAAGCGGTTAAGTCAGCCGCTGCCACTTCCGGTGCCATTCGAATGAGAACGCCGCTTTATCTGCCCCTTCAAGTGCGCATCCTCGCCGAGATGCTTGAACACTCAAAACCGACGCGCTCCATTCATCCGGTATATGAACCGGATAGTTCAAGGTTGTCATCGACAGAGAAAATGCTGAGCAACCATAGCAGTTTGTCAACGGATGGCGCATCAAGTCAGTGCCGCTGGCAAAAGCTGGGGGGGTGCAAGGAAGTCTAGACCACTCCCGCAGCACGCCAATTCTCTATCTGTTGCATTGTGAATCCGCAATTACGCAGGAGATCTTCGGTATGTTCCCCGAGGCTTGGCGCCGGTTGCGCGATGGTTGCCGTCGGACTGACGACAAAAGGTGATCCAACGACAGTCACTGCTTCGCCATCCAAACCGGTTGGCCGCTGGACAGCACTCAGAATTGTACGCATTTCAAGTTGAGGATCAGCAAGTGCTTCTGGCAAGTCTCGCACAATACCGCTGGGTACGCCGACGGAAGAAAGTCGCGCATGCCAATCTCTTGAGGTCGCCGTCCGGAAGACTGCGGCCATATCTGCGGCGGTCGGTATGCCGGTCAAGCTCAGAACTTGATGTAACGCCTTGATCTGAGGCTGCGTCAGGGCAACGATGGAAATCGCACCGTCCGCAGTGGCGTAGCAGTTGTCGCTGAGCGTCCGAGCGGCCGACATGTTGCCCAACCGTTTCGGAACCGTGTCATGCTGAAAATATTCGTTTATCTGCATGGCCATTAGCGACAAGGCAGTATCGGTCATCGCGACGTCCAGATAACAGCCCTTGCCGGTCGTCTGGGCTTTCAACAGAGCACCAGCAATGGCAAAGGCGGCTGCGTAGCCGGTCGGGATATCGACAGCAAAATAGCCAGCGCGCAGCGGATCGCCTCCAGCGTAGCCCGTTACCGACATCATGCCCGATTCCGCCTGAATTGCTCCGTCATAAGCGCGCTTGCCGGATGATGGCCCGGTCTGTCCGAAGCCGCTAATGGAGCAATAAACCAGATCTGGCCGGTCGCGCCGGAGCGTTTCAGCGTCAAGACCAAGACCAGCCATGACGCCTGGCCGGAAGTTCTCCACGACAACATCTGCAGCAGTAACCAGAGGCGCGAGAATGTCTCGCGCGGGCTCGGCTTTCAGGTCGAGCGTCAGACTTTTCTTGGACAGATTGAAGGCTATAAAACCCGCGGATGTGTTTTGATCCCGAAACGGCGGCTCAGCCATAATCGAGCGCATCATGTCGCCTTCTCTCGGACGCTCGACCTTGATGACTTCGGCGCCCTGAAGCGCCAATTGCATAGTAGCGAAAGGGCCGGCCACTATCTGTGTGAAGTCGAGAATTTTGACATTGTCAAATAATCCTTTATTCATCGGTCTACACAATCTCTGGAAGACATTTTGGAAAGAGTTCTGTTTCTACGAGATTCTTCGGGATTGCAGAAATACAGGATACGCTTGATCCTACCGCAGGTCGATCAAAAAACCATGCAATCTCTCTGGTGTCCTGATCGGAAAGTTCGAGTGTCCCTTTTCATCACCCGGGCTTGTTCCAGGCGTCCTACGCGGCTCAGCACCCGTTAGGCTAATTCCCGCGCGCGCCGCGCTGGTTGGCGCGGGAGATGCCAAGCTGGTGGAACAGCGGATTCACTCGCATATGCAAATGCGGCTTGTCTCACTTCGGGATGCTGAAACAAAAAAGTTCACGAAATCAAAACTGGATTTGGTTGATGCGCTGATTGATGAAATGTGGGGGCAATCGGCATTTGATATTAGCCAAAACTTGTACGGCAAAGCATGGCAGGGGAAGGCCTTGAAAGAATCTATCCCGTATGAGGAGATTCTTCTGTCTGATGACCCTTTGTCGCTAGCCGATATCCACCGAACTTATGAATTGGCTGAAAAGCACGACCGGGAACGCGATGCAAGCCACACAGATGACGTTCCCACCTAAGCTGTATTATGGCCTGCGAGAGGCCAAAGGATTCAAGGAATGCGCTGCTGCGCTTGGAAGTTATAAGCGATTGGATGACGCCATAGTCGGCCTGTATGAGATTCTGCGCAGCAATCCGAAAATCTATTCAATCGTGAAAAGCATGAAGGACGTTAGACTTTGCAAAACTGACCCCATTGGGGATATACTGGGGTTACGATAGTGGTTTAGGATTAAAATGGGAGAGAAACGAATCGAACTTCTTTGGGCCGAAGAGATGGAGAAGGGTAATGACCCATGCGAAGTCCCAATGTGACCGTTTTATTTAGGGTGCAGCGCGCCAGGTGGGAAAGTTTAAAGAGAACGTGGTAAACTGAATGCCTGCAATTCCCCTTTTTATCATTGCGGCGGCATGCATTCTTGTCTTCGCCGGGGCGTAACGTGCTGGGCTGAAATTCCGCTGTTGGCCCGGGGCGTTTGTTTCCTGCCAGGAACAGTATTGGGGGATTTCTGGGTTGGCTATTCCGATACGAGTTTTTCATGACCGAAGACACCCCCAATCGTCCGCAAGGAATGGCTAAAAAGAAAGTTCCGAAGCTGAACATCATCCCAGCAACCCGCGTTACAAGGGTGCTACACCGGAAATGGTCGGGAAGGCGCTGATGAAAGCAAAACCCAAGAAGACAGACACCGCGCGACGACCTGTCAAGCGAGTTCCGTCAAGTATATAGTTCCTAATGGAAGCATGTATCCGTTCAACTGGAACAACTGCCCCCGCCCAAGACGCAGAATCGTGTACAGTGTGGATGGTTGAGCGGAACGGCCCCGGTCGAGTCTGCGAGAGAGCGTCCCATCGTGAACCGTTCATCATAGGGCAATAGGGTACACGGCACGACAGTCGCGCGATCATCGCCCTTGCGCTTCACCACCATCCGTGCGGTTGCGCACATCATGGCGTCGGGGTTTATCTTGAGGATATCCCAGCACGCTTTGGTGATTTCCGGTACCTCAATGGTATCGTCAAGCTCTGGGAACAAGACCATCATCGCAGGGTCTTGCGCATCAATCGCAATATCTTCTGCCGCAAACAGGTCTGCATAGCCGGCGCGCAGGTCGGCTTCCGATTCCATCCACGCCGTGCGACCGGCCGCATGCAGCGCGAAGCCGTTATCCGAGAGGAACTTCAGGCCCTTGATCATGGGTGCCCAAGACCCCGGTCCCCTCTTCATTTCGTGCAGCATTTCGGTATAATGGTCGATGGATACACGCACGATGAGACGATCACCAAAGTGCGCGCGCAGTTTCATCAGCGCTTTTTCATGCCGCATCATCGGACGCATTCCGTTGGTCAGCACCAAAGCCTTCAGATCGTCCATCAGGATACGTTCCAAAATCGGCACAATATCCGGATTCATGAACGGCTCGCCACCGGTCAGGCCGATTGTCTGAACCGGAAGGTCGCTTTCGCTGCTCTCATCCAGAAATACCCCCACTTCTGTCGCGTTCAGGTAGCTCAAGCGGTCGTTGGTCGGACTTGATTCGATATAGCAGTTGTCACAGTGCAGATTGCACAGCGTGCCAGTATTGAACCACAAGGTCTCCAGACGCGTCAGGGATACCGACGCACGCGCTTGCCCGTCAGCTGTAAGCTTTGGGTCGATAAATTTTTGGGAATCGAGGTTGGGCGTCTGCTTGCACAACGCTTGAACTGTCAAGTTCATGCCAAGACCTAGCTAATCGATGCTGCTTCACAAATAAGCCGAGAGCACCGGTAGCGCCTAGCCAAAAAGACATCAGATCCTTGCCGTGCGGCTGTATTGTGCAGTTGAGCAAGTCTCGATTTTCTGATAGGCACCGAGCATCCAAGGAATTCGGCTGTGGATGCGGGTTTCGGGACGCAGTGATGCCGAACTTGGTGCGAAAATATCCGGCTGAGGGTCATGTTGACCGGATTCTCTGGTCGGAAAGGCAGATTCGCCGAGTATGTGGTCGCGCTGGCTGCGGACCACCACGGCAATCTTTTCCTCCCAGCCACTCGCGCTACTTGACCGACATCTGCAGCAATCTGAATCGCTCCGCCATTTGGCATGACGCCGACTAGTTGCGCGGCGGTGGAGTCCATCTCGACTTTCGGCGGCCGGGGAGGCACCGTATTCATCCAACCCTGCCAGGGAGGGGGAGTACATGATCACCAGCAATCTTACCCACAACGCAGACGCTTCCTCCAATTCGGCCCTGTCCAGGTAACAGGGGAGCTTGCCGCAACCCGGCACAGCGTTTAAATTCGCTTGAAGATAGATCACTTCGGTGATTCATGCGGGTGTAGCTCAGTTGGTAGAGCACGAGCTTCCCAAGCTTGAGGTCGCGGGTTCGAACCCCGTCGCCCGCTCCGGTTGTCTCGCTCGCTAATGGTTTAGACTCAATCTGGGTTCTTACGGACCGGCGTTGACTTGAGGCATGGTAAAGTCGTTCGGATACCGGAACCGTCTCTGTCATCAGCGTGTTGAAGCCCTCGGGGCGCCTGGTCAAGGCGGGTTTCGATGGTGGGTTTGTGATCAGCGACATTGGCGCGCTCTTGTTACGCCAGCAGGTATTCGAGGTTGCGCCAGGCCATGAGGACCTGAACGACCACACCGATCAGCGCCACGACCCTGCACTGCAGACCGCTTCCGGTCGCGACCGAGCCTTGGCGAGTGCGCCGACGTTGTGCCGCTTCGAGAACCGGCTGAGCGCGGGCGATCCGCGCGGTTCCGGTCGAGAGCTTTATTGCCACCTTCGAGGAAGCCGCCGGAAGAGATCGTGCTGGACGTCGATGCGACGGACGATGCGGTGCACGGCGATCAGGATAGGCGCTTCTTCCAAGGGCTACGACAACAGCATCGCCACCGACAACGCCAGCGAGCGCCCGGAACACGCGAAATCCGCCTCAATCCACGAACCCCGCCCGTTCATAAGATAGCCGGGATAGATAGGTCGCGCCGAAATGCAAGATACTTTTCCATCCAGCATTCGGTAGCCTCTCTTTACGAGCTTAAGGCCGTATCGTCTATTGCGATTGGCGTTTTCAAATGCGAGACGACCTCTTTGTGGAGCAGATTCTTTCAGGATTTCAGTGCATCTTTCCATACGCCGATCAGGACGCCCATGTTGCGTGATCGGCCAAGGGCTGATTCGATCTCCTCATCTGATTTCGTTGTTCGTGTTCGGCGGGTGCGCAGCCAAGTAAAAATCCGCTCATGAAGTTCGGCCCGAATGGCAGCATGCTCTTCGCTCTCGCCGAGGTCGACGAGTTCGTCCGCGTCGCTTGCCAGATCAAACAGCTGCGGCCTGAAGCCTTCCCAAATAATGTATTTCCATTCTTCGGTGCGTACACAATAGGCCTTGCACTCATGCGCCCGCAGGCCGAGCCATTCGCGGGCGTGCCGATAGGAGTAGTCACATTCCGAGAAGGTGGCATCGCGCCATTCCTCCAACGCGCCGCCGCGCAGCAGAGATAGAATCGAGTGGCCTTCCATCCAGTGATCCTGTTCCACCGGATCGCCGCCCAATGCTTCGTAGAAAGTCGGCACCATATCAATGCATTCGACGAAACGGCTGTCTTCGGAACCGCGTGTCCCATCGGCGGCCGAATCCGGATCATAGATGATCATCGGCAGCCGCAGGACGCAATCGTGGAACAACTCCTTCTCACCCAACCAGTGATCACCGAGATAGTCACCATGATCTGCCGTCAGGACGATCATGGTGTCGTCCATCCGGCCAGTCATTTCCATGTAGGCAAAGAGCTGCCCCAATTGATCATCGATCTGCTTGATCAGACCCATATAAACCGGGATTACATGCCTGCGGATGTGATCCTGGCTGAAGCTCTGGCTGTCTTCGTGCTGTTGGAAGGCTGCGTACACGGGATGATTGCTCTGCCGTTCCCGGTCGCTTTTGACCGCCGGCACAACATCCTCGGCGCTGTAAATCTTGTGGTAGGGCGCAGGCGCGATATAGGGCCAATGCGGCTTAATATAAGACAGGTGCAGGCACCAAGGTTGAGCGTCGCCACATTCCTCCATGAATTCGCGAGCCCGCATCGTCATATATGGCGTTTCAGAATGCTGTTCGGATACCCGCGCCGGAAGGTGAGCGTATCGCATTTCCCATCCGCTAACGAGATCACCATTCTCGTCGATCGCTGAAGCGCACCAAGCCTGCCAAGGATTCTCGCCTTTGTAGCCTTGCTTGTTGAGCCAGCGGTTGTAAGCAAAATCCTTTTGACCATAACCATCGGGATGCAGACCATCATCGCGTTCGTAGGGCTCAAAACCAGCCTGTGTCGCCAAGACGCCGTAAGGCGAAAGCTTGTCAACCCCCAACCTGTCCAGCCCAGGCCCATCGACCTGCATGTGGGTCTTGCCGGCCAATGCCGTACGTACGCCAAGCGTCCGAAGGTGATCGCCCATCGTGCGGATGTTCAGCGGCAGCGGCACCCGGTTCCAGTTTGCGCCATGACTGCACATATATCGACCGGTATAGAACGACATCCGGGATGGGCCGCAGACTGCCGACTGAGTGAAGGCCCGGGTAAATCGCACACCCTTTGCCGCCAGAGCATCAATGTTCGGCGTCTGGATTGTCGGATGCCCCATACAGGACAGGTAATCCGCCCGCAACTGGTCACACATGATGAACAGGACGTTTCGTATTTTACTCATGAAGAAGGTGCCGGCGATATTGCGTAGAGTGGAGTTTTCGGAAACCTCGGAAAAACGTTTTGTCCCGATACGTGAGGGTTGGCGCAGCCGCCGCGCAGGCCCTCTAAACCTATCCGCCTGACGTTGGAAAGCCTCGTCAGCGCCGGTCGAGTTGTACTATCTTCTCTTGTATTGCCTGAAGGAGACCGGCCATGTTACCGCCGCGACGTCGATAGACGGACGCGAACTGGCGACGCTGATTAAGCGACATTGAAATATTTTCGATCACGACGTCCCGGACCTTGAGTTGATCAATGGAGGGACGCAGCCGCCATTTGATGTGGAGCGGCCGCGTGCCTCGTGGATTGATGATCCGGCTGACGACCACAACACCGTTGCGTTCCCGTTGGGCCGAGACAATCTCGAACACTTCACCAGAATATTGCCGAAGTTGCGCCGCATAGACTTTGGAAACGTAGCGCCGGAACAAGTCCAGGAAACGGCCGCGCTCGTCGGCCGACGCTTTTGACCAGGCAGACCGACCGACTACAAAGCGGGCAATCCGCGGAATATCGAAATACCGGCTGAAAATGGTTTCGAAGGAAGCTTCCTGTACAGGTCTGCTGGTGCGCTGTCTGAGGATGAGGATTACCGAAGAAGACATGGCTTGCACGATCAACTTGCCGTCTTCAACGATGTCGGCACGGGCTGGTGTCACCTTGCCAGACACCAACGTTATGCCATAGGCAACCATGAAGACGACTATCCCTGCGCGCAGGCAGGTTGTGATGCTGCAGGAGGTCGTGGATCGACCCGCCAAAAGATTGACGCTCGTGATGATAGCCTTCGACAGGGTTTGCAAAACGAGAAGTGCGAATTTCGGATTGTCAACGCTGTTGGGGATAGGATTGCCGCCAATCATCGCGTATCGCCCTAGTGGACAGCCGTCGCGACCGGGCGAGAAGCCTTACTAATGGCAGGATCTTTTCTCCTGCTCGTCGGCGGAGCAACCATCTCCGGTTTCCTGCCTTTTACGCGAATTCTTTGAGCCGGCGGATTTTTCTTTCCGGCACCTACAGATCCATTATCGTCCAGTGTTTCATCTTCGTCATCGCCCGGAACTTCAGTCGATATCTTGCCGTTCCGGATAGCAGCAATTCGGCTTTGCCAGTAACCACTGCGTGCCGCGGTATAGAAGTCAAGTGAAGTCTTTTTCATCTCGTCAACAACCTCAACGAGACGTTCCCGCCTGTCCACGACATCAATGGTTATTCCGATAATGCTAACCCAACCGACCCCACCTGCTTCAAGCAGATAGCCGAAGGGATCAATGCGTGAATCGACAACCCGGCCAGTCAAATGTCGCGTGGTGTGTGGCCCCAAGAGCGGCACAACCAGGAATGGACCAGGGCCAACGCCCCAGACTGCAAGCGTCTGGCCGAAATCTTCTTTGTGCCCGCGCAATCCAGTGTCACCCGCAACATCATACAAGCCGGCAACGCCGATCGTCGAATTGACGAAGAACCGGACAAACGTCACTTGGGCGCGTTTTACCTCGCCCTGCAACAAGTCGTTGATGAATGTGACAGGAGAAGTGATGTTGTCTAGGAAGTTGCGGATCCGGTCACGCATTTTTTTTGGTAGCGTCTTGCGATAGGCCAAGGCAACCGGCCGTGCGACTGCCTCGTCCACCTTGTTATTGAAAGCGAAAGTGACCCGATTGATCCTTTCGAGTGGGTCATTCAGGTTTCTACCGACTTCGGTGGCGCCATTCGTCGAACAGGCGGCCAAAGCGATGAATGCAATCGCAAGAAAACTCTGCCGTATCGCAGTTCGCATACAGCCTTCCCATTTTGCACCGTGCCATTTTGCCAATCTCACGGGCCGTGCCTGATGATTCGGATATCATACCGCCATTCAGTTTGCTATGTGGTTATAGTCGAGGGTGACGTTTTTGACGTTGGGGCTTTTTTCAGGCTGCTTCGGTGGCGCTGTTTTTTTCCGGGAGACGGGCTTTTTGACGGCGGGCTGGATATGGGCCGTTCCTCCGGTATGAACGGGGTGCTGGGTCCACAACATCCAGGCAGACGGCCCCCTGTCCGTGGGAGCGTTCGTATCGGCAGCCCGGCACCGCTTTCAAGGGGATGTCGGCCCGCCGGGCGAGACGCACCACAGGTTCGTCGCCGTGCACTGCGCAGGCTGCAGGGCCGATGCCGGGTCTCGAAGGTTCCCGGGCGGTCGTGGGACGGGAGATGCCCGCGCCGGGGCACGCGGCTGGAGCGGCAGCCTGGGGGCGACAGGTCCAGGGAGGCGCCGGCAGCGCGCCAGTGGGGAGCAGAAGAACCTCAAGGTGCCGTGCCACCTGATTCTTTGGCGTGGCGGCCCACCAGATGATGCCGCTCACCGTCTGACATCCCGCCAGCAGCAGCGCCGACGATGACGGGGCCGGAGCGGGCACCCTGACACGCCCGCCGGAAGCACGATAATTGTGCAAGAAGCTTGTTGGACAAAGCGTTTCAGTTCGCCACATGGGCTGGCACAGCGCAGTCATCCATATCAAGCTAAGAAATGTTACCTGTCCGGTTTTTGGGCCATGGGAACGCCGACTTTGAAACCTATCCTGATCGCCGCACTGATGATGCTCCTACTGTTGTCCATCGGCGTTGCTTGGCATGTCTGGTCTGCACTGGACGACATATCGATGCCAATCCATGGTTACCTTGCGCTGACTGCTGGTGTGGTATTTTCCCTTATCGTGGGCGGAGGCTTGATGGCGCTGGTCTTCTATAGCGCACGAAGGGGCTATGATGATCTTGAGGACCGGACTCCTCGGGACTGCACAAGGGCACGCGAATGACCTGTGTCGACGCTTGCAGGAGACCAGTCTTCGACCCGCGCAAAGGCGAGCGGTTACTAGTCCACCAGTCGGTCGTATTGCCGGAGTGGATCGACTATAACGGTCATGTCAATGTCGCTTTCTACGTACTGGCCTTTGACCAAGCGCTAGATGCATTTTTTGACATGATCGAATTCACTCCCGAGTACAGGAAAAAATACAACGTTTCCACCTTCGCCTTGGAAACCCACGTGTGCTACTTGCAGGAAGTTCATCTGGGCGGTCCGCTGCGCTTTGAAGTCCAACTGCTGGACCTCGACGCCAAAAGATTTCATTATTTGAACTATATGTTCCACAATGAGACTGGAGTCCTTTGCGCTACGGCCGAATGGATCAGTGCCCACATTGACATGTCGACCCGGCGCATGACTCCGTTTCGGCCTGATATCATGGGCCGGTTTGAGGCGTTGTGGACCGCGCACAAGGATATGCCGCGGCCAGTTCATGCCGGTCGGACAATCGGGATTCGGCGCAAGATATAGTATTCCGGTTCTGTCGGCCGCTGGCTGGTTGTGAAGGTAGCGTATATCATCCGGCCTGCTCGACCGACCGAAGCGCACAGCCTGAAGTCCCTTGAAGCCGTGACAAGAGATATGGCGGCCGGTTGCCCCTGTCGATTGCGGTTCCAGAAGGTTGCGCCTCCTCTCGCTCAGCGTCATCCAGAAATTTCCCGAACTCACGAAGGCTAAATTCCTTGATGGCCAGCGAGCCGCGCTGCAACCATGATCATCGGATGGCAGCGCAAGCCATAGCTGTGGTCCTGCGGCCTACGGAAATCCCCCATCTTATCGAAAAAGGCATGGAGGACCCTACGCGGCGCCGAAGCCTGGGCGTTCTCTGATCGCCCACTCTTCGCCATGCTCTTGCGCAAGCCCGCTCCTCCGCATGATCATTCCCACAGACCTCATTTAGCGGCCCATTTGATCTCCAGCGTGGCGTATCGCCCGGGAGCCAGATATCCGTCCTGCATGGATCGCGCAGCGGCGGCATTGGCGTGAGGGCCGCAGCCGTGCGATATTGCAAGGATGGCTGGCAAGCGCACATCTTTACACCGCCCTGAGCCGGCACGGACATTCGAAAGGCCGCGCAATGTGGAAACCCGTCACCGTTTTCGCGCAGCACTTGTAAAGGAAATCGGTCTCCGCATTGGCCGGCTGGTGCGGGCCCTGCGTAGCGAAGAACTTCAGATCGCCTTTCTCGCCCTCATCGTCGGCGCCCTCGCCGGATATGCGGCGACAGGTTTCCGGCTCCTGATTGGCTGGATCCAGTATCTGTTTTATGGGGAAACGGGCGAGAAGCTCTACTCCACTGCCTTGGCGTTGCCCTGGTGGCAAATCTTGCTGGCACCGACAGTCTGCGGACTGATAGTCGGTCTCTTCATTCGCTACGCCTTGTCCGACAGGAGGCCACAAGGCGTCGCCGATGTCATTGAGGCGGCTGCCCTGCGCGATGGGCGCATGTCGTTTCGTCATGCTGCTCTGGCGTCGCTGGCGAATGCCGCCTCAATCGGCGGCGGCGCCTCTGTTGGGCGCGAGGGCCCTGTAGTGCTGCTCGGCGCGAGTCTTGCGTCGACAATCGCCAAGCGTCTAGGCTACAGCCGCAGCGCGATGCTGACGATGATGGGCTGTGGCGCGGCTTCTGCCGTTGCCGCCTCATTTAATGCGCCCCTTGCAGGCGCCCTGTTCGCGCTGGAGGTCGTCGTCGGCAACTACCGGCTCAAGGCATTCGCACCGGTAGTCATGGCTTCAGTGACCGGGACAATTGTCTCGCGGCTTCATTTCGGCGATTTTCCGGCCTTTATAAAACCAGAATACGAGATCGCTTCCTTCTTTGAGTTCCCGGCATTCGCCTTGCTGGGTGTCAGCGCCGCCGTGGCTACCGTAGCCATGATGAGCGCGATCATCCTCATCAGCATGAGTGCCCGTCGCATGCCTTGGCCAACTTGGGCCAACACGGCATTCGCCGGACTGCTGGTCGGAGCGATCGCTCTCGTCTTTCCGCAAGTGCTTGGCGTCGGCTATGAAGTAACGGACCGAGCGCTTCGTGGCGATTTCGGCTTCTGGTTGCTGATCGGCATCATCGTTGCCAAGATTGTTGCTACTGGTCTGTCGATCGGCGGCGGTTTCGGCGGAGGTGTGTTCAGCCCATCGCTGATGCTGGGGGCGATGGTCGGCGCTGCATTCGGCGCGCTGGCGGGATCCGTCTTTCCGGATATTGCTTCCGACCGAGGCGCCTACACGCTGGTAGGCATGGGCGCGGTGGCTGGCGCTGTCCTCGGCGCGCCGATTTCGACCATTTTGATTATTTTCGAACTAACTGGTGACTACAAGGTCACTCTTGGGGTCATGGTCGCCGTTGTGATCGCCTCGGCAATTACCCAGGTGGTATTCGGCCGTTCTTTCTTCCACTGGCAGCTATCGAGCCGAGGAATTATGGCGCATCTAGATTACGCAGAGCGCCAGATTCAGCGCACGACAATGGCATCACTTGCCTTGCCGACAGCACCGGTCATGCACCATTCCTGCACGATTGCCGACGCGCAGACGATGCTGTTGGCTGCGCCAAGCCGGATAATTTATGTCGTCGACGACAAGGGCGAGTTGCGTGGCGCAGTCGGTCTTGGAGACCTTTTTGCCTTCGGCTCTGATGCCGTTCGGGAAGCGCATGAGGCCGTAGAACATGTGATGCGCAAACCTCCCTTCCTGCTCGCGGAAGACAACATCGAAGATGCAATCCAACTCTTTTCGCGATCTTCGGAAGTCATTCTACCAGTAGTCAAGGACCGATCCCAACGCATTCTGGTCGGGGAAGTTCGACAGCGAGACGTGATGGTGGCCTATCATGATGCCCACGAGGCGGCGCGAGAGGCATGAACAATTTCCGGACAAGGATCTCGACCAACAACTTCGACCGCTTGAGATGCCCATATCCGGGGCGATCACGGCATTTTTCTCTTCGAAACGAAGCGGCGTGAACGCCAGAAAACATCCACAGCTTTTTCCACAGACTCAAAATGTTGAATTTGAGTTCTTTCTGGACCGATTCTCTATCGGAGAGGTTGCCTGATCTTGCAGTGTCAATAATCGGTTACTTTTGGTCTGCAGTGAAGCTAACCCTGTGGGTCGATTCTGATTGTGGAAAATACGCCTCCTCAAGATTATTCCCCGGACCGTCGCGATCGACCACCAGAAAATCCTGAATACCGATGACCAGGAGAGGGTGATGCCATACGTTTGCCCGAAGATTGATCCCTTGCTGGCCGGAGGCGCGAAAACACCGAAGCGTCGACAAGGCAGGTACCCTGTCTCCGTCGCAAACCACAACCAGCCAGTCAAGATCGGACAGCGGATAGAAGGCTTGGGATCCGAGGGGATGACGCTCCATCATATGGAGGGTCACAGGCATCTCTCGGGGCGTTGCACGAAAGATCGAGACGATCGGCCTGCCCTCGTTGCGAGCTACGTCGATGCGGGCCAGATCGTGCAGTCGTTCGGTCGTCCCTTCGTTGATCATCAGCCGCCTTGCCCCCGCCGTTTCAATCACCTCGCCGAACGGCTCGAACGCCGATTTGGTCAATGGTTCGATGACGAGATCACGCATCACTATCACTCGCGCGCCAGATTGCCGAAAACGCGGAACCGCGAGATTCCGCCATCCGGATAGATATTCAGGCGCACCGCGTTGACCGGTCCTGCGCTGGTCAGTTCAGCACTGTCGAAAACATGAACCATATCCGCGTTCAATTTCTTCTGCCTCAATAGAAAAGACCAGGCGCCGGCAATGGTGACAAGATATTCGTCGTCTTCCGATCCGACGACGGCGCCCTGCACTGAACAACGATCGGGGTAGTTGCCCTTGAAATGGGCGGTATCAACCTCGATCCGACTCACAAGACCAGCATGACCGAGCCGGAAAACGATCCAGTCGTTGCCGGGCTCGCGACGCCGACGCGTTTCCCACCCGTCACCCATGAAAGCACCGCGCCCTTCGGATAGAATGGCCGAGACATCGCCATAATGAGCATCGTTGTAGCCGACGATTCGGCCACCATTCTTCAAGGCTGACAATTCGACTGTCGCATCATCACCAATGGCATTCCAGTTGACCACAGGCTGACCGTACACCCTCAGGCGAGCGATGCCGCCATCCGGGTAGATATTCAGCCGCAGCCAATTCACTGGCGCGCGGCTTTTGGAGGGACGAAAATTATGCGCCGACCCCGTAAGATCGCAATGCGGCACCAGTTCCGTCCAAGGCGCATCGTCGTCCGGTTCCAGATCACTCAGGCACCCTTCAAGGGATGCTTCCGATGGATAGTTGCCGGTGAAGAAGGTTGTGTCGATATCCACGCCATGCACCACGCCCGGCGTGCCCAACCTTATCAGGCACCAGTCATTCCCTGGCGTACGCTTTCGTCGGCTCTCCCAGCCGTCCATCCACTTGCCGTTGTCATCATATTCGCCTTCTTTCCAGACGGCAGCGTGGTCCTGCAACATTCGATGCATGGGCGCAAAAAAGTCGTCGGAACAAGCAACTGCTTCGGTCCCCATTTTAGGCGACGCCATATTGACATAGCGCCGAGCGAATTCGGGCGTATCGGTCATGCCGACGCCTCGTAAGGAAACTGGTCAATCCATAGCCGGGCGATGTCGATACGCTTGGCAACCCAGACCCTGTCGTGCGAGAGGACGTAATCAACGAACCGTTTCAGCGCCGCGAAACGTCCCGGGCGCCCGACGAGGCGGCAGTGTAGCCCGACCGACATCATCTTCGGCGTCATCTCGCCTTCCGTGTAGAGCGTATCGAAAGCATCTTTCAGATAGGTGTAGAACTGATCACCGCTGTTGAAGCCCTGCGCCGCCGCGAAGCGCATGTCGTTGGCGTCCAGCGTGTACGGCACGACGAGGTGCGGCTGGTCAACGAGGCGGCTCCAGAACGGCAAATCGTCGGAATAATCGTCCGCGTCGTAGATGAAGCCGCCCTCTTCGGCAACCAAGCGGCGAGTGCGGGCGCTGGTGCGGCCGGTATACCAGCCTAACGGCCGCTCGCCTGTCAGGCGTGTCTGAATCTCGATGGCGCGTGTCATATGCTGTCGTTCCACAGCCTCCGAAACACCGTGATAGTTGATCCAGCGATAGCCATGCGAGCAGATTTCATGCCCGTCCCTGAGGATTTCGTCTGCAACATCGAGATGCCTTTCCAGTGCCATGGCAACGGCAAAGACCGTTATAGGAAGCCCACGATCCCGAAACAGGTTAAGGATTCGCCAGACTCCGGCTCGAGCTCCATACTCGTAAATCGATTCCATCGACATGTGTCGGGCGTTTTCAAAAGGTTGCGCCCCAATAATCTCCGACAAAAAAGTTTCCGATGCCGAGTCGCCATGTAACAGGCAGCGTTCACCTCCTTCCTCGTAGTTCAGAACAAACTGAACTGCGACCCTCGCGCCACCAGGCCACCGCACCACAGGCGGTGTCCTTCCATATCCGATCAGATCGCGATCATAGTCCTCGGTCACATCTCTTTCCTTACCTGGTCCTTCCCTCGATCCAAGAGGCAATCTGACGACGCTCCGACAAGGTCATGCCGCTGACGTTGTTGGGTGGCATGGCCGTGGACAGCACAGAGTTTACGTAGATCGATCGGGCGTGGCGCGCCACGTCAGCTGCTGTATCCAGCACGATACCTTTCGGCGCAATGACTATGCCGCGATAGCTCGGCTGCCGGGCGTGGCACATGGAACAACGTCCGGCGACGATATCTGTGATCATATCTGGCGCGATGGAGACTTTCATCGGTACGCCGCCATCAATCTTCTGTGTGATCGCAATCGCCTTTCGGCCGAGTGGCGTGGAGGTCAGGCTGATCGCCACGGCACCAGCTAAACACAGCAGCGCCACTCCCCAGGTCCACCACTGATCGCCTTGTCCTGCGTTCCGCATGTTGAAAAAAACCCGGATCACGGCGCCTCCGATGAGGACAAGTGCCACGATCACGAACGCATAGGGCGTAGAAAAGGTCAGCGGATAGTGACCGACCAGCATCAGGAACAAAACAGGCAACGTCAGATAGTTGTTATGGGCGCTTCGCTGCTTGGCCTGCTTTCCCAGCGCAGGATCGGGATTTCGTCCAGCCTTCAGGTCCGCCACCACAACGCGCTGGTTCGGAATAATGATGAAGAAGACGTTGGCAGTCATGATCGTCGCCATGAACGCACCGGCGTGGATAAGCGCACCGCGACCACTGAAGACCGACTGGAAGCCAAATGCTGCCACGACGACCAGAACGAAACAGGCGACCGACAGATATAAATCGTTCTTGCTCAGATCGGACTTGCAGAGCTGGTCATAGACCAGCCAGCCAGCCGCCAGACCGACGATCCCGAACCCCGCCGCAACCCAGGGTGAGATGACCAAGACATCAGGATCGATCAGGTAAAGATCCGCTCCCAGGTAATAGATCCAGACAAGCAGGAAAAAACCGGTGATCCAGGTCGTGTAAGCCTGCCACTTATGCCATATCAGATGTTGCGGCAGGAAGTCCGGCGCGATCAGATACTTGCGAACCTGATAGAAACCGCCACCATGAACTTCCCATACTTCGCCGCCTTTTTCGGATGGCAGGTCTGGTGTCCCGCGAATCGCGGCATCCATGTGCATGAAATAGAAGGACGCGCCGACCCACGCAATTCCGGTGATGATGTGAGCCCAGCGAAGCAGCAGGCTACCCCATTCATGAATGAAGGCCTCAATCATGCAACGTGATGGTACAGCCGCTTCTGTACCCCTTGACACATCACCTCGCGATCACGGTTTTCTCGGCCGCAGATCGTCCGTACAAGAAGCTCCCGATCAGGCGTCGTCTGGTCCGGTTCGAACCACTCCTGGTCCCGTCGTTCGCGAAAGCCGATGCAAGCATGATGCTGCGCGCCATCTCGACAGCGACCCGGCGTTTCGGGATTGAGGCCAACATGATGGGCGCAGCCGGTCATCTTGAAAGGGCGCCGTGCAGCTGACGATCCAAGCGCGTTCTTCGCAAACGAATGACTCGATTTCGGCGGCCGGGAGCAACTGAGCAACCAGAGAACACTCCGTCGGCGCCAGCGACAAATTTCGCTTCCCGGCGCATCGGGAAGGTGTATCTTGGCAATTCCGTCGTTCAGCTGAATGCAACGAGCCATCGTCTATTCTTCAATTGTCGCAACAGGTCCTACTGCACCTGTCCTGCAAACAGAGGAGTCAAGGAGTCGCGCCGGACAATTCACGGTGGTCTGGGTTGCTTTTGCAACGTGACGGTCCTGCGTTGAGGCATCTTCATCGGCGCCTCAGTGTAGACGGCGTCAAGACGCTGTCCTCCACCGAGAGATAAAACATGGCGAATGATCATCCCATCCTGATTGTCGGTGGTGGCATCGGTGGCCTGGCGGCGGCGCTGGGTCTGGCCCGGAAAGGTTTCCGTTCCATCGTTCTGGAACGCGCGCACGAACTCGGAGAGATCGGCGCGGGCATTCAAATCGGTCCTAACGCCTTCCACGCTTTCGACTATCTCGGCGTAGGCAACGAAGCCCGTGCTCAGGCCGTCTACATAGATAATCTGCGCCTCATGGACGCCATGGACGGGCAAGAAATTACCCGTATCCCGCTGGGCGACGCCTTTCGCAAGCGCTTCGGCAATCCCTATGCTGTTGTTCATCGGGCGGATTTACACGGTGTTCTGCTGCGCGGATGCAAGACCAGCAATTCGATCGAGTTGCGAACCTCATCCGAGGTCACGAGCTATGATCAGGACGAAACAACTGCCACGGCGATCCTCGCATCTGGCGAACGGGTCACGGGAGCAGCTCTCATCGGCGCGGACGGTCTGTGGTCCAGTGTGCGCAAGAAGATGATCGATGACGACCCGCCTCGCGTGTCTGGCCACACAACCTATCGTTCAGTCATCCCGACAGATCAGATGCCGGAAGATCTGCGCTGGAACGCAGCGACACTGTGGGCCGGGCCGAAATGCCATCTGGTCCACTATCCGCTATCTGGCTGGAAAGTGTTCAACCTGGTCATCACCGCGCATAACGATGCTGCGGCTCCCGTCGCCGGGAAGTCCGTCAGCCGCGACGAGGTGCGAGAGGGATTCAAGCACATTCATCCGGTCGCGCGTCAAATCATCGACTACGGAACGGACTGGAAGCTCTGGGTGTTGTGCGATCGCGAGCCGGTCGGCAACTGGGTGAAGGGTCGGGTTGCTCTGCTCGGGGATGCAGCCCATCCAACCCTTCAATATATGGCGCAAGGTGCCTGCATGGCGCTTGAAGACGGAGTTTGTCTAGCAGCTGCGATGATGGAACTGGACGGTGATGCCCAGGCTGCTCTGCCGCTTTACAATCAGCGCCGCAGCTTGCGCACGGCACGAATACAGATCCAGTCTCGCATGATCGGTGAGCACATCTACCACCCGACGGGGCCCCACGCCGCACTGCGTAATGCCCATATGCGCTCTCGCACCCCGGAACAATGGTACGATGCAATTGCCTGGCTCTACGGCTCTACGGGGCTTGATGGGACAGTCTTTACCTGATCAGACCCATCCCGCCGCGAAGCTGGCGATGATCCTGACACTCAACTCATTGTTCAGGTGCAGACGACAGGCATCAACGTACCATCTGGCACACCCGAGCACGGAGTCGCGGCGCGGGCGATTGAAGATGGCAACATCTGGACAGGGGAAATCGAAGATAACAGGTTCACGCAAGCATCACACCCTGCGATGGCGGCAAGAATACCGTAAAGTTGATTGCCCCAGACTTGGCAATCACTGCTCATGACTGTTCAGAACAGACGGCCGCCATCGGGGACGTCCCCGTCGACACCGACAAGGACAACGGCCCCGTCGGCGTCGGGAAATCCGAGCACCAGGACTTCCGACATGATATTGGCGATTTGCTTGGGCTGGAAGTTCACAACCGCGGCCACCTTCCGGCCTCTCAAGTCGTCCGGGGTGTAGTGGACTGTAATCTGCGCCGAGGATTTGCGGACTCCGATTGCGTCACCGAAATCGACGGTCAGGATATAGGCGGGCTGCCGCGCCTTCTCGAAGGGCTTGGCAGACAAGATCGTGCCAACGCGGATATCAACTTTCTGGAAGTCCGCCCAACTGATGGTGTCAGCAATCTGGTTCATGCAAACGGACTAACGTGGGCAGGTTTACAGAACATCCATTGCCGCCGCTGCGCCTGTGGGCCTTCAGGTCGCCGATCCGGTCTTCGGGACCATGTTGCCATCGTCGTCATGACCCTGGCGGCGGGAGAAAGGACCTTGCATGGTCGCGAATCTTTCGGCACGCGAAAGGTTCTTGTCCAGCGCTGCCATGGTCTGGGCCATGTCTTCATCATCATCCTTCAGCCAAACACCGGTTGTTGTCGCGTAGACGACACCCAAGCCTTTCACCCGAAGATCACCAACAAATCCAACCGCGTTGATATCGGCGGCTTCGAGCATCCAGCGCATGGAGCGCAGAAGGCGCTGGCTACTGCACAGAAATTCCGAGACGCTGCCCCCAGCCTCTTTCGCAATCGCGCGGATACCGTCCTTGTATGGATTCAGTGCGTCGAAACGCCTCATCAATATGTCGAAAAGCCGGTCGCGATAGGATGAGTCTTCATCCACGGTCTTGACCGCGCCTTTCAGCACGATGCGATCGATATGCAGGACAAAATCATTCAGTAGTGCTGTTTTTGAAGGATACTTGTCATGCAGTTCCGCCAAAGTCAGACCAGCTTCTTCAGCAATGTCGGTCATTCGCGCCTTGCGCCAGCCGTTCAGGGCTGCGACACGCATGGTGGCAGCATAAATGTCAGTTTCTGTCGTCTTCTTCCGAGCCATGCGGTCGCTCCGCCAGAGCGATTGGACGCCAACCCATGTCAGCGTATACAAACCGTTATGTAGGAATGCGCGCCACCGGTTCCAAATCTTTTTTGGGTGTGCGATCTTATGGGCTCTGTTAGCTGATTACCGTTTTACCACCTTGTCATTGTGCGCCATGGTCAAGCTCGCGATATCCGCCGAATCTGCCGTGACGGTCGACGAAGAACGCGAACTCGCGCGACGATCGCAGGAAGGTGATCGTGAGGCCGCGGACCGGCTGCTGCGTGCTCATCGGACTTTCATCATCAGCATCGCACGAAAATACCGTCGCTACGGCGTACCGATGAACGATCTGATACAGGAAGGCTCAATCGGCCTGCTCCACGCCATCCGCAAGTTCGACCCGGCGGCAGGCGCGCGGCTGAATACTTATGCACGCTGGTGGGTGCGAGCAGCCATCCAGGAACACATTCTGCGATCTTGGTCACTCGTGAGATTTGCCAAGACGACCGCTCAGAAAGCGATGTTTTTTCACCTGCGCCGAAAGGTGGTGGAGATCAAAGGCAGCGCCGATTCGATGACCGAAGACGTCTTGCTGCCCATCGCGCGAAAATTCGGCGTGCCTCTCAAGGAAGCCATGTCCATGGCCCGTCGAGCAGGAGGAAAGGACTGGTCGCTCAACGAACGTGTGCGCTGCGATTCTCCGGACGAATGGGGCGACAAGCTTGCTGACGATAGTGATTCGCCTGAGGATATCGCAGCAGCCGAGAGCACCGAAAGGTTCCGCAAGGGTGTGATTGCCAAGGCCCTGCAATCGTTGAGCGTTCGCGAACGGGCGATCATCGCCAGCCGCTACCTGACCGATATGAAGAAAACCCGCAGTACGATTGCCGGCGAATTGGGCATCTCGCGGGAACGGGTTCGGCAACTGGAGAAATCGGCGCTTGAGAAACTGCGGCAGCTAATTGGTCCGAAACGTTCCGAAGCCTTATAACCCCGCCGCCTTGCGTGTCGACCAGACACTCATGCCGAAGATTCTGCGGAAAGTCGTGCCTGCCGTCATGGCAGCAGTTGCAGGCATCAAGGCAGAACAGGGTTCGGTTGCCGCAGGAGAATGTCGCTTCTCGGCTTGTCAGCCGACCCGTGCCGCAGGGCCAGACCGGTAACAATCGCTTCGGCTGTGCAACCAAAGGACGAGGCCAATACAACGCTGCTGTTCTGATGCGCGGTCATGATGGCCCAGGCGGCCGGACCCAAAATATTGATCAGCCGAACGCCTCGACCACCGTTTCGCCCGTCGCTCACTCAGGCAGCACCCTGGTCACATCAGCAGACAGGACGAACGTATCCTTGATGGCCATGCGCAAAAACATCAGCCTGCCGATCAAGGCTCGGCCGGTTGCCGGATTATCCTCAACCCGACAACGGGAGACGACGACCCAGTCGGCGCCAGACCCGCTGAAGCTGACATGATTGGCCTCCACATCCAATACTCACTTTTGTTCTTTAGGGTCGATGGTGATCATCGAAGGCGAACGTATTTTCAGGCCCCTGTTGCTGGGCCTGGCGATTCGGTGCAGACCGAAACCATCTCGTCTGGCTTCAATCAGGTTCCAGACAAATGCCGATACGACTTGAATCGATGATCGGGGCCGACCTCCTGAGCGCGGCTGTGCTGACGTTCTGTACCATGATGTTTGTCGCCAATGCCCAAGCCAGCCGATGATCGAGTACAAGGGAGCCCTATCCAGATCGTGCACTACGTTCTGGTCTGCTGTCCCATCTTCCGCAAACGCTGGGCCCGGTTCGGCTGGCAATACGTGTCTGTCGGTCGGCGCTGCGGCTACTACCGTCCATACGGATCAGGTCGATGTTACGCCTGATCGTCTTGGCGGCGTCATTGGCATCGCAGCCGATACCTGGGCGATCTGCACATCGTTCGGCGTTTCGGCCACTACCCTGCTTCCCGCACAAGGCTCAGGCCGGCTCGAAGAAAACATGCTCGCTAAGGGGGAAATGGGCGCTATTGCCAGTGATCGTGTTGGGCTCTGTCATCGTCCCCACGGTCACGGTTTTCATCGATTGCATCACGCTGTGCCGGCCGGATCCATACTGCTGTATCGTGATAGACCGCGCCGCCGAGAGGCGGTCCCGGATCGGCGCTGACGAGCGCGTTGACGCCCAGGCCTTCCTCGAAGGCGACGTTAGGCCAGATGCCTTCGATGATCACAACGCCTCGTTGCATGCCGTCAAATGCCTCGGCGCGAACAATGATACTTGAACGCTCGTTGCCGACCCGTACCCTGTCGCCGTCCGCGACACCCATCGCCTCCAGATCTTCGGGGCGCATCTTCACGGCCGGTCGGGCTTCCCGCTTGATGGAAGTTGGCGTCTCCGTGAAGCTGGAGTTCAGAAAATTGCGCGACGGGGCTGTTACCAGCCTGAACGGATGCTCGTGATCCGGCAGATCTATATTGTCCCAATAATCCGGAAACTCCGGCATCCTGTCACTGTCCTTGCCGACGGATGACCAGTCCGGCCGGAAGCGGAACTTGCCGTCGGCATGACCGAAACCGTTCTTGAACCGCATATCGTCTTCGGACTTCACGCAATCGATCCAGCGGTCGTCAGCGACGGTATCGGCATCGCCGATGCCCGACGCCTGGAGTGTCTGGTCAATGATTTCCCAGGCAGTCATGCGGAATCCGGGATGGCTGATGCCGAAGCGTTCGGCCAGACTGCATAGAACCTCGTGGTTGGACCGGCATTTGCCCACCGGCTCGATGACCTTGCGCGCGACCTGCAGATAGGTGTGGCCGCTGGCGACATAGATGTCATCGTGTTCCAGAAAGGTGGTGGCCGGCAAAACGATATCCGCCATCGCTGCCGTTTCCGTCATGAACTGCTCATGGACGCAGACAAACAGGTCGCCCCGCCTGAAGCCATCGCGCACCTTGACGGTCTCCGGCGCAACAACCATGGGATTGGTATTTTGGATGAACAGCGCCCTGATCGGAGGACCATCGCCGATGTCCGCCGGATCGCCGAGCAGAATTGGACCGATCCGCGACTGGTCCAGCAAGCGGATAGACTTGTCCAGCACATCCAGCCCGCGAATGAGCGTCG
>JAPOST010000111.1 GCA_026709535.1 Rhodospirillaceae bacterium
GGGTCGCGCGAAGGATCGGTGGTTGATTCTGTGCCTATCCGGTTGTCACATACACTCACCAAGGATAGTTCATGAACAGCATCAATCATCGGGTTGGCACCCAACATCTGGTAGCTGTGTGCGCTGACCGGATAGGCACGGTTGATTCATAAAAAAGGAATTATAGACAAAAATCACCAACAATATAGAAATAGTCGGTAAAGTGGCGACAGGAGTTACCGGACCTGAGCGCCGGCAATTATCGGAAATACCGTGAGAACGGATCGTCCAGATACACCATCGACTCGTGCATGAGTATTTCGACATTGTCCAGAGAATAGCGCGGAAAGAATTGCCAGTGCTAATCGCTTTGCTGAAATGACTATCCCGCTCTTAGTTTGCGAAGCAGAAGACCTGTAAGCTGCCTGCCCCCGATCTTACTCTTCTGCTTCCGCCACAATCTCCGTGGTCTTACTGACTTTTTCCCAACCGGACGCATCATCAAAGTTAACCACAGGGCGTTGCTTTTTGCGATTGATCAGAAGGCGCACACAGTCCCGCTTTGCATAGTGCCCGGCGGGATCGGCAGCAGCCTTGGCATAGCCGATCATATGCAGATCGATATCAGCATACATGATGCCTTCCTGGTCATGCGGAATTCGTTTGCCAATCTCAGAACCGTCAGGCCCATAAATCGCTGTATGACCGCCACCAACAGGAAAAAGAGCCTCTTTCTCAGGGTTACCCTCGCACAGCATATCCTGCATCTCTTTGGTAACTAGTGAACATGGCGCGAGTACAAA
The DNA here is from genome assembly GCA_026709535.1 of Rhodospirillaceae bacterium. Lineage (GTDB taxonomy): Bacteria > Pseudomonadota > Alphaproteobacteria > Bin65 > Bin65 > Bin65. The sequence continues at coordinate 783 of JAPOST010000111.1, forward strand.
ACATGAGCCTTCGACGGCATAGATCATGGATGCCGCATTGTTCACTTGATGGCCAAGAGCATAGGCAGTGCCCTCATAAAGCGCGAGATTTGGCCATGCAGCACAGTGGATCTGCTCGTTCTGCGCATACATCGCATATTTGCTCAGCGGCTGAAGATGTTCCCAGCAGGCCAGTTGTCCCACGCGTCCGATCGAAGTTTCAACGACATTCAGATCAGCTCCGTCGCCTTCGCCATATACAGTACGCTCAACATGCGTTGGCTTCAGCTTGCGGCGGCGATTGATCACCTCACCTGTTTCGTCAAAATGCCACTGCGCAATATAGAGCGATCCGCCATCGCGTTCGGAACAGCCCATTGACAGTTGGACGTTGTTATCGCGGCAGGCCTTGGCAAGCTTCGCCTCCTGCGGGCTACCTGCTTCGATTGAGTTGTCGAAATAGCGTCCAACAAACTGCATCTGCCAAGCGACCGAACCAAGCCATATGTAGTTAGGATATCCCGGCAGCCACGTTTCGCTGAACGCAATCAACTTGGCTCCGTTGTCGGCGGCTTCTTGGATCAAGCCAATAGCTTTTTCGATGCCAGCGTCGAGATCCAAAAAGCAAGGAGCGGCCTGGACAGCTGCAACTTTGAATTGTGTAGACATTTTGATCCGCCCGGTTGTGCTTCAGAGTTTGTTCCTGAAGTCTCGTGTGGTCTCAAGCTGTGGTCCTCTGTCGGGTGTTTGACACCGTCTAGAGAGGACATCATAGCTTGGACTGAAGCCACCGAGGCGAAGTATAGACGGGGCGGATGATAATTGGCAACTCGATTTGAGCGATGCGAAATGAGATCTGATTTCGCCGCTGATCCTGACGCTGGGCCAGAATCAGCTGCGCCGTCAAGGGCCACACCTCGTCACGCAAATGGTTTTGCCGATGGTCGTCCAGGCCGCCCTTGGCTAGCTTCAGTTCCAGCCATGACGCCTTCCATAGTCGATCTCGACTCCCGACAGGGGACCACAGCTTGAGGTTACACGAGACTGCAAGGAACAAACACTCTCAGTGTTTCTTGTCATTCGCGATTGATGTTTGCTGATGCCCCCCAATTACCTGAAATCGCAGGGGGTTGCCGCGCCTGCGGCAGCCCCCATTTCTTCAGGCATGAACGATAACAGCAGCTTGGGCGGACGGGTTCGCCGATACGTGAGGGCAAGCCGGGCAGTGAGCGGATTGGCAGCCCGCGTTGCTGGCGAGCGATATCTTGGCGTCAAGTTCGACCGCAAGGAGCATGCTGCTGAGTTGCGCGCCTCGCTAGGCGGTCTGAAGGGTCCCCTGATGAAGGTCGCGCAACTCCTGTCCACCATCCCGGAAGCGTTACCCCGCGAATACGCACAAGAGCTTGCCCAGCTTCAGAGTGATGCCCCGCCGATGGGCTGGGCCTTTGTACGTCGGCGGATGGTGGCGGAACTGGGACCGGACTGGCGCGGCAGGTTCGAGCAATTTGACCGAGAGGCGTCCGCGGCAGCGTCCTTGGGTCAGGTCCATCGCGCCGTTACGAAGGACGGGGTCAGTGTCGCCTGCAAACTTCAATATCCCGAAATGGCATCAGTCGTAGCCGCAGACCTGAAGCAGTTGCGGATCATTTTCGGGCTGTATGGGCGCTATGACAAGGCGATCGATACCGCAAACATCCACAAGGAAATTTCGGCCCGACTGCTGGAAGAACTCGACTATGAACGCGAAGCGGCGCAGCTGGCGCTGTATCGGCTGATACTCCAGAAAGAGCCAAGTGTCCATGTGCCCGAAGTTCTGCCCGATCTGTCGACCGACCGCTTGCTCACCATGACCTGGCTCGAAGGCCGGAAGCTGACCGGGTTCGAAGACGCACCGGTAGAGGTTCGCAACGCCTTGGCGCACAACATGTTTCGGGCGTGGTATGTACCGTTCTATTACTATGGCGTTATCCACGGTGACCCGCATTTCGGCAACTACGCTGCGCGCGACGATCACTCGATAAATCTGTTGGACTTTGGCTGTATCCGCGTGTTCCCGCCTACTTTCGTAAAGGGCGTCATTGATTTGTATAATGCGCTGAAGACCAACGATGGGGACCTCGCGGTTCATGCCTACGAGACTTGGGGCTTCAAGGATTTGGACCGGGAAATCATTGATGTCCTGAACATCTGGGCGCGATTCGTCTACAAGCCGCTGATGAAGGACAAGGTACAGGCAATCCAGCAAGACAACAGCGTGCAATATGGTGCCGAAACGGTCGGCAAGGTGCACGAGGAATTGAAACGTGTCGGTGGGGTGCGGCCGCCGCGAGAGTTTGTGCTGATGGATCGCGCCGCAATCGGCTTGGGCTCCGTCTTCATGCGCCTGCAGGCGGAAGTAAACTGGCACCAGCTTTTCCACGGCATGATTGATGATTTCGACGTCGACAAACTGGCCAAACGCCAGAAGAAGGCGCTGAAAAAAGTGAAGGTCCCAGAGGCGATGTAAGCGGCCATAGCGGAGCGGCAGACGCCCGGAGCTACACGCTACAAATGATCAAGGCGCCCGAACCATGGTTCAAGCGCCTATCGAGCATATTCAAAGTGGGCCGCGAAGCCTGATGGTGTCAAAAGCCTTCGCGCTCCATGCGTTTGCGCGCCAACTTTCGAGCGCGCCGGACAGCTTCCGCCCTTTCCCGGGCCTTCCGCTCGGACGGCTTCTCATAGCTGCGCCGCAGCTTCATCTCACGGAACACGCCCTCGCGCTGCATTTTTTTCTTCAGCGCCTTGAGGGCCTGATCGACATTGTTGTCTCGGACTACAACCTGAACGATGGTCAGGGTCTCCTTCTGATAGATTGTGTCAGGGCATAAATAATGGCAAGTCAACGCACTTGTTGACCAGCATTATGTATCACATTCGGTGGATAAAGGCAAAAAGAGGCGACAATCTAACCGGATACGCTATATTTATTGGCAATGACAGCGGTTTAATGGTCGTTCCATGGCAAAATCCAAAACTGACACCAACCAGTTCGATCAGGACCGTCGCTCCCTGTTGACGGCCCTTCTGGACAACGTTCCTTTTGACGGCTGGACAGATAGGGCCATGACCGCTGCGACCGATCAAGCGGGTCTGGAGCGCGGCTTCGCCTATCGAGCCTTCCCTCGCGGGCCATTGGACGCCATCATCTTCTTCAATCAGGTCGCTGACGCGGAAATGGTCGCGTCGTTGCAAAACCAGGATCTCGACGCCATGCGAATCCGGGACCGCATCATCCAGGCCATCCGAAATCGACTCGAACAGAATGCGAGTCACCGCGATGCCATCCGACGCGGGGTAACGGTGCTGGCCTTTCCAGCCAATGCGCCCGTTGGTCTGCAATGCCTTTATCGGACAGTTGACACAATCTGGCGGGCAGCAGGCGATACCTCGACAGACTTCAATTTCTATACCAAGCGCACGCTCCTTGCCGGTGTGTACAGTTCAACCCTGGTATATTGGCTGAATGACAACTCCGACGACTTTGAACGGACCTGGTCGTTTTTGGACCGACGGATTGAAGACGTGTTGCGCGTATCAAAGCTGACGACCAGCTTCAAGGAAGCAACGTCACGGATGCCGGATCCGTTCGCCGTGCGCGACTTTCTCCGCAGAACAGGGCTGAGAACTCTGTTCCGCTAACCCGTCCGATTGACCAGAGAATTGAGCGGCAGCACTTGCGTGACGTGCCCCATCTTGCGGCCCTCCCGTGCTTCAGCCTTGCCATAGAGATGCAGATGCCGATCAGGCGCGGCAAAGACGGCCGCCGATCGCTCTGCTTCGAAGCCCAGGATATTGGTCATGATGGCATCATGGCCTCGTGACGAATTTCCGAGCGGCAGACCGCAAATGGCCCGAACCAACTGCTCGAACTGGCTGACGTGACAGGCCTCGATCGTCCAGTGACCTGAATTGTGAGGCCGTGGTGCCATCTCGTTCACCAGAAGACCGCTTTCAGCGGACCAGAAAAACTCCACCGTAACCAAACCGACTGCTCCCAATGTTTCGGCAAGCGTCTGGGCCGATGTCTGCGCTTCCTTGCGGATGGCTTGGTCAAGCCGTGCCGGCGCATAGGTCCGGCGCAAGACGTGATTTTCATGTTCGTTTTCAACAGCGTCGAAGGCTCGGATGTCGCCCGTCGCAGTCCGGGCAACGATCACCGACAATTCACGATCGAATGGAGCGATCGCTTCAGCAATCAACGAACCACCCAATTCAACGCAGGCGCGGCGAGCTTCTTCGGGCCCGGCGACCCGCCGCTGGCCCTTGCCGTCGTAGCCCATCCGCCGCGTCTTCAGGATGGCCGGATAGCCAATCTCCCCCTCAAGACCGACAAGGTTACCATTGTCGACGGGAGTAAAACCAACTGTCTGCAACCCGGCCGCTCGGGCAAATGATTTTTCCTTTAACCGATCCTGCGTAACCGCCAGGATCGATTCTCCCGGAGCCACGATGATCCATTGAGACAAGATCGCCACAGCACTGGCTGGCACATTCTCGAATTCCAGCGTAACGACATCGGCAAGGTCTGCCAGGTTTCGCAACGCTGCCGGGTCGTCGTAAGGAGCGACAAGCGTCTTCCAGGCCACCTGGGAAGCAGGACTTTCTTCTTCTGGCGTAAGGACGACGCATCGATAGCCCAGAGGTGCAGCCGCCAATGCAATCATTCGACCTAACTGGCCCCCGCCCAGGATGCCGATTACGCTCCCGGGCGGAATGAGAACAACTGATGACTGCAGAGACACCTGGTCAGTCAAGCTGGACGTTTGGCGACAGCGTTGGTTTGCGTTTCCCGCCAGTGTTGCAGTGCACGATCCACAACCGCGTCATTCAAAGCCAGAATCGAAGCAGCCAGAAGCCCTGCATTCTTTGCGCCAGCCTTGCCGATCGCCAGAGTGCCGACTGGCACGCCCCCGGGCATCTGAACCATGGAATGCAGGGAATCAACACCGGAAAGCGCGTGGGACTGGACAGGGACGCCCAGCACCGGCAGTGTCGTCAAGGCGGCGATCATTCCGGGAAGATGCGCAGCTCCACCTGCGCCGGCAATGATAACCTTCACGCCAGATTCCTTGGCCTTCTTCGAGAAGGTATACAGCCTGTCCGGCGTACGGTGGGCCGAAACGATCCGGACATCGGCGTCGACGCCCAGTTCCGTCAAGACATTCTGCGCTTCCCTCATGGTGTCCCAGTCGGACTGGCTCCCCATCACGATAGTCACTGGCGGCGTAGCGCTGTTCATGGCAGAATGTCTGGCTTCACGAGAAAGTCAGGAACTATAGGTCGTGACAGCGGCAGAGCAACCGTTCTGAACGCCGGAAACTGCCGGTCACGATCCCTCCATGTGTCGGCAAGCCAAAAGTTTATCGTGTACGGTCTTCGGGTGGCGCCAACCTTTTGCCATATGCTCTGCAGTTTGTGACTTGGCAGCATCAATGATATGAACGCAGACGGGTGGGTAACATCCATGGACAGACTCCACCAATTTGCCGTCCACCGGTCCGGAAAGGCATGACCGGCGAGCAGGAACGGGGACACACTCTGGTTTGGATTTCTGCGGGGCGCGTGACTGTAATGGGAGGTCCCAATGCTTCGATTGGACACTGCTTGCGGCACTGATCGGATTGAGGAAAACGCCTGCACGGATGACGTCCTGAAGAAGGCAACTTCGCTGCACGATCAGCGCCCGGCAAGCCGATAGTGGCCGCTGTGCGATGAAAGGCGATCAGGCGATGATGTCCGGCAGCAACTGGCTTTCCAGATGATTGATCTGATCCCGCAGCGCCAGCTTGCGCTTTTTCAGACGTTGCATCCGGATTTGGTCGAACGGCGCTTCTTCGTTAACTCGCGATATCACATCATCAAGATCGCGGTGTTCAATTCTCAGTTCTTCCAGTCTGCGCTTGATCGCCTCTTGCTCTTCGGGCATCGCGCCACTGGTATCCTCGTTATCAGCCATTGGCTTTCTCCCCATATTCACACTAACCCGCCGACGGATTGTTGTGAAGCAGTCGGCGGAGTAAGTTTTGACCAAACCATTCGAACGGCCAACGATGACACAGTTTCCCGAACATCCGCTTTGGGATTTCTCGGTCGCCGCTTACAGAAAAACCGGTGTCGCCGAGGCCTGTCTTGACCTGCAACAGGCGTATGGCGTCGATGTCAATATTCTGCTTGCCTGCGTATGGAGCGGACTTCGCGGACAATCGCTTGATGCCATCGGCATCAACGTTTTGCGGACATCTGTTCACGAGTGGCACGATGAGGTTGTGAGGCCGCTGCGAAAGATCCGCAAAAGAATGAAGAAAGGATTGGACGCCAAAGCACCGGATCAGCTTCAGCTATCCCTGCGGGCCCAGCTCCAGAAAGTCGAAATCGATATGGAACACGCGGAACAACTCCGTCTCGCTGCGTTCCTGGATTCCGCCGAGAGCGACCCAGCATCGGGAGGAACGGTACTGGCTGTCGCCAACATGGCCCTATACCTCGACTCGCTGGGCGCGACGTCAACGCCAACGACCGGAGAGATTTTGCAGGGAATTGCCAGCGCCAGCGCCGCCGTATTTGGTTCTGGAAATCTTTAGTCGACTTCCGGCGGGGGATGCTGGATTGTCCAGTCGCGCTCTGATAATATTTGCCCCTTGCCGATGTTATCCAGCTGTCAGATGGAGGAGCGAATGTCCGTCGATCCACGGATCGAAGCGTTGAAGGCCCGTCACCAATTCCTCGAGAAGAGCATCGAAAATGAAGAAGCCCGCCCGATGCCCAACGACTTGCACCTTGCCGAGATGAAAAGGGAAAAACTCCGCATCAAGGACGAGATAGCCCAGTTGAACAATGCCTGACGGTACTGTCATTCTTCGCCCGCCGCCAAAAGCACAGGCTCACGGCTGGCGCTTGCCGGATCAATCTCTCTCAATTTGAAACGTCCCCTACCGCATCAAGACGTTGTTGCGCCAAGTCCTGAAGCTTCCTGCGCAGGATCTTTGTCCCATTGGGACCGGGCGTTGTGGGAAACGCATCAATCTCCCACACCGCGATCGGAACCTTATATGCAGCGAGGCCTGAACGGCAGTGCTCAACAACCGCTTCCTTGGCGATATCTGCGCCTTCCGTCGGGATGACGAAGGCAGCGCACCGGGATTTCCCTGCCACCAAGACACCCACGACCTGGGAAGCCGAAACCTCGGTTAGAGCGTCGATCCGAGAGCTGATTTCCTCCGGTGCAACCAGGAAACCTCCCAAGCGCAGCGCGTCGCCCATACGAGCCGTGAACACGAAACCAACGTCTTCCAGGTAGCCGACATCGCCGGTACGCAGGAAGCCGTCTCCATCTATTGCTTCAGAAGTGGCTTCGGGATTACCGAAATACTCGATCATTCGATTTGGCGTCTTGATCTCCAGCGCGCCGATCTCTCGGGGCCCGAGGAGTTCGCCTGTTTCAGGATCGCGGACCCTTACTGCGGCTTCGGAGCAGACCGGCATCCCTCCTCCCTTCATACGCCGACTGCTCGGCGCCTCCGGGAACTGCGCAGCAAACAGAGCCATGACTTCGCTCATGCCGTAAAGGCCAAAAAGGGGGACCCGATGATCTTCGCAGCGCGTCATCAGGACAGCCGGATCGCCATTGAAGGCAGCAAAGCCGGCCATTTTCAGGCTGCGCAGCGCCTCCTTATCCGGGTCTTCATCCAGCATGCGATGCAACATGTCGTCGGTCGCAAAAAGATGCGTGCTCCGATTTTTCTGCACAGCAGCAACCGCCGCAGACGCAGAAAAGGCTTCTTCGAGCAAGATGTCCTGATCAGCGGCAAACGCGGCAAAAGTAATGCAAAAGCCGAACACACCGCATAGAGGAAGCGCCTGGTATATCGGACCCGATTTCGGTCCCATGTCGAACGCACGGGTCACGTCGGCGGCGTGGCGGGTGGCGTTCTGCTGGCTGTGCAAGACGAACTTCGGATTGCTGGTCGTCCCGCTGGTGGTGAATATGGCGGCGCCGGCTTCGGCAAGGTCGGCCTCGTCCGGCCAGGAAGCCGGCAAAACATGGCGGCTTCCTTCCAGAAATACAGCCATGCTCTCGACAACCTTCTGACAGGTCGGGCTCGCTACGGCACTGCCGGAAGCATCCATCTGGTTGACAGCAACGATCGCCTCAAGCGATTCAAGCGCCGAAAGCTCAATTTCCGAGAGGATTTTCGGAAAATCGATACCGCAAAAATCGAGCGATAGAAATAGTACCTTGGAGCCAGAACGACCAATGATGTCGGCAATCTCGCTGCTGCGGAATCGGGTATTGACCATGACAGCGATGGCGCCAATACGGGCCGTTGCCAAGAATATGGCAAACCATTCAGGACAATTGGGCAACCACAAGGCCACCCTGTCCCCAAAACAGATCCCGCGCGAAGTCAACGCCTTGGCGATTTCCGTGGCCCGATCGGCAAGGCTGGCTACGGGCACAGACGATCCGCGGAAGAATATCCGGCTTCTTGACCGGGCGCAGAATGCAGGGATGGAAGGTCCAGGAGCAGCCATGACGCCCCCGCAGCGCTAAAGCGCCGCGGCTTGGTCGCGAAGCTTGAACTTCTGAATCTTGCCGGTCGAGGTTTTGGGCAGGTCGGTAAACACTACTGTCCTGGGTATCTTGAAATGAGCGAGATTATCCCGGCAATACTGGATAATCTCGTCTGCCGTCGCGGATTCGCCGGGCTTCAGGGTGACGAATGCACAGGGTGTTTCACCCCATTTTTCATCCGGACGCGCAACCACAGCCGCTTCCAGAACCTTCGGATGTCCGAAGATGACTCCCTCCACCTCGATCGTCGAAATATTCTCACCACCGGAAATGATGATATCCTTCGATCGATCCCGCAGTTCGATGTAGCCGTCTGGATGCCAGACTCCCAAATCACCAGAATGAAACCAACCACCGCGAAACGCTTCTTCGGTCGCTGTCGGGTTCTTCAGATAGCCCTTCATCACTAGGTTGCCGCGAAAGAAGACCTCTCCCATCGTGTCTCCGTCTTGCGGCACAGGTTCGAGCGTATTCGGGTCTGCCACCATCAGGCCTTCCGCGATGGGATAGCGGACGCCCTGGCGTGACTTGACCTTTGCACGGGCAACAGGCTCCAGGGCATCCCACTCCGGATGCCAGGCGCAGATCGTGGACGGCCCGTAGGTTTCAGTCAGGCCATAGACGTGCGTGACTCGAAAGCCCATCGACTCAATGCGCTCCAGCACTGCCGGAGGCGGCGGCGCAGCAGCCGTCATGATCTCGACCGAATGGTCGAAAGCACGGCGTTCAGCTTCTTCCGCATTGATAACGAGGCCAAGCACCACTGGTGCGCCACAGAAATGGGTGACGCCTTCTTCAGCAATCGCCCCGAAGATATTCGCGGCGGTGACATTACGCAGACAGACGCTGGTCCCCGTCAACGCCGCCAGAACCCAGGGAAATGTCCAACCGTTGCAGTGGAACATCGGCAACGTCCACAGGTAGGTCGGGTTCTGGGGCATGGACCAGGTCAGGGGATTTCCGACTGCGCCCAGATACGCGCCGCGGTGAGAATATACAACGCCCTTGGGATTTCCGGTTGTACCGCTTGTATAGTTCAGCGAGATTGCATCCCATTCGTCGTCGGGATCACGGCCTTCATAGAAAGGCTCGCCTTCAGCCAGCAGTTCTTCATACGTCTGGTTGCCCAGCCGCTTTCCATCCCCGATGTATTCCGGGTCGTCGACATCGATCACCGTGATCTCGCGATCAAGTTCCGACAGGGCAACTGAGATCGTCGGTGAAAATTCCCGATCAGTAATCAGTACATTGGCTTCACCGTGGTTCAGGATGAAGGCGATGGTAGTCGCATCAAGACGCGTGTTGAGTGCGTTGATGACGGCCCCCGTCATCGGAATGCCGAAATGACACTCGAACATCTCTGGAATGTTGGGAAGCATCACAGCCACGGTATCACCTTTGCCGAGGCCGCGGCTACTGAGTGCCGAACCGAGTTTTCTGGCACGCGACCACGTCTCGAACCAGGTGTATCGACGGCTACCGTGGATGACCGATGGACGGTTGGGGAAGACGGATGCCGAACGTTCGATCAGGGGAAGTGGCGATAACGGAATATGGTTTGCAGGATTCCGATCGAGATCCTGTTCGTAGATGTTGGTCATAAAGCTGACACCTGCGGATTAGGTAGCACTGTCTTTCTATTAGCGCTGCCCGGATGAAATTCAAATACGCGGCATTCATTGCCGTTGCGTCGGATTGGCAAACCGATAGGGTCTCGCACCGCAATATTCAGAGGTTTGCTGCCATGCCATCGTCCTATGCCGATCTGTATCGCCGCTCGCTGGAAGACCCGAAAGGCTTTTGGGCCGATGCCGCAGGCGCTGTCCATTGGGACAAACCGTGGGAAAAGGTCCTGGACGATAGCAATCCGCCATTTTACCGGTGGTTCGTCGGCGCCGAATGCAATACCTGCTACAATGCGCTGGATCGGCATGTGGCAGGCGGACGAGCCGATCAACTGGCGCTGATCTACGACAGTCCCATCACCGGCACGCTGCGAAAATACACCTATCGGGAACTGCGCGATACCGTGGCAACTTTCGCGGGCGTCCTGAAAGATCGCGGGGTCGGCAAAGGTGATCGCGTCATCATCTACATGCCGATGATCCCTGAAGCGGCAATTGCAATGCTGGCTACAGCGCGCTTGGGGGCCATTCACTCGGTGGTGTTCGGTGGGTTCGCAGCCAGAGAGCTTGCGATCCGGATCGAAGACGCTGCGCCAAAGGCCATTGTCTCGGCATCATGCGGCCTGGAGCCTGGCCGAGTGGTGGCTTACAAGCCGCTGCTGGATCAGGCTATCGAGATTTCATCTCACAAACCGGATGGCTGCATCATTCTACAGAGAGAGATGGAGCCGGCGATGCTCACCGAGAGCCGCGACGTCGATTGGGAGAAAGCGATGGCTTCGGCCCATCCGGCTGACTGCATGCCCGTCGCTGCGACCGATCCGCTGTACATCCTCTACACTTCAGGCACGACCGGCCAGCCGAAGGGCATTGTGCGGGATAATGGCGGTCACATGGTTGCCCTGCACTGGTCAATGAAGAACATCTATGGCGTAAACCCAGGCGAGACCTATTGGACGGCGTCCGATGTCGGCTGGGTCGTTGGCCATTCCTACATCGTCTATGCGCCGCTGCTGCACGGCAATACCACCATCCTGTTCGAAGGCAAGCCGGTCGGTACGCCGGACGCCGGCGTCTTCTGGAGGGTCATTGCGGAGCATGACGTCAAAGTTCTGTTCACTGCCCCCACCGCCTTCCGGGCGATCAAGCAGCAAGATCCGAACGGTGACCTGGTCAGGAACTATGACCTGAGCAGTCTCCGCCATTTGTTCCTTGCCGGAGAACGTGCGGACCCGGACACCATCCGGTGGGCGGAGCAGCAGTTGAACGTGCCGGTGATTGATCATTGGTGGCAAACGGAAACGGGATGGTCGATTTGCGCCAATCCGATCGGCGTGGAACGACTGCCCGTCAAGCCTGGATCGCCGACGGTCCCGATGCCGGGCTGGGATCTGCAGGTGTTGAATGACAACCAGAAAGAGGCCAGCCAAGGCGAGATTGGCGCACTCGTTGTCAAGTTGCCCATGCCACCGTCATCGCTGCCGAATCTGTGGAATGCCAAGCAACGTTTCCTGGATGCCTACATGAGCGACTATCCCGGTTACTACAAAACCGGAGATGCCGGTTTCATTGACGAAGACGGCTACGTCTACGTAATGACGCGGACAGACGACGTGATCAACGTCGCCGGCCATCGCCTGTCGACCGGAGGGATGGAAGAAGTGCTGGCCGACCATCCAGATGTCGCCGAATGCGCCGTCATCGGCGTCGCAGATGATATGAAGGGGCAAGTCCCGCTGGGTTTCCTGGTTCTGAATGCCGGAACGGCACGGAGCGCAGACGACGTCATCAGCGAGGTTGTCAGCATGGTCCGCGAGCGCATCGGCCCTGTGGCAGCATTCAAGTCAGCGGTCGTTGTGAAGCGTTTGCCGAAGACTCGGTCAGGCAAGATTCTGAGGGGCACAATGCAGAAAATTGCCGACGATCAGGACTGGAGCATGCCCGCAACGATTGACGATCCGGCCATCCTGGACGAGATCGCCATGGCGCTACACTCTGCAGGATATGCCAAAGAGTCGTAAGCCGCCCGAATTGGGCGTCAACTGTCGCCGCTGTTTGGAAAATCGGCGACCAGGGATGAGATGCCGAAGTCGACAGTCGATTTCGGCGGCGGATCCGGCTCCTTCCCCTCTTTCTTCAGCTTGGCGCGTGCCGTTTCCACGGCTGCGTTATAGTCGGCATAATCGCACAGACCAAGATCCATGGGATCGCGCGTACGGATGTTGGAGCTATTCCAGTGCGTGCGATTGCGAACAGCATTGATGGTGTTCTTCGTCGTGCCCAGCAGCTTCGAAATCTGCGCATCGCTCAACTCCGGATGATACTTCAGCAACCAGGCGATGCCATGGGGCTTGTCCTGGCGTTTGGCGATAAGGGTATAACGCGCACCCTTGGAACGGTGCAGCGGCATCGGGATGTCGGTTTCCTTGAGCTTGAGGCGCGCATTCGGATCAGCCTGACAGCGGTCTATTTCTTCCTGGGTGAGTTGGTCAGCCTGTATCGGATCGATACCCGCCATACCGGAAACGACATCATCGTCGGCGATAGCCTGGACTTCCAGTTCATGCAGTTCGCAGAAATCTGCGATCTGTCGGAACGTCAATGCCGTATTTTCAACCAGCCAAACGGCGGTCGCTTTCGGCATCATTGGCCGGGTCATGATCATTCTCCTGCGGAAGGGCGGCTGGACTGCCGGAATCTTTCAGCGCCAACCCTCGGCGAAAGCACGCGCCATTCGGGACTTGTCTTTGGCGACATGAAGGTCCGGTGATATAGGCAATGGATCACTGGGCGTCCACGAACCATGGACGCCAGCGACACTGGGAAGCAGGGCAACGGAGACCTCAATAATGGATAGCGACGACCTGGAACCAGTCCAGAGGTCGGACGACAAACCCGACCTGGAACTCATGTCGATTGACGAACTGAACGACTATATCGTCGGCCTTCAATCAGAGATTGAGCGCGCTCGCGACACCATCGCAAGGAAGCGGGGCCACCGATCCGGCGCGGAAGCGTTCTTCAAGTCCTAGAGCGTGGCGTGACGGGCTCGGGCGCCGCGCTCGATCGCTGCGGCTGCCAGAGAATCGATTTTCAGCGCATCACGCAGCATTTCGAGAATACGGGCTTCCTCCAGTTGTACCTTGCCGTCCGCAGCCGCGATATCGCAGGCAATCGCATAAGCCGTCTCACGCAACTTCGGCGGTATTCCTTGGGTAATCAGAGCCAGAATCTTGTCCAGCCCGTTTTCATCTGCGAGGAGCGGGGCGCAGTCTTCGGCGGCCATCGGCAGATCATCCACATTGAAATCGCCGAAAACTGGCAGAAAGGTGACCAATTGGCCCATGCGGCGCAGTTCTGCGTCGGCCATCTCACGATCAGCCGCTGAAACGATGACCATCGTGTAGATCAGGGCGTCGTGATGCTGACTCATTGTGAAAACTCCGAAGGTTGGGCAAGACATTATTGCGGTCTTAGGAGGCCACCCTGATACGGTCAATCAGCCAGAAAAGCGCGCGTCCCGGCCACGGCCTCAGCCAGACCGACCCGTTGCACGTCAACACCTGGTGGAAAAGCCGTGGCGAGCCGCATGGGCAGGCGGGAGTCAAGCATGACGAAGACGCCGTAAGCGGCGCTGCGGCGGATCAGGCGGCCAAGGGCCTGTTTCAGCTTCAGGCGAGTTTGCAGGTCGTCCCATGCGCTGCCGCCGAAGCGTGCGCGCCGCGCCTTGTGCAGCAGGTCCGGGCGGGGCCATGGAACCCGATCAAACACGATCAGACGCAGCGCATCACCAGGCACATCAACACCGTCGCGCACGGCGTCGGTTCCCAGAAGGCAGGCATTGCGCTCTGCGCGGAACATATCCACCAGAGTAGCCACATCAAAACCATCAACATGTTGCGCAAATAAAGGGATGCCGGCGTCATCCAGAGATGCAGACAAGCGCTCATGCGTGGCTCGAAGCCGGGCAATCGCGGTGAAGAGCCCCAATCCGCCTCCGCCTGCCGCGAGAAACAATTCACGGTAGGCCGCCGCGACATGGTCCGCATCATTGCCATCAACATCGTTCACGACGAAAATGCGGGTCTGCGCTGAATAGTCGAACGGTGACGACACGGCGACTCGTGTCAGACTGCCGTTCATGTGATTGGCGCCGGACCAACGCTCTGCAAAATCCCAGTCCATCTCGGACGTGGCGTTCCGATCGGTCAATGTCGCCGATGTGACAACCAGCCCGTGCGCCTGATGCGCAAGAATATCGCCAAAGGGCTTCATGGGATCAATCCAGTGGCGCTGCATGCCAACATCGGTATCTCGGCCGAATTGGCGCTCGACACTGAACCAATCGATAAAATCATCAGGAGGGCCGCCAGCCAGCGCCTCCAGCATGTCGCGCCAGTCTGCCAGAGGCGCCAGCGCGCGCCGCAGGATGCTGCGGCCAGCGCCTTCAATCCGGTGTCGAGTCGCCGTATCAAGTGTCTTGGCTTCGACGTCCAGCAGATCTTTCAGTCCCTTGCGCATCCGGTTCAAGGGCAGGGCAATGTCCGCTAGAACCGCGTCCAGCGCCAAGACATGCTGCAACAACTCCTCGGAAACAGGTCGGAACTCGATTTCGAGGCCGTAGACACTGTCACGGGCGGTCGATCGGCTGTAGACTTGGTCCCGAATAATCGCAAGGAACTGCTCAGCCTTGCCTTGCGGGTTGCTGGCCCGAAGACGTTGTAGCCATCCTGTTGCGGGCAGCTGGACAGCATGACCTATTGCCTCCTCAAGCGCTTCAACCAGCGTTGCGTCATCAACGATCAGATCACCAATTCGTGATTTGAGCCCGCGCACTCGCGCCGTCCGTCCAGACGCCGCACTGTCGCCTCGCAGCCACCGCCTCAGGTCCGCTGTCTCCTGACCGCTCAAGCAGGCCGAGAAAGCGGAGTCCGCGGCGTTGAACAGGTGATGCCCTTCATCGAAGACAAACCGGTTCGGCGCATTCGGGTCCGTCGGGCTGATCGAATCCAGCGCGGTCTGGGTCATGACCAGCGCGTGGTTAGCGATGACAATCCGGGCGCGGCGCGCCTTCCTTGCGCTATGCTCCACGAAGCACCGGCTGTAATGACGGCATGCAGCGTAGACGCATTCGCCCCGATGGTCGGTCAGAGCATCGACGCGCCCTCGCCCGATCCGATCAGCCAGCCATCCGGGCAGGTCGCCAGCGATCACCGCTCCGTCACGCGTCGCCAGCAGCCATCGGGCAATCAGACCGAGGTTGACGGCTTCTTCGCGCCGGATGCGCGCGACCGACACGGCCTCGTCGAAATTAAGCAGGCACAAATAGTTTTCTCGTCCTTTGCGCAAGACGATCTTGCGCGCCTTTTCGGCCGGATCATCGTACAATCGGTCCAGTTCCTGATCGATCTGGCGCTGAAGATTACGGGTGAATGTCGACAGCCAGACAGTCCCACGGTTCTTTTCAGCCCAGACACTGGCAGGAGCGACATAACCGACCGTCTTGCCAACGCCGGTACCGGCTTCGGCCAGCACTACCCTTGGCTTATCCTGAGCCAGTCTTGGCGCAAAGGCCGGGGTGAGTTCAGCGGCATAGTTACTTTGCTCGGGCCGGTTCTCCGCCACAGTCGGCAGGAGTTCAGCCAATTGCGCCTGAGCTTCCTCCCGGCTGACAGGCTGGTCTCCCGCCGCCGGTTCGGGCGCGCGCTCTGCCCATTCGGACAGTTCGCGCCAGACCTCCAGTCCGGCCATCGCGCCCGGGCGCCCCAGTTCCCCAACCGTCACGTCCAGGGCCTGAAGAACAACCGGCCCCCAAGACCAGCCTCCAGCCGCCATAGCAACCGCGATCGCTCCTGTCCGAGACTGGGGGTCGTCACCTAGATCAGCAATCTCGCGCAGCAGGTCGGCCACCGCATCTTGCAGTACCCGGATTTCCTCTTCCGCCGACTGCGGTCGGGCCAGACCAAGTGCCGATGCAAGGCCAGCGGGCGTTGGCAGACAGAAGGCCGCTGGCCGCGCGAAGGCAAAGAGATCAAGTACATCACGACCGGGAAAGCGGCGAATTCCTAATCGACGCGCTGTCGCGGTGCCGTAGCAATGGAGCGGCAAGACTCGTTCGGCCTCTGCCGCCAACTTGAGAGCAAGTTGCGAAAATGACAGATGTTCTATCTCACATCCCGGCGCCTGCCAGCGCACGTCCCGAGAGCCCAAAACAAAAGCGTAAACCGGCGAATATGCGCCGCGACCATCATCAATTGCAGGAAAATAACTTCCTTCTGTCATGACGCGTTCCGCGGTTTCCTCAATTGATACTCGTCGGCGCAGTCCGGTTCATCGAATGTTCAGAGTCACTCACTTATGTCACAACAGAGCTTTTCGGCTCGTTGACGTTTCCCGTTTTACCACATCTGGAAGTACGGATGTGAGATCACTTCGCCTGGATCGACGAGCAAACCGGTACTGCGTATCCTGACAATGTCCTATCAGACAACCGAAGACAAAGAGTTGCAAACATCGCTCTGAGGTTCATCAAAGATCCGACGAAGGATTGGGACGAGTTTGTCAAGACATACCCTTCGGCAATATTCGGCGTGAGCATCAATATGTTGCGGCGCTCGCGTCATGGCGCGAGCGTTAGCTGTGGCACCGCCTCGGGGAAGACGCCGACGAATACGCTGCACAGACGGCTTCCCTTGTCGCCGAGCATCGCCCGCACGGACTGACCGAGGAACATCTGGTCGAGGAACTGGCGGGTATCTTTTGGCACAAGCGGCGACGAGCAAACCGAGGGCACCGTCGATGCCATCCGCACCACGGCCGAAGAGACTGCGGAAGAAACGCGCGACCGGGATGAGTATGAGAGCATGACGAAAAGCGCCCTTGCCATTCCGGACACCTAGAAACCGAAAGCCTGCGAGCAGGCCGTCGCCGATGCCCGTGAATGGAGGGACCACTTGCTCTCCGGCGAGCCGGGAACAGGCCGCCCCCGATCCCGGTCATCCTTCAGGGACAGCGTGTGGTAGACGAGGGCTTCGGTTTCCGTCCGTTATCGGACTGCGAGCCGCTCATGCTGATGCTGCGCAGACGCGCCGAATCCGAAGGTTTTGTGCTGGATGAACGAAGAACCTCCGCAGGATTTGTTCGTCATGGAAATGGAAACTCGTACCGGCCTTATCGTCCTGCCGGGAGGTTGCTGCCTTCGGGTCCCGGCGCCATGGTCGGTGACAAGACGGAGAGGCGGATGACGGCACTGGCCAGGG
>JAPOST010000004.1 GCA_026709535.1 Rhodospirillaceae bacterium
AAGTACAGGAGGCCCCGCCCATGTCCCTTTCGTTCCTTTCCGCCGTTCGCCGGTTCCCGGTCTTCCTTCCCTCCGCGAAACTGGCTGCCGCCGTGATGGTGGCGATGGTGGTAGCCGCGCCGGTGGCGGCGCAGACAACGGGGATGATTAACGTAGTTGCAGAAAAGAGTTTTACTTTTCCTATGACCGCAACGCTGAATAGCAACCGTGAATGGGAGATCACCTACAGCGCGGATCTCAGCGTTAAATTCGGAGAATTAATTAATAACTGCAAGCTCGATACTGCTATTCCGAATGACAAATGCTTTATAAATTCACCCTATATCATGAGATATGGCGTACTGGACCGGACTACATGCTTTGCGCTAGGTGTATTGAACGGTGGCATGCCGGTGCATTCCCAAGCGACGGTACAGGGTATAGGCGGAACAATGTCCATAACTTCATGGACGCAAACGCTTCGGACAAAGCCAGCTACATCCTATTGCATGGCAGTGTATGTAGCCGACAGCGCCTCTATCTACAATAAAATCCCGATATCCACGGTATCGTTCATCACCCCCGCCGATCCGAGTCCGCCGACGCCTGCGTGGATGCCAAATCCGTTTAACACGGGATGCGGAACCGAAACGACACTTGCCCTTGTCCGTCAGTGCTTCCAGTGCAAAGGCGGAGGGGGAAGCTGGTCGATGTCCGCCAATACATGCGGCAACTAACCAACCACGTCAAAACCCACACGCGGGGCGGACTTCGGATCGCCCTAGCGCCGGAAACAGGAAGGCGTTAGAGTATAGCTCAATGCCCGTCTAAGTCGTAAGTCCATGTTTGCCCGCTCGCGCCCCGCTTGCCAACCCATTATCCGCAATTAGCTCTTTGTAAGTAAGGCTTTTGCCGATCATGCGAGTCACTGCCTCGCCCATCATGACAACCGTATCGGCCTCGCGGCAACCGGAGCGCCCTGCGAATTCATCAACATAGCGTTGTAGGTGCTTTGGTGAGAGCTTGTGGAAAGTGCCGGTATAACCGCGTTTCAGGAGTGCCCAGAAAGACTCAATGCCATTGGTATGCGCCTGTTGCCGGACATACTCGCCGACGGAGTGGTTGACGGCCTCATGCACGAATTCGCCCATGCCGGGATACGCACCGTGCTCGTCCGTATAGAGCGTTGCACCGGGTTCTGCGGTCAAGCATGGATCGTTCGAACTACTGTCCGGAGTCGCCCTACAAGGGGTCGGGAAGATGATCCGCCCGCCGCGGCAAGCTGTATTCTTGCGAAAGCCAGTCGACTTTCGCTTCGTGACGTGATTTCCTCCCGAGTTATCCGACGTCAGCGAGCCAGATCGCGGTATTCGGCAAAAAAGGGCCGCAGCGCCGCGTCGAACTCGGTCGGCTTTTCCAGATTGATCAAGTGGCCAGCTCGGGGAATGACAACGAATTCCGAGCCGGCGATCCGCTCATGCAGACTACGGCCTGTCTTCGGTGTGGTCAGGGAATCGCCGTCGCCGTAGATCAACAGCGTCGGCGCCTTGATCGATTCGAGATCAGCCGTGCGTTCGAACATCGAAGTGGCGCGCACTGTTTTCATGTAGCTTTGCTTGTGTAGCGCCGCCATGCTGGCGACCAGGCGCTCGTACTGTGCTTCGGTCGCGTCTGGCCCGCGCAGGGTAGATGCGACGATCGGGGCGATGTCCTTCGGCTCCTTGCCCTCCTCGGCGAGCGGTTTGAGCCGCAGTGAGATGAAGCGTTCGCGCTCGACTGGCGAGAAGTTGCTCTGGCCCGCGAATGTAGAAACCAGCACGAGCGTCGCGACCCGCTCTGGATAAATGGCGTGAAAATCCTGGGCGATACGACCGCCCATCGACAGGCCGCACAGATGCGCCTTCTCAACGCCGTAGTAGTCCATCAGCCGGGCGAGGTCATGGGAGAAGTCGGAGAAATCGAGAGGGCCATCGTAATCGTCGCTGTCGCCATAGCCGCGGGCGTCCCACGATACCGCGCGGAAGCCACGGGCAGCGAAGGCCTCGACCTGTTCAGTCCAGTTGGTTCGGTTACCCCCGATACCGTGCATGAAGACAAGGAGCGGCCCTTCGCCGGCCTCATCGACAGCTATGTCCGGCGGACCGGGGATTTTCCTGAATTGGATCGCGGTCATCGTCTAACCTTCTCTCGAACCTTTCGCCAGCGAATCAATGATATCGGACCCGTCGGGCCAGCGGATCAATGACCAGCTTTTCTCCTGCAATGAACAGGATGACGACGGCGAAGCAAGCAGCAAATACGGTGGCGGCGTCAGACAGGGTCTGCGCCCGTAACATCAGGAAGCCGAGACCGCTTTCGGTACCGAACAGCTCGGCGACCAGCGCGATCTTCCAGCCGACGCCGTAGGCAATACGCAGGGCCGCCACGATATAAGGCATGAGCAGCGGGATGGTTACAAGGAAGAATATCTTTCGACGGGTCCTGGTAAAACTATGCGCCATTTCCGTCGTCTCTGCGTCGAGCTCGCGCAGACCTTGAGCGACATTTACCAGGCAGAAGGGGGTAAGGATCGCCACCTCGACGAAGACGATGGTCTCGTGGGACGGGCCGAACCAGATGCCGGCGAGGATCGCCCAGCCGACCGAAGGGAAGGCGTTAAGGAAGGGCTGTATGCGACCGAAGATGATCACGTCCAAGACAGGAATACGGCGGGGCAGAAAAGCGAGCAGAGTGCCTAGCAAGACAGCGGCGATCACCGAGATGACGACGCGCAGCATGCTGGTGAGCGTATGCGCCAGCTGCTCCGGATTGGTAAACAGTTCGGCGGTTGTGACTGCCACCGTCCAGGGGTCAGGCATCACCGCTTCGGATAGTTCGCGCGAGACCGCCCACCAGCCGATAACCGCGGCGACAATCAGTCCTTCGGCGAGGACCACCGGCAGCGACCGGGCTCCGGCTGCACGCGCAGCGATGTGGGGGAAGGGGACGTCAGGCGGCATGATGGCGCGCCAGATGCTTTTGGACCGGATCGAAGACAAATCGCTCCACGCTGTAGACGAAGGCGACGATGATCAGGATGATGCCGAAGATGAGTGGCGTGTCGAAATCGTTGCGCGCCAGATTGAGCAGATAGCCCAGTCCGCTGTTGCCGCCGAACAGTTCGGCGGTCAGCGCGACCTTCCATGAGACGCCAAAGCTGATGCGCAGCGTAGCGAACATGAATGGGAATAGGGCTGGCAGGACGAGCAGCAGCAGGGCGCGCAGCCGCCGCCGTGAGAAGCTGCGTACCATCTCCAGAAGTTCCGGGTCCAGCGCTTCCAGCCCCTCTCGCATGTTGATGATGGCGAAGGGGATCAGCACCATGCTGATGACGAAAACGACGGTGAAATCGTTGACGCCGAACCAGATGATCGCCAGCATGGTCCAGCCGATGCCGGGATAGGAATTCAGGAAGGGCGTGAGACGGCCGTGCATCATCCGCCGCGTGACGCTCAGATACCAGGGTAGCAGCGCCAGCGCGAAGCCGATAATGAACGAGATGACGACTGCAGCGATGATGTGCCCGAATGACCAGAACATGTGGCCTATTTCGTGCACATCCGTAAAGAACATGCCAAGCCGCTCGGCGACGGCGAAGGGCCCTGGCATCTGGTAGCTCTCGACCGAAGCACCCCATGCTGCCCAGGCGCCGATCACGCTGAGCGTGAAGAGATGCGCTGCAAGACGCGCACTGCGCTCTGCGGATGCTCTGCCAGACGCCGGAGGCGCTACCGCTGCCGGATGGTCCAAAAATCTGGCCTGCGCATCCTTGCGGCTATTCGCGGACGGCGTGCTTCCAGACTACGTCGGCGGCCTTCGGCGCCGACTTGAGAATACCCATCTCTACGGCGCCTGCCCAGATCGTCTCCATCGCCTTCAGATCGGCGTCGGAGACTGCGCCCGGAAAGTAGGAATAATCTTCCATCCAAGCCTTGAAATAAGCGGCGCTGATCTTGCCATCCTTGGCAATCGCCGCGCCGACCTCGTCCGGGTTGTTCACGGCGTACTGTACCGATTCGTACAGCATCCGGTTGAATTCCTTGAAAGCCTCCGGCCGAGCGGCCAGCTTCTCTGGATAGGTCACGTTGACGGCGGCCACGGTATCAACGCCGTAGATCTCCCGAATGTCCCGGTTCGTCCAAGCGAGGACTCGATAGTTACCCGAACCACGCGCCTTGTAGGCTTGGGAATGGATCAAGGTTGCAGCGTCCACCCGCCCGGTCTCCAAGGCTGTCAGCAGCGCTGGCGCCGGAATCTGCACCCAGTTCATGTCGCCGTTCTTGTAGGACACGTTCAGCTTGTATTTCTTGAGCAGGGCAAGGCGGATCCATGTCGTGCCAGTAGAGCGCAGGGCGTAGTTGCCGATGGTCCTGCCCCTGAGATCGGCCATGGTCTTGTAGGGGCTGTCCTTCTTGACCCAAATGCCGGCGCCCAGTCCGCCCTTGCCCGCGCGCAACGCGCTGGATAGAACGACAAGCTTGAGTCCGCGTTTGGCGGCAAGCGGAATTGCCATGACAGCGTTCATCAGGACATCGAAACGCTTGGTTGGCGTGGATTGAATCAAGGCAGGAATGGCCAGCGCCTTTCCCACGATCTCAATCCTGTCAGATTTCACGATGCCTTGCTTGATGGCGTAGAGCACGCCTTCCAGCGCCGGGTCGATCAGGTAACCGTATGTGATTTTCTCCTTGGCAGCTGTCGGCGCGGTACCCAACCCCAGAGCCAAGGTACCAACGCACAGGCCCGCGAGCGCCCGTGAAAAATTACGTCGCATCATGAATTCCTTCCTCGTTGACTGCTGCCTCCGACTCCAGGCGGCGGAACAGGGTCACCAATCGCTCACGCTGCTCGTGCAGGCTGGACGTCTTGTCAACATCCCGCGGCCGCGCTTCATCAATCTTGATCACGTCCAGCACGGCAGTCGGCTTGTTGGACAGTAGCAGGATACGGTCGGCAAGCACAAGGGCTTCGTCGATATCGTGGGTAACGAAGACGATGGTCTTGCCGGTATCCCGCCAGATCCGGATGATCTCGTGGCGCATGCGGCGCCGCGTATTCAGATCAAGGGCGGAGAACGGCTCGTCCATCAGGATGATGTCGGGCTCGACTGACAGCGCTCGGGCAATCGCCACCCGCTGGCGCTCGCCGCCAGAGAGCATCGCCGGAAATTTGGCTGTGTCAGCGGCCAGACCGACCAAGTCGAGGAGTTGCCCGGCCCGAAACGACTTTTCCTCTTTCGCCATACCGTCGAAGCGCAAGTCCATACCCAGCATGACATTGCCGAGCGCCGTACGCCAAGGCACGAGGCGCGGCGACTGGAAGACGTAGGCCAGCCGATCCCAAGCCTCGGCGGGCGTTCGCCCTTCGATCTCGACCTGGCCGCCTTGGATCGCCAGCAGATCGCCCATCAGGCGCAACGACGTGGATTTGCCGCAACCACTCGGCCCCAGAATGCAAAGGAACTCGCCGGCCTTTACGTCAAAAGACAGCCGGTCGTAGATCACCTCGGCACCGAAGCGGAGGGTGACCTCGTCGAAGCGGACGACCGGTGCTCCGGCTTCGGTCATGGATTATTCCGCCGCCCACTCGGCCATGCCCGCTCGATTCGCGGCGAACCGAGCCAGTGCAATGTCGAGAATCATCATGATCGGCGTGCCCGACAACATCGGCTTGTCCCATCAATTGGTTCAGTGTGAGCGCAGGTTCATTGATGCTCGTGCTGGCGCATCTTGTAATGCAAGCATTTTTTTCAGTCGAATCCAGCGATGCAGCCGAACGCTGTCATATGTCCGGCTCTCTTGATGCGAGACATAACGCGCTGCAGATCCTGGAGATGGCCAAACCAGGTCCATCGTGCTGACGCACGCTCCATCCTCGCATGATACAAACTGATTTCCCGGTTTTGCCTCAATCGACCGCCTGCCCGAGTCGGCGACTTTTCGGTAATGCCGTCGGTCTGTTTCAAGGCGGGCATCCATTGATCTCATGATGATCCGGTTCGGTAGTACTTTGACGCTGACCTGAGTGGGCATGAAGAGGGGGGAGACATCACTCACGGACATCTTCGTGAAAAAGGCGCGGAAACTTGTGCCAACGTGACTTTTTTTGGATTACCTCCGGAACATGCGGCGGCCTTCAATAGCCTGCCAGACGGCAATCCCGGGCAGGCCAAGCAGGATTTCCCGAACCCGCTTGGCGAGGCTGATGGCCAGTGAGTCGGATGGCACGATGCCGAACAGGCTACCGATCACGAGCAGTGTGCCTTCCTGCACTCCGACTGCGCCTGGGATCAGGAAGGCAGCGGATCGAACGGTGACGACAAAGCTCTCCAGAACCACGGCTTCCGCGACCCCGATCGGTTTTCCCAGCGCGCACATTATCAGCCAGATTTCACCTGCGCCAGTCAGCCAGGCCAGGATACGCCAGCCGAAGGCTTTGCCGATACGTCGGTCCCGGTAGATCGACCGGACAATGCGATCGACATCGGAAGCATTGTCCAATAGCTTTTCTGATCGCGCCTGGTTTATCAGGCTGCTGGCGAGCTTGGCGCCGAAGACCATCAAGCCCCGGTTTTGCAGGACAAAAAACAGGATGATGGCTCCGAAGAATATCGCGAGCCCCCCCAGCGCGCTGCCGACGGTAGTGAGCACGGCGGGTTCAGTTGAATGGACGAGCAAGAGAGCAAGCCCAACCAACGCGAAGGCCAGCTGGGTAAGGAGGCCGACTGTCAGGTCCACCACGACGCTGCCCAGCGCCGCAGCGCCCGGCACGCCGCGCTGGTGCACCAGTCGTGCGCCGACCAGATCTCCACCGATGCTTCCGACAGGAAGCAGGTTGTTGATGCTTTCCCGCAACCACCGAATGCCGACCAGGATAACCATGCCGGTCGCATTGTTCGCTGGCAGCATGTTACGCCAGGACAGGGTGGACAAAATCAGGGGCACAACGTGGAACAGCGCGATAGGCGCCAGCGCCCAGCCCATGATGAGCATGGCCTGGGCTACGTCGGCTGCGCCGGCATCAATGATCAGCCAGACGATCAGTCCAAGCCCCAGTAGTCCCGCAATGATGATGAGAAGACGGATGGCCTGATCTCCGGCCGCAAGACCTGCGCGCATGCGCGCAGGTTTCTCGGTTCGTTTGGTACGCTTTATCAGCGAGAGCTAAGCTTGTCGTCAAAGGACTGGATGAAGCGGACCTTGCTTCATGCCGGGCATGCAACGTTTCACACAGGCGGAGTTGGCATGACACCTGACAGAGATCAAAAACCTGCCATCCGACTAATCGTTGATCGTGAAAGCCGCCGTGGTTTTGATCCGGAAACACGGATTCTTGGCGTGAGCGTATCACAACGGACTGTCAAGGCCGCGCATTTGGCCGGCATTGAAACCGTCTACGTTCTGGCCTCGTCGACCGTTTCAGGGCTGCAGGACGACAAAAGCGCCACTATCCTGATGCCCGGCGACGTACTGCCGGAGAAGGAATGGCTGATCGAGGCCGCTGGGTTGGACGTAGCCGATGGCGAACAAGTTGATCTTGGCACCGGCGTGCGGATTATCGGGCTTGGCCGGGATGTCGAGGCAGTGTCTGCCGTGGCACGTCGAGTAACCCTGAGTGCCGGACCGATCCTGCCGCTGCGATCGTCAGCTGATGTCCCTGCTGCCGAAGACCGGTTGATGTCCAGACTCGGCAAGAAGACGGACGGCTTCATGTCCCGTCATGTGGCGCGGCCTATTTCGATGTGGGTTTCGCGGCGCGTGGCGCCGTGGCCGGTAACGCCCAATCACATGACGCTCGTCAGCATGATGCTCGGTCTGGTCAGCGCGCCCTTCTTTCTTTCTTCGGTCTGGTGGATACAATCGATTGGGGGTCTGTTGTTCGTGGTCCATTCGGTACTGGACGGGTGTGATGGCGAACTGGCGCGCCTCAAGTTTGCAGAATCGCGCCTGGGCGGCTTGCTGGATTTCTGGAGCGATAACATTGTGCATTTCGCTGTCTTCGGCTGCATGGGCATTGGCTGGGTCCTTGCCGTCGGGCACTGGTGGCCGCTGTGGGTGGGCATGGTGGCCGTCGCGGGGGCGGGCGGATCTGCATGGGCAGTCTACTGGGTCACACTGCGCCGAAAGGAGGGCGATGGACCGCTCTACACCTCGGTCAGCGGCGGACCGGGTAGCAGGGCCAGCAGAATTCTCGATAGTCTTTCCCGGCGCGATTTCATCTATCTTGTCCTGGCTCTGGCCTTGTTCGGCAAGGCGCACTGGTTTCTGGCCCTGACAGCCATCGGTGCACCATTCTTCCTGGTAGTACTTCTGGTCGTTCTAAGGCGTGACAAGTCGGGTGTTGCGGGTTGAAAGCAGCGTCCCCTGTCGTCCTGTCGATCACAGCCCTGCGAGGGCGGCGCTGATCAAGGCCGTAAAGCATGATTCATGTTTCAGGACCTGCACGACGGCCTCAAACAGACGGAAGCGGCAAAACGGTTTGAAATACAGCGGTGACAATCCGTGTAGCCTAGGTCTCTCGGGACTTGCTGGCGGCAAGGCTTCTGCCGGAGATATTGTCATTCCTCCAAGGGTCTGCCGCCCGGATTACGTTCGAATTTCCATTGCCGAATATCTAGGAGATATGCACCTCGCCGTCAGCGGGATGCCTGAGAGCCTGTTCCTGAAGTCTGGGATGGTTTGTGGGTTGACCGAGGGCGGCATGAGCGCGCGGGGAACCATCGGCGGAATGATGGGCGCGACGGGGTGTGGCGATCGATGGCGCCGCCGACCCATGGCATCAGGTTTCCCTTGTCATCCGCCGTTTTCTGCGGTTCGCAGCCATTTTCGTGTATCGTCTGCAGCGCCGCAGGGCGCCATGCTGCGCGATGCCTTGGCCCGGGACAGGCTGGCTGCATGCTGCTGTCTCGCACATCAGGACGTGCAAAAGCCAGGTCCTTGATCTGTCACGTTCAATCACTCATGCGGCAGACCCTGACATCACCCGCGACTTCAGGAACAGACACTTAGGGTATCGCCTGACCCAAATTGATCGAGGCAATCTAGCCTTCCGGTATCACCGCTACGTCGTTCGGCTTGATATCCAGATGCAGAGCCCGTGAGTAATGGATATCGAGCAGGGGAGGGTGCAGTACGCCCGGTGCTTTCCAAATCAACGCGCTGCTCCAATGTCGCTGATTTCCCGAATTTTGCTGGATATTCGTGCAATCCATGCCTTCGACGAGACACACCAAGTTTCCGCTTCATCAAGACCACCGCGGCGATTGGCAACGTATCTCGACGATATCTGTCGATTGACCTGTCGCGGGACAGCAACAAGATGAAAGATGTGCGCGGGGTAACGGTTTTTGGGAACAGCACAGGAAAATACGGCATGCCGGTGGCGAAAGGTATCAAGGCACTGGTCAAGGAGGCCTATGAAAAGGTCGAGACCTGGACAGTAGACGACGCGATCAGGCGGGTGAACGACGAGGACATCCAACTGGTGGACATTCGTGACATTCGCGAGCTTTGGCGTGAGGGCACCGTGCCGGGGTCCGTTCACGCGCCCCGCGGGATGCTTGAATTCTGGATCGATCCCGACAGCCCCTATCATCGGGAGGTCTTCGCGACCGAGAAGAAATTGGTTTTCTTCTGTGCTGCCGGCTGGCGCAGTGCGCTGGCCGGAAAGACTGTTCAGGAAATGGGTCTTGCCAACGTCGCTCACATTGACGGTGGTTTCAAGGCGTGGAAGGAAAGGGGTGGCCCCGTTGAAGAAAAGCCACAGCCAGCGCCCAAGAAGGGTTGATCCCTCTCCGCGTGTCATCATGGACGCTTACGCTTTCGGTTCTCTCCACCTGTCGCCGTTGCGCGCCAGCCGATGCGATCTCTGATGCGTCTCGTCGAAAGGCCGAGATTGATCATGGTCTTGAATGAGGGCCGTTAGCAGCCGATGCATGTGCAATACCTTCCACGCGAACGATTGGACGTATAATTCAAAACCGCCAGTGTGGCTAAACATCTTCGAGCGGCTCGAACAATGAACCCACCATCATACCGTGTTCGACCATCCGAGGTGCTTCGGCAAGGCGCCCCAAGTCATGGTGCGCCTCACAGCGCCTCCAGAAAAAGACGGTCGTCGCTCGCCTTTGCGGCCCGCGGCGCAAGTCCCAAAGACTTCAGGCGCTGCATCCCGGTCTGACCCTGTCATCTTCGCGATATTGCCAGACTCCACAAAGCATCGTCCTCTCATGACTCGCGTAACCCCCAAAGAAAGACCCGGGCCTGTCACTGTGCCAATACGGCCTTACTATCCAGAGTACTCTCAACAGGAGACATACTGTTCGCAGAAACTTCGAAACGAGCCATGGAAGTAGGAGACTTGTGGCCATCCGGCTTTTTCGATTGAACCGAATGTCCAGCGTAACCTTTGTTCCAGGATATCGGGATATTTAAGGTCGATGTAGAACATGGATTTGCCGATCGCCTCCCACTCGTTTTCAGCAAACTGATGAAGGATGAAGCGAATCAGGACATCTTCCCACGGCATGCTGTATCCTATGACGATCAGGACGTCCGTCTCGCGAAGCAATCGGACTGCCTTCGGAAAAATCTGGCTGAAATAAGGGTCGCTGTAGTCCTGATCCCGATTGGGCAACATGAGAATGGGTGCTGATGGCTCGCTCGTATTCAGACCTTCATGCTCCCAGCTGCTATCGTTCTCCTTCCGTCGGTAGTCGAAATGGTATTCTGCTCCCGTTCTGAAAATCTCGAAGCCTCCATTGAGTTTGATCAATGTATGCCGATAGACACCATCATGACCCGGCCAATGCCGACGATTGCAGATCGTGGCTGGCGTGATGCCGCGATAGAGAGACGGCAGGACTGGTCCTGCTTGCAATGACAGGCTGTTCAGGATCTCTTCGATCGTAAAATCATAATTCGTCGTAATGAAATTCACCCGATGGCTCGCTTCGGTCCCGTTGCGGCAGTTGCCGGAAATGAGGCGATCGAAGAATGTCATGACACTGGACTGTTCGGACCTTTTTGCTTCAGATGTTTCAAAGTCAAGAGAGTCACTGTCAATCCGATACTCTCCGCTGACCTCCGCGAAGTGACGCTGAACGAACAGTCGCATCTCGGCAACCGCCATCTTCAGCGTCTGCGAGTCCAGATACCGGTTTCTGATGTCCGGATACTTGAACTGCATATCGATGATATAACTCAACGTCTTGAAGCCTTCGAAACCAATGTGACTGTTTTCATTCCAGCTGAGTGCGTCCAGAACCCGACACAGATTCGGGAGCTGAGAAAACTCATGATTCAAGATGTGAAACAGCGTACCGTCAGTCGGGGACTGTTCGTTCCAGGATTTTGAAAATCCTGCACCACACCAGATGGTGATGTTCTGGCGTCGTCCCTTCTCAGGACCTTTGCTGTCGATGCCAGCCATCAGGGCGAGAAGGTCGTGGACCGGCTGCTGGCCTGATGATCTGAAAGTGTCTGTCACGAGGTCTCTCACGCTCATGAAAGAGGAAGGCTGACGGTCTTTCGGAACCCTTTGCTCGGACCCTCGTTCAGCTTATGTCGAGAGTAACATAGCACAAGTTCAAGATGCGCTGGGCGCGAAACCGATCGTGTCTAGACGATGTCTATCGGGGAGATCGATTGGACGAATGTCGACGCGTTCTCGAGGTCGGCTTCCACCGAGCCGTGTATCAGCAACAGCGGCGTGCCTTCGACGACGTCGGCTCCGACAGGTTGAAGAATATCGATACCGGCGCTCTTGTCCATCGGGGCTCCTGCCCGCCGCGCCATTCTCGAAATAACCCGTGGGTTGATGCCCTTGATGCGCCCGCTACGTTCGGCTTGGTACTCGTATATCAATGGACCAGGTCGCACCGGATGATCAACACGCCCTTGGGCATCGACAATTTTTTCCAACGCGGACAATGCTGCTCCTGAGTTCAACAATGCCTCGGCCCGAACGCGGCCCTCGTTTGCCGGAACATCCGGGCCCCATTCCAGGATCCTGCCGGCAAAATCCAGTGCCTTGGCGCGCAGATCTGCCGGAGCGTCATCGTGACCTCGCAGTACGCTATAGACGTCGCGAACTTCCAAGGCGGGGCCGATCCCGAACCCGATTGGCCGAGTGCCGTCGGTGACCTGAGCCAACGCTTCCAAGCCGACTCGTTTCGCTACTGTCTCGAAGAGCGCTGCCAGTTCATGGCCTTCGGCCATGGTCTTCGTCTTCACATCTGGACCGACCGGGATGTCGATCATGACATGAGAAGATCCAGCAGCGATCTTCTTGGACAGAATGGAAGCCACGGCCCAGCGGGAAGAATCTATCCCCAATGGCCGGGTGATGGAATTCATCACGTCGTCGATCGGTGAATGATTGAGATTGCCGTTCCAGGCGATGCATCCGTTCGCATTGCTGACAACCCGTTTGACTTCATCGGGCATCAGGTCGACCCTGGCGACAACTTCCATCACGTCTGCCGTTCCAGCTGCGGACGTTATCGCCCGGGACGACGTCTTGGGGATGACCATACCCTGCGCAGCGACAATGGGAATGACAATCATCGTGATGCGGCTACCGGGTACGCCACCCATGGAATGTTTGTCCACGACGGTATCGTAAGGCCAGTCGATCCGACTCGAATATCGTGCCCGGGCGTTGCAAAGCGCTTCGATTTCAACCAACTCAAGATGTTTGGATGCCGAGACGAGAAAGGCGGAGATCTCGCGGCCGTTGTAGCGATCCTCCGTGATATCCTTCACGATCATGTCGATCTGGCCGGGCTTCAGGACACGGCCGGCAACCTTTGCCCGTAATTCTCGCAGGCTTTGCGGCGACGGCGTCCGTTCCAGTGTCAGAAGGCTGCCTTCGGATAAACCGAGGCGATCAAAAGCGAGCGAACTGAGTCCCAGCTCATCGGGGGCCAAAAGGGTGCCTGCCTCCAGAAGATTGACCTTGGCCCGAATGCTCGCTTCGTCGTTGAACACATCGACCTTGCCGGGGCCGAGATAGTTGGCAGCGTCAAATACGGCACAATCCCGGCTCAGGAAGCAGATATTTTCATGCCAGGAGTCGATAGGTATCCGTCTCAATTTCAGCCATCTGGACGACGGCGATCGAAGGGTGGAGAGGAATAATTCAACCGCCTTCCCAAGTCGACCGTTGTTCGGAATGGCAACCACCTTAACGCCTTTTGGCAGTGGTGGTGCCTTTCTGGTCAATCGGGCCTTGATATTGTCTTCCGTTTCCCTGTTGCGGTTGCGCAATCGCCTCGCCACGATTGCCGGAGACGCCGTTATCTCTAGAACGG
Organism: Rhodospirillaceae bacterium; assembly: GCA_026709535.1. Taxonomy (GTDB): domain Bacteria; phylum Pseudomonadota; class Alphaproteobacteria; order Bin65; family Bin65; genus Bin65. Next base: position 13,331 of record JAPOST010000004.1, read on the forward strand.
TGCAGCTGGAATACGCGTCCGATATCACCTTCAGGGCGGCGCGCGAAACGTTGGCCACGACATGGCGACCGGCATCCAGATCATCCCGTAGACTCGCCGGCAAGCCGTAGGAAAGCCCATGAGCCCGCCAACTGAACAAAAAGCCGCCGGACTCTTCAATCGCTGAGAATTCGGCGTCTGAAATCGGTTGATGGTCTTCGCCGCCGACGGTCGCATCTCTCGTGATAAAGCGGCGCGCAAAAACAAATCGCGCATCGTCTGCCAATGCCTCGCGCGCGCCGTTCAAGATCGAATCCTTTCCGACCCCGCTAGGACCAACGACCAGAAAGAGACGACCGGTCACAAAAGCCTCTACTTCGCGCCGTCCAGCCCAATGTCGACGGCTGGCGAGGATTGTGTGATACGGCCGACGGAGGCATAGTCGACACCGGTTTCCGCGATCGGCCGAATTGTTTCCAGACTGATGCCGCCAGACGCTTCGAGAGGTACTCCGCCATCAACGATTTTCACAGCCTCGCGCAGCATCTTCAGCCCCATGTTATCGAGCATGATAAGGTCGGCGCCGGCATCAAATGCTTCTCTCACTTGATCCAGTCGGTCACATTCTACTTCGACCATGATCAGGGCCGGCACCAATGCCTTGGCCTTCTTGACCGCCGCGGTGATGCTTCCGCATACGACGATATGGTTGTCCTTGATCATCAATCCGTTGTCGAGTGACAGCCGGTGATTGCGGCCGCCGCCACATACTACGGCGTGTTTCTGCAGCATCCGTAGACCCGGCGTCGTCTTCCGCGTGTCCAGCAATTGACATCCGGTTCCTTCGATGGCCTTGACATATCTGGCGGTTTCAGTGGCGATGCCGCTCATGTGCTGAAGCAGGTTCAGGGCGTTCCTCTCTGCCGTCAGAATATTCTGCGCGTTGCCGGAGACCGACATCAGGCAGGCGCCTTTTTCGACCCGGTCGCCATCCTTCGCACGGATGTCGATCGTGATGTCCGGCACGTAACGCTCAAAGACCAGACGGGCAACGTCAATCCCTGAAACGACCAGAGACTGACGGGCGTTCAAATTGAAAGCGCCGTGCGCGTCTGGATCGATCATGACTGTCGACGTCACGTCGAACATGCCGATATCTTCTTCGAGGAAGTAGTCTATCTGCTTCTGGATTTTCAGGAGATTCAGCACGGTTGTTTTCCTTTTCTTCAATTTCAATGCCGAGGTCACCTGGGGTGGAACCCGCGGCAAGGCGTTTTCGTCGGCCCGAAGCCCTGAATTGTCCGGTTCTAGTCCGGGAATCTTTTGCGATCAGAGAAGCGCACTGAAGCGAAAATGACTATGCCAGCGACAAGAACGCCTCCGAGAGTCCACCAGCCTGTCGGAGCGAGCAGAGCGAAACCACAGGCGACCAGCATCAAACGCGTGAGTGCACTCAGCTGTCCTTTCAGGAAACCCTCTGCAGCAAAACACAAGCACAGGACGCCTGTTGTCACTGTTCCGATGGCAAGCAGGATGAGGCCAGCATCGCCCTGCATCAGTATCGACGTGTTGAAGACGAATCCAAACGGAATGATGAAAGCAACAAGGGAAAAGACCACTGCGGTCGTTGCGATCTTGAGCGGGTTGTCGTCCGCAATTGCGGCAGCGGCATAGGCTGCGACAGCAACCGGAGGCGTCATCGCGGACATCACGGCGTAATAGAGCAGAAACATGTGTGCCGCCATCATCGGCACGTTAAGGTCGTTGACCAACACCGGGCCGATCAACACCGCCGCCAAAACATAAGCGCTGGGTGTGGGCATCCCCAACCCCAGAACGATCGTGACTGCCGCACCGGCCAGCAACGCCAGGATGAGAGAGCCATCGCCGACCAGCAGTATCAGATAAGAGAATTTCGAGGCCAGACCCGTCATGGTGATGCCGCCGATCACCAGCCCTGCCGCTGCACAAGCGCCGGTCACGCCGATCATCCGGATGGTCGTTTCGGAAAGGCCATCGTAGAAGTCGCGAAGTGTAATTCGTGCACCCGGCTTGAACTGCGAAGCTACCAACATGCCGATCGTGCCGAAGACCGCAACGAAGGTTGGTGAGTAACCCTTTAACAGCGCCACAATGATGACGATGATTGGTAATATGTATATCCAGCCGGATAGAAGAGTCGTATGAAGTCTTGGTACGCTGTCGGCCGGCAATGGCGCGAGGCCCATCCTCACCGACCTCAGATGTACTTGCACGAATACCCCAACATAATATAAAAGAGCTGGCACCAGCGCCGCCACGATAATCTCGGCGTAGGAGATTCCGGTGTATTCTGCCATGATGAAAGCAGCCGAGCCCATGATCGGCGGCAACAGGCTGCCACCGGTAGACGCCGCAACTTCCACGCCCCCAGCCAACGCGCCTGGATAGCCCAACCGCTTCATCATCGGAATCGTAATTGACCCGGTGGTGACAACATCGGATGTCGGACTGCCCGAAACGGTGCCGAACATGGCAGAGGAGAACACGGCGACTTTGGCCGGACCGCCGGGGCTGCGACCCGACAGGCAGGCAGCGAGATCGAAAAAGAAATCGCCGCCTTTCGCCTTCGCCAGGAAAGTCCCGAACATTACAAAGACGAAGGCATATGTCGCGGCAACACGCAGAGGAATGCCGAACAAGCCGTCGGTCGTCATGACATTCACGTCAAGGAAGTGGCTGAGCGTGATTTCGCCGTGCTTGAACGTCCCTTCCAACCTGTCGCCGAAAAGATTGTAAATGATGAAAGCGATAACGATCATCATCAAGCCAGCGCCAACGGTTCGGCGCGTCGCTTCGATGGTTAGCAAGATGATGGAGGTTGTGAAGATGACTTGGGTAGTTGTCAGCTCCGTAAAAAGACTGATCCGCTCTGCGATACTATCGATATTGAGGACGAAAAACAGACCGGTCACGATGCTGGCGAGCACCAACATGTAGTCGATCAAGCTGGGCCGGACCGGATCGCAGTTTTTACTGGCGCCTATGAAAATGAACGCCAAGCACAGCATCAGGGATAGAAAAATGATCGACAGCGCCAGAACGTCAACTGAGGACAGTGTCGCCTGATAGACGACCCACAATGCTACCAGCGCCGAATATGCCTTGACGATATGCGCCAAAAGACCTGTCAGCTTGCGCCGACCGCCCGTTGCGACTGCGAGACTTCCGAACCTTACAAGAACTGATTGAGAAGCCATCGCGGCCGGTAAGGGGGCGTTGGGTCAGTGCGTAACTTTTGATGCCCTCATTTTTGAGACGGACCTTTCTGAGCGACCCCAGCTTCTTTGTAGGCCTTCTTCGCGCCCGGGTGATACGGCAGCTCTTCAAGCGACGCCATCAACTGGGGCGTAAACCCCTTCATGGCCTTGTGCACGCCTTGGACTTTCGCAACATTTTCCAGAATGGCTTTGGTCAACTTGTAAGCGTCATTCTCGCTCATGCTGTCATCGACAATCAGGACTGCACGCGCAGCGTGTGTCTTGATATCGCGCTTGAGCCAAGGATAAGCGCCGGCCTTGATCGTCCATGGTCTCGCGCCAAAAGTTTTGACGGCGGCCTGGATCGCTTTGTCTGGTACGCTCAGCAGCGTCACAGGGACGGACTTGGCCACCCTTCGTATCTTGCCACTGCCGATGAATACGGCGTTCGCCCACAAGTCTGCACGCCGATTCTGCATGATTTCGGACGCATTACCTGAAGCTTGGAACTCGATCTTGCCACCCCAGGAGGTAATATCCTTCAAGGTAACGCCAGAAGCCTTGAGTGTCAGTTCACCCAATTGCGACGGCAGGATGCCGCGACGGTTCAGAATCAGCCTCATGGCCGGCTTTTTGGTAGCGATATCGGCCAGCGTTTTGATACCGTGCTTGTCGGAAAATTCTTTAGTCACGATCCATTGCATCGGAGCCCAGTCGTACATGACCGTCAGAACGCTGAACCCTTTGACGGGTGACTTGAAAGGCGCGCCACCATTTTTCGCCTGTACGCCCTCGCCGACGTGAATGATTCCGAGATCGCATTTTTTGCGTTTGACTTGCAAGACGTTGGCGTAGCCACCGCTCGACGTTTGGTAAGTGATTGTCGTGTTCTTGTCGTCGGCCTTCGCAGCAGCATCAAGCCCTGCGCCCAGCAGCGACCAGAGTCCGCCCGGGCTAGCGCCACAAAGCGTAAGATTTTTAGCCGAGACTGGTGCTGCAGAAATCGTCAGCACCCCCGCCAAAAGTACGATGGCCGCCCGAATTATCGATAATTTCATACCAGTTCCTCCAGCACGATCAAGACTGACAAATTTTGTTTGCGTACAAAATGATTGATCGACAAATTTGAGTCAAGCGACTTGAGGCGATGTTGTCGAACGGAAGAATGCGGTTGGTGAAACCGGTGCGAAGCCTGCGTTCCAGTCTTTCCGCAGCTTATCCCGCCGTCTGTCTGGCGGCGTAATCGCCACAATTCTGCCTCTTTGACCGCCGTAAGGTGCGATCTTGATGTCGTCTGTTCCGCGAGCCAGGCCGCGACCGCGACATCGGGGGCGGGCGACAGTATATTCATATCGAACCCTGGCAATGACGCCGCCTCAATCGAAACGTGAGACTCATGCTTTGGCTCGCGCGGCGCCCTCCACCGGTCTGGATGCCGTCCACGGCGAGTTTCTGGTGGAAGCTGAAGTCGGTTGCATCCAGCGTGCCCGCCTTGACATCACCAGCGTGATCGACCCTCCTTCCGGGAAGGTGATGACCGTATTGCCCCCCGTGCCGGAGATGATCGGGATCACCGTAATGGTTGAAATCGCCAGTCGTGTCGTGACCATCGCCGCCCATCCCGGCATTGACCACATCGTTGCTGCCACGCCCATGGATCTC
>JAPOST010000014.1 GCA_026709535.1 Rhodospirillaceae bacterium
AAATTCTGCCGGCCAGATGATCTCGGGCGGCGGGTCAATACCGGCCCGCGCCAGCGCCTCAACGTGCTCGGCAAGCGAGCGGACTCCCTGACCATCCCCGATTTCCCATCTCTGCCGTTGCGCGCGCGCGGCACCTTCGTCCGTCCGGCCGGAACCGTCCACGTGCGCGCCGCCGGGTCGTGGCGCGGCCCTTCGCCCGGAGGGGACGATGTCGCCGGTTGGCCAGGGACGTCGAGCGGAGCCCGGAGAGTTCCCTGGCCCGGGTACAACGCGCCGCCTGCCGCTTCCTCATGCGCAGGGTCGCGCGAAGGCCAAGGGCCTGATTCATGAAAACATAATGATCAATGACTTGTGATTCAGACACTCAGGAAAGCGGTGACGCCGTGCTCCCTTTTATGCGATGCTTCAGTGAGTGAGCCAGAATCTGACACAGGAGCGCGGCGGTACGCTCTTATTGCGCCAAACAGACCGTCCGTCATCGTCAGGATGAGTGCAGCATATTCTCTGGGACCTCTCCAAATCACCCTGAAGATCCTACCGCCAATCGTCGATCACAAACCTGCCAGTCTGGTTGTAAATATCGGCCGCCGGGCGAAACATGGCAACGCCATTCACATCTGTTCGGTATCCGTGCGCACGCATCATACGATATGCCTCGTGCCGTCCGGTATTGGTTCCGGCGACGACTTTGGCCGAACCCAAATGCACAGCAGCAGTATCAATCAGACTTAGCAGACGGGAAAACCGCTTTCCGTTGCCAACGCCATGACGAATGGCTGAAACCTTGACCAGAGCCTCGTTTTCGGACGCCTCGCTGTCCTTGCCGACATGAATTACCGCGAAGCCGTCGAGCTGATCGCCCGACCAAAGCAATGCAGTGTCGCCCAGCTTTTCATGATCGACCGACTGGACTTCGCGGCGCCAGTCCAGCCCAGGCCAGATCGTATCCGAAAGCGCGCGCAACGACGTCAGGCAGCGCATTTTCTCTGCTTCGCAGAATGTACTGAAAAGGGCGCTGGAGGCGAGTGGAATAGCCCCTGAAATGGCCTTTGACTGAACGGCGGTGATCCGCTGCATGCTGAAGCCGAATTCCTCGTACAGGCGGACATGCATCGGGCTTTGCGGGTGGGTAAAAAGCCCGGCCCATTCAAACTGGGCTGCATCGATGATATCCATCATCGCCCCTGCCAATTGCCGGGCCACGCCTCGGCCCCAAGCATCCGGATCAACGGTGAGGGGACCCAGGATGCAGCCAGCGCCCCAGTGCATCAGCAGACCTGAGCCGATGAGTCTGTCACCATCCAACGCGACCAAGCCGCCGTTCTTCCACATGCGCCAGCGCGGCCCTAGGCAATCGGCGCTGGGACGAAATTTCTCCGGCGGGATACCGAGAAACGCGCCAAATGCCTTACGGTGAACGCCACGGGCATGGGGCAGGTCGGCCTCGGAGAGGGCGCGGATACGAAAGCCAGCACCCACGGAATTACCCCCAGACATCCTCTGCAACCTGAACAAGGGTCGCGAGTTTTGCCTTCTCGTCATCCTCGGTCACCGGGTTGCCGGCAACCGTCGAGGCAAAGCCGCACTGCGGGCTGATCGACAATCGGTCCCGATCGATATACTGCGCGGCATCTTCAATCCGGCGCTTCAGGTCTTCGGCGGCCTCGACTTCCGGCACTTTCGAACTGACAATGCCGAGCACCACGGTTTTGTCATCCGGCACGTGCCTTAGAGGCTCGAAGCCGCCAGCTCGTTCAGTATCGTATTCCAGCATGAATGCGTCCACGTCGACAAGCTGGAACACCTGCTCGGCGATCAGGTCATAGCCACCTTCCGACAACCACTTTCCCCTGAAATTGCCTCGGCACATGTGCATGCCGGCCACCACATCGCCGCGATGACGCACCGCAGCGTTCATTGCTTCGATATAGAGGTTCAGCAGGTAGCCCGGATCGCTGCCCAGGTAACGCACCTGATCGCAAATCGCCGGACTACCCAACATGATCAAGGGTACTTCATCCAACTGGACGTAGCGGCAGCCCAGCGCCGCCAGATCGGCAATCTCCTGCCGGAAAATTGCGCACAAGGCGTCAAAAAACGCTTCGTCTGTCGCATAGCCCGAATCGGCAATCGTTTTTGACAATCGCCAGAAATGCAGCGTCGATGGCGACGGCATCGTGATTTTCGGCTCGGCGGATGTCACTACGCTTTTGAGGAAGCTGAATTCCTCGGTCGAGATGGGCGCGGTTTTCCTGATCGGGCCGACGCAATCGGCTGCGATAAAATCCTGCTCGGCACCGCCGCCGTCGTAGAACCTGAACAGAGACGGCGCCACGCTGAACCCGTCGATTGCATCGACCCAGTGGCCCCAATAGGATTTTCGGCGAAACTCGCCATCGGTTACCATTTCGAGACCGAGGCTTTCCTGCATCGCGACGACATCACGGATCGCTTCATCCTTGCTGGCTTCGAAAGCGGCGTCATCAATATCGCCGACGGCATGGGCCTTGAAAGCATTCTTCAACGCACGGGGGCGCAACAGGCTGCCGATATGTTCGGCGCGAAACGGCGGGTTCTGACGAGCAATCATCTGGGTCTCCTGAGCAAACGCGGCCTTGACGGGTCGGTACCTTACAGTCGACAGCCGCGTTTGTCTTGCCCATGCGTCAGCGGTATCTTGCCGACACGCCGCGACGTCGTTCGTCGTGACATTCGAAAACAATCTGCCCATCGCGCTGAAAGAACTGAACGGTTGAAGAACCTTCAGGATCCGGGTTCCGGTCACGCTGGCAGCCGCCGCTTCAAGGAAAAAGGCCGATAGACCTTTGTTCAAGACCTGGTGTCTTCCAGACCGATCTGAACCACACGATGTCGATGCGGGTGCTTTCGGGCACGACGGACATGTCCAGGTCGTCATTGGGCAAGTATGGCCTTGATGACGCTGCTGGGCGCCACGCCAACGGCGTCAGCGCCTTTCGGGCGAATGTCGGTCGCCCTGGCAAGACGTCGCCGCGGCGTAGCCTGGATTTTCTGATCTGGATCGCTTGGGTCCACCGACTAGCGGCCGACCCAGGCGATCCGGAGCGTGTTGGTGGCTCCAGGCATGCCAAAAGGCATTCCTGCCGTGATCACGATGGCTCGACCCGGTGCGGCAAATCCGTGTCGCTTCGCCATATCGACGGCGTAATCGACCATCTCTTCCACGCTGCTGGCGTCGTGGGAGAGGAAACATTCCACGCCCCAGGCCAGGACCAGCTTTCGTGCAGTACGATCGCGGCCGGTCAGACACAGGATGGGCGCGGCCGGTCGTTCACGTGACGCGCGCAAGGCGGTCGATCCGGATGAGGTGTAAGTTACGATCGCGGCGGCATCAATGGTTTCGGCAACCTGCCGAGCAGCAGCCGTGATGGCATCGGAAGCCGTCGGATCGGGCAGGGTGTTGCCGGCGTCCAGGAAACTCCGCCATGCCGGGTCCGCCTCGGTCCGACGGATGATTCGGTTCATCACGTCCACGGATCGCACGGCGTGTTTCCCCCGGGCCGTTTCTCCCGACAGCATGACCGCATCAGCGCCTTCGTAGACGGCATTGGCGACGTCGGACGCCTCGGCCCGCGTTGGCGTCGGGGATTCCATCATGGAATCGAGCATCTGCGTGGCGATGACCACCGGTTTGCCGGCAGTCCGGCAGGCCCGGACGATGCGTTTTTGGACGCTCGGCACATCTTCAGGCGGCAACTCCACGCCCAGGTCGCCTCGGGCAACCATCACGGCATCGGACAGATCGATGATCTGGCCCAGGTTTTCGAGGGCGGCCGGCTTTTCGATCTTGGCCAGCACGCTGGCCCGGTTACTGACAAGATTGCGCAATTCCGCGACGTCGTCCGGCCGCTGGACGAAGGAAAGCGCGATCCAATCGACGCCCTGATCGAGGGCAAAAACCAGATCCTTGCGATCCTTGTCGGTGAGCGCGGACATCGGAATGACGACGCCGGGAATGGTGACGCCCTTGCGGTCGCTGATCGCGGTGCCGGTCAGGACAGTCGCAACGATGTGCCGGGACGAGCATTCCGTAACCTCCAGGCGCAGCTTGCCATCATCCACCAGCAGCAATTGACCAGGCGAAAGCGCGCGGAAGACTTCCGGGTGGGGCAAAGACACGCGATGCCGATCGCCTGGTGTCGGGTCCAGATCGAACCGGAAGGGTTCGCCGGGTGCAAGCTCCAACTCGCTGTCGGCAAAGGTGCCGATCCGTATTTTCGGGCCTTGCAGATCCGCCAGAATGCCGATCGGTCTTCTGACTTCCCGCTCGATCGCCCTGATGGTCTTGATGCAGTTTCGGTGATCGTCGCGGCTGCCGTGGCTGAAATTGATTCGGAATACGTCGGCACCGGCCTCCCGCAGTTCCCGGATCACTTCCGGCGTGCTGGTAGAGGGACCCAACGTGGCGACGATTTTGGCATATGCGCGTTTTCTTGGCATCGAACCTCGTGCATGCAGATGGCGGACCGGATATTGGTCGATCAGGCGATCAGGATTGCCCGGAAATCATTGACATTTGTCTGCGTTGGTCCCGTGACGACAAGATCGCCCAGCGCATCAAAGAATGACCACGCGTCGTTGTTGACCAATAACGGCGCGGGAAGCAAGCCTGCTGCCCGGGCTCGGGTCAGTGTGTCGGGAGTGATAACGGCACCGGCATTGCCCTCGCTACCGTCGGCACCATCGGTATCCGCGGCCAGAGCCCAGATATCGCCTCGCCCGTTCAGCCCTTGCGCCATGGCCAGCAGATACTCGGTGTTCGGGCCGCCCTTTCCGGAGCCTGTCAGCGTGACCGTGGCTTCCCCGCCGGAAAGTAACAGCGTCGGGAGATCATTACCCTCATCTTGCAGTCGGCACGCAACATCGGCATGGATTCGCCCGAGGGCGCTGGCTTCGCCGATCAGGTCGTCGCCGAGGATGGTCACCGCTATTCCCGACCTCGCCGCAACCCTGGCGGCAGCCTTCAGGCTGTCGAGGGGGCGAGCAATGATTCGATACGTGGTATTGGCGAATGCTGGCGCGCCGGGCTTGATGGATTCGTTGGCCGGGTCGGCGAGGGCGCATGGTACGGAGTCCGGGACAGAGAGACCGTACTTGTCAATGACGGTGCGGGCGTCGGCAAGTGTCGTCGGATCAGCTACAGTCGGCCCTGATCCGATCGTCGCCGGATCATCGCCGACGACATCGGAAATTGCCAGGGTGATCAGGCGCGCCGGCGTGACTGCCTGGGCCAATCGGCCGCCCTTGATGGCCGACAAGTGCTTACGGACGGTGTTGATCTCGCCAATGTCTGCCCCGGCCGCCAACAGCGCCTGCGTGGTCTCCTGCTTGTCTGACAAGGTCAAGCCCGGAGCCGGAGCAGTCAATAGAGCCGACGCGCCGCCGGACATCAGACATAGGACAAGATCGTCCGGTTCTGCGCGGGACGCGATTTCCAGGATCCGGTGCGCGGCGGTAACGCCCGCCTTGTCGGGGACGGGATGCGCCGCTTCAACAACCTTGATGCCGCCGCAAGGTAGTGCATGCCCGTATCGGGTCAGCGCCAGGCCGGTCAGCGGCCGGTCGGACCACTGGGTAGTCAGAGCTCGCGCCATTCCTGCGGCTGCCTTGCCGACGGCGATGACGATCGTTTGCCCCTGAGGCGGCGCTGGCCAGTCTGTCAATGCCGGAGGCAGACACCGGTCGGGTCGCGCAACAGCGACCGCTTCATCCAGCAGCGATCTCAGAAACCGGCGCGGCTCGAAGGAAAGACGGGACATCGTGGGAGGTTCTCGGGCGCTGGGTCCATCATTGGAGGAACAGTGGGCACCGATATTGCTTTACGCCCGATCCGCCATCCGCTGTTCGACACGGGTAGCGCCAGCCGTCCGGGGCTTCTGCACGCGAGGGCGTTTACTTTTCGTCCTCCAGCAAATACCCCTGTCAATCGATGCTTCAGCCAGCGAAGCTGTTGTTTCGCTGCGACGCGTCGTCAATTTGCGTCACTACCAATAGTGAGCCATCGGATCGGACAAGGAGCGACTGATGACCGTCAAGTTCATCCATACATCGGATTGGCAAATCGGGAAAGTCTTCCGCTTTGTCGACGATGCAACGATGGGACTGCTTCAGGAAGCCCGTCTGCGGGCCATATTACGGCTGGGTGAACTCGCTGCAAAGCATGGGGCGGCCGACGTACTTGTAGCCGGCGACGTCTATGACATGGAGGCGCTGTCGCCGCGTTCGCTCAACCAGCCTCTGGAACGGATGCGCGGCTTTCCCGGAATCCGCTGGCATCTGTTGCCGGGCAATCATGATCCACACCGTCCCAACGGGCTCTGGGATCAGATCCTTCGGAAGGGTTTGCCGGAGAATGTCAGCGCTCATGTCGTCCGGGGTCCGGCAGTCCTTGAGAATACGGACCTGGCGATCTTGCCGGCGCCGCTGTTTCATCGCCGGACGCTCGACGATCTCACGGCGTACATGGACGACGTGGACTTGCCCGAAAGTCTGGTTCGGGTTGGTCTCGCTCACGGCTCTGTCAGGGGATTCGGCTCTGACGACAGGGATGTTCCCAATTTCATCACTCCCGACCGGCCGAGCCTGGCCGGGCTCTCCTACCTCGCGTTGGGCGACTGGCATGGCCAGAAGAAGATCAACGACCGGTGCTGGTACAGCGGGACGCCCGAAATCGACGCCTTTGAAGTCGTCGACGGCGGTCGGGCGTTGTTCATTGAGATCGAGGGACCGAATGCGGTCCCGGCCGTGACCAGCATCCCGACGGGACATTATCGCTGGGTCAGGCTTTCCGAGCAGATCGGATGCCATGCGGACATCGGCCATCTTGCCGAAAAACTGCGAGATACCGCCGATGCCCTGGATCGGGTTCTTGTCCATCTGGATATTGAGGGCGCGCTGTCGTTGGAGGACCGGCAACATTTCCAGGAGCAGATCGTGGATGAGGTCTCGGCAGCGTTCTGTTTCATGCGCGTCGATGATCGCCGTCTGTTTGCGAAACCGACGGCCGAAGACATGGATCGAATCGATCGCGGCGGTTTCGTGCGCACGGCCGCCGAGCAATTGAAGCGATTGTCCGAAGAAGGTGGCGGGGACCGCGGCGTTGCCGCGGCAGCGCTCGAACGTCTCTTTGTCGAGCACATGAAGCTGCAGGCGGAAAAGCGATGAAGATCCGAGCGCTCGCAGTCAACCAGTTCAAGAAATTCACTTCTCCGACGCGCCTGGAGGGCATCGAGAATGGTCTGAACGTCGTTGTCGGCCCGAACGAGATGGGCAAATCGACATTGCTTGACGCTCTTCGCGCTGTTCTGTTCGAGAAATACAGTTCCAGGGCCCAGCCGATCATGGCGTTGCAGAACGACCGGAACCGGGCCGCGCCGGTGGTTGAACTGGCGATGGAACTCGATGACGGCTTGTATCGGGTCACGAAGCGCTTCATCAAGAAACCCTACGCCCGCATGTCCTGTCCCGACGGGAGAAACCTGGAAGGCGATATGGCGGAAGATACGCTCCGGTCGCTTCTCGACTTCCATGAGCCAGGCAAGACCGGTGCAAGGCCTGAAACGCTTGGAATGTGGAATGTCCTGTGGGTGCAGCAGGGGCAGTCATTCGGCGCGCTCGACCTGCCCGACAGCGCTCGTTCCAGCCTTCACAGTGCTCTGGAATCGGAAGTGGGTGCTGTTCTGGGCGGCCGTCGGGGGCGTGCGCTGCCGAAGACCATCGAGAGCCAGCTTGGCGAACTGGTGACGCCGGCGAACAACCGGCCGCGCGGCGCGTACAAGGAGACGATCGACAGGGTTGACGCCCTTCGCCGGGAACTCGATGATCTGAGAGCCCGCCGTCAGAATCTGAGGCAAACGCTGGCGGATCTCGAGGAAGTGCAGGAGAACCTTCGACGGCTCTCCTCCGGCGACAGGGACCAGGCAGACCGGAAGGAGCTTGACGATGCCCGCGACCGCCATCGCCAGCTTGCCGAACTGGAGGCCCGCATAGAAGCCGCCCGCACCGAATGGGAGCTCAGGAAACGCTCACTCGAACAGGCCGAGGAGGCGGCAGAGGCCCGGAGAAAGCTGAAAGCCGACGTTGATGCCGAGAAATCTGCTCTTGATGCGGCCGGACGTCGGTTGACCGAAGCGCGTGAACGGGAAGCAGAAGCGCGATCCCGGGTCGACGCCCTGCGGGGCGATGTGCGCCGGTCGGAAGCAGCTGTCACCGAAGCCGACCATACAGTATCCCGGAAGCGCCGCGTGCTCGGGGCCGCGGAGCGTCGTGTCCGACTCCGCGATCTCGAGGAACGGTACGGGAAAGCCCATGCGGCCGAAAGACTTCAGCGCGAGGCCCAGCAGGCCGCTGCCGCCATCCTGGTCACGGATGACGCCATCGAAGGGATACGCAAGGCCGCGCAAGGAGAGGAGATCATTCGAAGCCGCCTTGATGCGGCGGCAACCCTCATATCGTTCGAGATGACCGAGAGCGGTCTTTCCGGCATCGAGTTGAACGGGGAGCCGCTGACGGCCGATCGCAGATCCGTTACGTCCATCGAGGCAACCGTCATCACGGTTCCGGATCGCGGTCGCATCACGGTCGAGCCCGCGATCAGGGACAGAGACGAACTGCTGCGCCAACGGCGCGATGCCGGGTCGGCGTTGCAGGAGAAGCTGGAGGAAGTCAACGCCAGGTCTGTCGCCGACGCTGAAGATCAGCACACGAGGCGCGAAAAGTTGCTGCGGGACGCGGAACTTGCCCGGCAGGGGGCCGAACTGCACGCTCCTGCGACGGCCGATCATGAGGCTGGCGCTCCGGCGCTCGCCGATCACATCCAGGGTTTGCGCCAGATTCTGAAAGAAGAGATGAAGGAACTGGATCTGCAGGAATCACCGGCCCGCGTAGATGCCGAGACGGCTTTGCGCGAAGCTCAGGAGAAGGCCGACAAAGCGCGCAGTGTGCTTGACACAACCCGCGCTGCATCGAGGGGGCCGGAAGACACTGTGAGCGAACTGCGCACCGAAATCGCCACTCTTCAGGGCCGGCATGACGAGAGCACGGACCGCCTCCAGAGGCTTCGGGTCGAGGTTGCACAGACGGAAGAAGACTGTTCGGACAATGATCTGCAGTCCGGCATCGAAGCGGCTCGCGCCAGCCTGTCCGGGCAAGGAACAGTGGTTGAACAACTTGAGGGTCAGCGCCGCGATGAGTCCCTGTCACAATTGGATGCGCGTATCGATCGCCTGGAAAAGGCGCTGCGTGAGAGACGCGACAAGCGGGCCAGGCTGGATGCAGAGATTGCCGGCCTTGGATCACGTGTCGAAGCCGGCGAAGGCGCCGGGCTTGATGAAGCCATCGAACAACAGGCGCGTAAACTCGAGCTTGCGGAGGAAGAAAAGCGCCGGCAGGATCGGGAGGTCGAGGTTCTCGGACTCCTGCTGTCGACGTTGCGCGCTGCCGAGCAGGAAGCCAAGGAACAATACCTGTCACCTGTCATGAAGCGGGTTCGGCCGTATCTTCGACTTCTGTTTCCCGGCGCTGACATCCGCATCGACGAGAATCTTGGCCTCGCCGGGGTTGTCAGAGAAGCCGGATACGAAGAAGCGTTCGGTCATCTCAGCATGGGCACCCAGGAGCAGATTGCCGTGCTCGTCCGTCTTGCCTTCGCGGAGATGCTGGTTGAACAGGGTCATCCGGCGACTGTCGTGCTTGACGATGCCTTCGTGTTTTCGGACGACCGGCGGATGGGAAGGATCTTCGATATCCTCAACATGGCCGCCATGAACGTCCAGGTGCTTGTCTTTACCTGTCGAGAGCAGCTCTTCGAAGGTCTCGGAGGCCGGCAGTTGTCGCTTCAGCAAGCAGGGCCTGAAGAACTGGCGTCAGCGTAGGATCGGGACAGGGAAATGAGGATCGAGTCCGTTGTTGCAGAGAAGGCTTGCCGGTTGGAAAGGCATGTGCGATTTCTGAAGGCTGACCGGTGCGACAAGCAATGATCCAGCCGACGGCGCAGCCATGAGGACCCTGCTTGTGCGCAACGCCCGAGTTCTGGCGGTCATGGACGATGCCGGGACGGAAATTCCGGACGGTGGCCTGTTCTGTTGCGACGGCATAATCGAGCAGGTTGGGCCGACTGCCGATCTGCCGACAGTCGCGGATCAGGTCATCGAACTGGCCGATCACGTCGTCATCCCCGGTCTGGTCAATACTCACCATCATCTTTGCCAGAACCTCACCCGCGCCGTGCCGATGGCACAGGATGCATCTCTGTTCGGCTGGCTGCAGACGCTGTATCCGATCTGGCAACGCATGGGGCCGGATCATCTGCGCATTTCCGCGCTGGTCGGAATGGCGGAACTGGCGCTTAGCGGCTGCACGACTTCTTCCGATCATCTCTATCTGTTCCCGAACGGGTCCCGACTGGACGACCAGATCCAGTCAGCCGTCGACCTCGGCTTCCGCTTTACCGCCACTCGCGGCTCAATGAGTATCGGCGAGAGCAAGGGCGGCCTCCCGCCAGACAGCCTGACGGAGGATGAAGACGCGATCCTGGAAGATTGCATTCGCGTCGTCGATACGTTTCACGATCCCGGTCCTCAAGCGATGGTCCAGGTTGCCATCGCGCCCTGCTCTCCCTTTACGGTGAGTCAGGACCTTATGCGCCAATCCGCAGTCCTGGCGCGGGAAAAGGGAGTGCGGCTGCACACACACCTTGCGGAAAACGTCGAAGATATCGATTATTCGCTGGAGCGTTTCGGCATGCGGCCAGGCGAATATATCGAGGACGTCGGCTGGGTTGGCGAAGACGTCTGGCACGCGCACTGCGTCCAACTCGACGCTGAAGAAAACGCTCTGTTCGCTCGGACGGGTACCGGCATCGCTCACTGTCCCTGCTCGAACATGCGTCTCGCCAGCGGGATCGCTCCGGTACGCGCATGGCTGGACAGGGGTGTGAAAGTAGGGTTGGGCGTGGACGGCAGCGCCTCCAACGACGATGCCAACCTGCTGACCGAAGCGCGGCAGGCCATGCTGCTGCAACGGGTAAAAGGCCATGCTGCCGAGCTGACTGCCCGCGAAGCCTTGCGCATTGCCACCCGCGGCGGTGCGGCCGTTCTTGGCCGGGAAGATGATATCGGCAGCCTGGAGGTCGGCAAGAACGCCGACTTCGCGGCCTACGATCTCAACACCCCCGCAATGGCCGGAACCGACTGGGACCCGCTCGCCGCGCTGATCTTCTGCCGGCCCGCGCAGGCCACCTGGACGGTAATCGGCGGTCGCCCCATCGTGCGTGACGGACTGATCGCATCGGTGGATTTCGATGCGGTGCTGACGGAGCATCGGCGACTGGTGCGGATGTTGATGGACGGGTGACCTCGCCTCGGCGTTGCCGACGCCTCTTTGTTCTCTGCCGAGTCAGGTATCGACCAACCCGGCACTGCGCCCCTGAGCGGCGTGCCGGGCGCTTTCCTTGCTCATGAAGATTCGAGGCGTGAACTTGAAAATCAAATGATTATAGCAATATATTCATTATCTTAGAATTTTTCTATAGTTGGAGAACCAATCATGAAGATCGACATCGGCATCGACGACAAATCGCGAAAGGACATTTCGGCAGGCCTGTCCCGCCTGCTGGCGGACACCTATACCCTCTACCTGAAGACGCACAATTTCCACTGGAACGTTACCGGGCCGATGTTCAACACGCTGCACCTGATGTTCGAGGAGCAATATACTGAACTGGCCCTGGCGGTAGACCAGATTGCCGAAAGGATTCGCGCTTTGGGAGAGCCTGCGCCCGGCAGCTACAAACAGTATGCCGCGCTGAGTTCAATTGACGAGGAGACGAGCGTGCCGTCGGCCGAGGACATGATCAGGCAACTTGTTGCCGGACAGGAGGCCGTGGTCCGCACGGCCCGCTCCGTCTTCCCGGTGGCCGAAGAGGCTGGCGACGAGCCGACGGCTGATCTGCTGACCCAGCGGATGCAGGTGCACGAAAAGACCGCCTGGATGCTGCGCGCACTGGTGTCCTGACGTTCCCCTGATCTTGAAGCGGCATCGGGATATACCTCGCGAGAATATGGGCGGCGAATATTGCATCGGTTCGGGTCCTCCGCCGATTTCCGATTTCGGATCAAGGCGAAGGTGTTGGCGACCCTCAGGTCATCGACCCTTCCATATCACGCAGACCTGTCTGTCGCCTGCACCCGTTGCCATTGAGGGCGCGCAGCCCACGCCTCCGGCAGGAATGGTAGTGCATGGAATACCGGGATTGCGCCGAAAATCGACCGGGTCGTCAAGGCGCATTCCTCCGCCTGGCGGGGCAATGCGTACGAGCGGGAAGCGCCGTCGGTTTTCGGCGGACCAGAGGGCGAGGATCGCGCGGCGGGGAGATGACAGATACGCCGCTGCACGTCTTTTTCGTACCCCCGCAGGCGCAATGGTTACGACACGAAAATCGTTTCAAGGATATGGATGAGTCCTGAACGTCAGCCGGAAAACGTCGTGATGCCGACGCCAGACTGGTCGACGAGCCGGGGCTGCCCCAATCTTTCGGTTCGGGCGATCAAGTCTTGATGTGCAGGACGCACAGCAAGGTGAACAGGCGTCTTGCCGTGTCAAAATCGATGTCGATGCGGCCCTCCAGCTGGTCCTTCAGCAATTCAGAGCCTTCGTCGTGCAATCCTCTCCGACCCATGTCGATGGCTTCGATCTTGCTGGGGCTCGCGGTCTTGATCGCTGCGAAATAACTTTCGCAAACCGTGAAATAGTCCTTCACGGTGCGCTTGAATGGTTGCAGCGCAAGCGGCACGAGGGTGAGTTTCTTGCCGTCAACGCTTCGAATATCGAAGATCAGCCTGTTTTCCTTGACGGAAAGGATCAGGGTATACGGACCGTCTTCCTCGACCTGCGGCGAGAAATGATTCTTTTCCAGCAGGTCATAGATGGCCACTGCCCGTTCGTGCTCGATATCGGCATTTCGCCTGACAACCGTGTGCTCATCCAACTGGATGTCAGCCAGGCGCTGATGGTCAGCCATCGAAGAAGACTTCAACGTCGCCCAAGACGGATGCCGATCGACAGGGCATGGGCATCCAGCCCCTCTGCCCGGGCGAGCACCATGGCATCCGGTCCGACAGCGCCAAGCGCCTCGGCGGAACCCTGGATCGTGGAGGTGCGCTTCATGAAATCCAGTACGCCCAAACCTGACGAGAACCGTGCGGCCCGGGACGTTGGCAGGACATGATTGGGACCACCGATATAGTCGCCGACAGCCTCTGGTACATGGCGCCCGATGAAGATGGCTCCGGCGTGACGCACGCGCGCGGCGAATGCGTCGGCCTGATCCATCGCCAGTTCAAGATGTTCGGGCGCGATTCGATCCACCAGGTCAACTGCGCGCTCTAGGTTGTCGACCGTTATCACCGCGCCAAAGGTCTCCCAGCTTTCCCTGGCAATTGCGGCGCGTGGAAGGGTTGCCAGAAAGTCTTCCACAGCCCGGACAACGCGATCCGCGAATTCGGTGCTATCCGTGATCAGGATGGATTGCGCCGTCGGGTCATGTTCGGCCTGCGACAGCAGATCGGCCGCGATCCATGTCGGATCCGATTGATTGTCGGCGATGACGAGAATCTCGCTGGGGCCGGCGAGCATGTCGATACCTACAAGACCGAATACCTGCTTCTTGGCGGAGGCGACATAGGCGTTGCCGGGGCCGACGATCTTGTCGACGGGCCGGATGCTTTCGGTACCGTAAGCCAGGGCGCCGATCGCCTGAGCGCCGCCAATTCGGTAGATCTCCTCTACCCCGGCGATATTCGCCGCTGCCAGCACGAGGTCGTTGATCTCCCCGTTCGGGGTCGGCACGACCATGACCAGGCGTCCGACGCCAGCCACTCTTGCCGGGATGGCATTCATCAGGAGGGAACTGGGATACGCGGCAGTGCCTCCGGGAACGTAAAGGCCTGCCGAATCGACCGGTGTCCAACGCGAGCCCAGCACAAATCCCGCCGAATCCTCGAACTGCCAGTCTTCCGGCCGTTGTCGTTCGTGATAGGCCCTGATGCGTTGGGCGGCGTGTTCCAGGGCGCGCTGCTGTTCCGGGAGTACCTGACGCCGAGCCTCGGCGATCTGTGCTGCCGGAATGTTTATCGGGTGGCGCTCCAGGTCCAGCCGATCGAATCTCCTGGTATATTCCGCGAGAGCCTCGTCGCCCCGGGTCCGCACGCTGCTCAGGATGTCGGCGACGACTGCGTCGACATTTGCTTCGGCCGAACGTTTGGCGTTCAACAGCGCGTCGAATGCCTCGTCAAATCCGCTTTCAGACCGCTCAAGCCGCCGCGCTGGCACGGTTATTCTCCACTGCGTCGCTGAAAGCGCGGATCCAGTATTGCGTGTCGGTCGGTCGGGTTTTCATTGCCGATCGATTGACGATCAGGCGCGACGATATCTGGGCAATTTTCTCTACTTCGATCAAACCGTTTGCCTTGAGAGTCGCGCCCGTCGAGACAAGGTCGACCATCCGGCGGCACAGGCCAAGCGCGGGTGCCAGTTCCATGGCGCCGTTGAGCTTGATGCATTCGGCCTGGACGCCCTGGCTGGCGAAATGGCGCCGGGTGGTCAATGGATATTTGGTGGCGACTCGCACATGACTCCAGCGTGTCGGGTTTTCGGAAGCGATCAGGTCCTTTGTCGCTGCAACGGACAGGCGGCAATGACCGATGTTCAGGTCCAGCGGCGTATAGATTTCCGCGAAGTTGAACTCGTCGATGACATCGTTGCCGGCGATTGCAAGATGTGCAGCTCCGAAGGCCACAAAGGTTGCGACATCGAAGCTGCGGACCCTGATGATTTCAAGGTGAGGAATATTCGTCGCAAACCGCAGCTTGCGCGAATCGAGATCGTTGAAGTCCAGCTCGGGCAGTATTCCGGCTGCTTCAATCAGGGGCTGCGCTTCCTTCAGGATGCGCCCTTTCGGAACGGCAAGAACCAATGGCTCCTGGCTGTTCATCGTGGCCGTTGACCCATCCATGATCTTCGATGCCCTTGGAGGACCGGTTAATCCGCTTCTGTCTCTGCGTGCGATGGTCGCCAGACTGTCGGCCAGCGCTCTCCCATGTCATCCAGACGGATGTCGATCGAGGAAACCGTTAATCGAATGGCGGCATCTCCGGCACAAACTAACGTGATTTCCGTTGCATCAACCCTGGACGCTGACTGCATCATCAAAAGCGACAATATGTTTGCCGTGTCATTCCGGTCAAAGCCGCGTGTTCTGACCGCATCGACGTTGCCGAACATCAGGCCGCAATTGATCCGGTAATGCGTTCGTTCACCCATTGACAGCAGCGCTGCAGGCGCAGCGCTTTCTGCATCATCAGCCTCCCAGCAGAAGCGATTGGCGACAAGGGCGAATTGTCGACTTGCCTTGAGATAGGCAATGTCGGGGACCGGCAGCAGGGCATCCTGCAGAACACCGCTGATGACCTCCATATCCGGCGCTGATTCCGCCCGAAGATGCAGCTTCTCGCTGCTCATCGAAAGGCAATCATCATGATCATTGGCCCGGGATGCGCTCTACTCTGGCGCCACATGCCGACAGTTTCTCCACCAGCCGTTCATACCCACGATCTAGGTGGTAGACCCGGTTGATCGTGGTGTCGCCGTCGGCAGCCAGCGCGGCGATGACCAGACTGGAGGATGCCCGCAGATCTGTTGCCATCACCTCGGCACCATAGAGGGTGTCGACGCCACGCACCAGGGCCGATGACCCGTTGAGATTGATGTTGGCGCCCATTCGCCTGAGTTCGGGCACATGCATGTAACGGTTTTCGAAGATCGTTTCCGTGATCATCGACGCGCCCCGGGCCTTGGTCATGAGGGCCATGAATTGAGCCTGAAGATCAGTCGGAAAGCCGGGGAACGGGTCGGTAATCATATCGACTCCGGTCAACTCGCCGGCGGCGCAGGATATGTGAATATCAGCCCCCCGTTCCTCCATGGTGATACCGGCCTTTCGCAGTACCGTGGCCCCGGCGCCGAAGAGGTCTTCCCTGACATTCCTCAGCAGAACCGACCCGCCGGTGACGGCGGCAGCCATGGCGTAGGTTCCGGCCTCAATCCGGTCTGCCACGACCGAGTGTGTCGCGCCGTGCAGCGCATCGACGCCTTCGATGACAAGCCGCTCGCTGCCGATGCCGGCGATCCTGGCTCCCATGGCGGTCAGGCAATTGGCCAGATCGATGACTTCGGGCTCCAGGGCGATATTCTCGATGATGGTTGTTCCCCTGGCCAGCGACGCCGCCATGAGCGCGTTCTCGCTGGCACCAACCGAAACTTTCGGAAAGATGATCTTGCCTCCGGTCAAGCCGCCTTCCGGCGCTCTGGCATGGATATAGCCGCGCCCCAAATCGATCTTTGCACCCAGCACTTCCAACGCCATCAGGTGGAGATCGACCGGCCGTGAACCGATGGCACAGCCACCGGGCAGTGATACTACCGCGTTGCCGTATCGCGCGATCAGCGGCCCCAGAACAAGGATGGATGCCCGCATTTGCCGTACCAGGTCGTAAGGCGCTGTCGTATTCGGAATATCCCGGGCCGTCATCCTGATCGCGCCAGTTTCCGTTTCGACCGTTACGCCATGCTGTTCAAGGACCTTGATCAGGGTTCCGATATCACGGAGGCGCGGAACGTTTGTCAGTTCCAACGTATCAGCCGTCAACAGCGATGCCGCCATCAAGGGAAGCGTCGCGTTTTTCGCGCCGCTGACTGGAATTTCTCCCTCCAGGACCGCGGCGCCAGTGATCCGAATACTGTCCATCCCCTGTGTCTCTTGTCGTTTGTTGCGCCGCCGATAAGCCCGGAATCGCGGGTGGCCGGAAGGTCAGGTCAGGCAGAAAGGCACAGGGCGGCGCCAGCCCATCGATTCTAGCGAACCTGCCGGCTCATCTCAACCCGTCGACAGGACGACTGCGCTTGCGCGTCTTCGGCGTCATCACTGTCGTCCCATGACGTTTCCTGTTGTCGCCTCAACGCGCCTGTTGGCGAAATGGTCATGAGAGCCTGCAAAGCGCCACGCACCAGGAGCAGGTAGCGCCGATGCTATTTGCCGGACCGGCCTCGCTTTTGAGACTGACGGCGGTGCAGGTTTTCCCGCAGGGCTTGGGCAAGACGGTTCAACCTGATTTCCTGACGCGACGAGTTGGGTTTGTCTGCGCCTCGTTCCACCACTATCGACTGGTCTTTTGACTTCCGTCTGGTTTCTTTTTCGGAGGCCAAGGTTGCCGCTCTTGATGACATGAGAAACGAAGGGATGCCCGCTACACTTCGCCCGCATTTTCAGCAAAGCCCCGACGTTGACGCCCGATAGGGTGAGCCGCATATTCCGCCTCGTTCCAAAAGGCGAATAGTCGCTGTTCGACGGTATCTCGCCGCGGTAGCTCAGAGGTAGAGCACACCCTTGGTAAGGGTGGGGTCGGGAGTTCAATTCTCCCCCGCGGCACCATTTTCCGCAAGAATCATTGTTGGAAAAAAGACCGCCAGTGCCCACATCTCGTCCGGCATGAGGAACGGGGTTGTCGGGAGTGCGGGCAAGATGGTTGACGTGCGTACTCATCGGATAAACCGTCATTTCTTCTGCCGGGCACGGGCTGAAAAGAACCTCGTCGCTCGCGAGCCAGACGTCCGACGCCGGGATGGGCGACGTTGTGATCGTCGTAGAAGGCGTCCCATCCTTCTCGGTGGAGGGCCTGGTTCAGAACCTCCAGGGTCTTCTCGCGCTGCGGATCATCCTTGCAGGCTTCTCCCTTGTCGAGAACGTGCTGGATGATGCGGATAGAAAGCGTCCGGCCGTTGCGATGACCCAAGGTGGGGTATGGCGAGCACTTCTTCCGGCCGGTCAGCCACCCATATCCGACGAATTGACCCATCGCAGGCGTATTCTGGATCGCAGTCCTCGAAGAACACGGTAATGTCGCTGCTTGATTGATGCCCGAAGCGATTGACGTCACCGCAAGCGATTTCAGCGAGTGCTCTCAGGTCACGATTTTTCCATTTCATGTCCTGACAACCCGTCTCAAGACGGCAATGTCAAAAGCCCCTACGGAATCCCTGAACTGCTCTCAGCGCCCAGCGCTTGGGCCCTGACTTCGAGCAGGTTCCGCGCTTCGCGCCCGCAGGCGA
>JAPOST010000048.1 GCA_026709535.1 Rhodospirillaceae bacterium
GCAGCAGTTTCCGGCGGACCGTCTCGCCGGCCCCGCCCTCGAACAGCACGTTGTCGGGCACGACGACAGCGGCACGGCCGGTTGTCTTCAGCATGGTGCGGATGTGCTGGACGAAGTTCAACTGCTTGTTGGATGTCGTTGCCCAGAAATCCTGCCGGTTGTAGGTCAGGTCGTCGGTCTCCTGCTCGCCAGCGGCGTTGGTGAAGCTCATTGAGCTCCTCTTGCCGAACGGCGGATTGGCGAGGACGTAGTCGAATGTCTCCGGGGGTGGGGAAACCAGGGCGTCGGCAGGCGAAACCGCCGTTTCGCCAGTCATCTCGCCAATCCCGTGCAACAACATGTTCATCAGGCAAAGCCGCCGGGTACTCGCGACGATCTCGTTGCCGTGGAATGTTGCGTGCTTCACGAACGCCTTCTGGTCCCTGTCGAGAGCATGATTGGTCGGGTCGGTCAAGAAATCCCTGGCGGCAAGGAAGAACCCACCCGTTCCACAAGCCGGATCCGCGATGGTTCTACCCGGTTCGGGACGCACGCACGCCACCATCGCGCGGATCAGCGTGCGAGGCGTGAAATACTGGCCGGCGCCGGATTTGATGTCTTCGGCATTCCGTTCCAGCAGCCCCTCGTAGATGTCGCCCTTCACGTCCGCCTCCAGCACAACCCAATCGGTGCCGTCGACCATGTTGATCAGCCGGAAGAGCTTGGCTGGATCGGTGATCTTGTTCTGTGCCTTCGTGAATATCTGGCCGAGCATGCCTCTCTGCTCACCGAGCTTGCGCAGGAGCGCCACATAATGCGTCTCGAGTTCCGCGCCGCGGCGGTTGGCAAGGCTCGTCCAATCGAGGCCTCCGGGAATGCCGACATCGCGGTTGTAGGGCGGCTTTGCATACTCGTCTGCCATCTTGAGGAAGATCAGGTAGGTCAGCTGCTCAAGGTAGTCGCCGTATCCGACGCCGTCGTCACGCAGCGTGGTGCAGAAACTCCAGACTTTCGAAACGATCGGAGCGGTGTTCATACAGATGCCCTCCTCCTTCGTCGCACGGGAAGCGCTTCGGAGCGCCCGGCCCGAATGCGCGCCAACAGGGCAGAGGCTGGCTCGTCGCCCGGGTCCTGAGGGACCAGTTGGCCGGCAAAAGCCTTCTTCAGGATGGATTGGCGGAGGGCATCGGCGCGCGCGATGCTGGCGTCGATCTCAGATTCAAGCTCGTCGACCTCCTCAAGGCGCGGGTCGAGAATCTGAGCGATTTTTCTTTGTTCTACAAGCGGTGGGAGAGTCAGAACGACGGGATAGATCTTCGATCCAGAAATTACTGGTTGCCCAGTGGAGCTACCAAGGTTGTTAAGATTCTTGGCCTCCAATAGCGTCTTGAAGAACTTCTTGTCGAAGCTATCAACTAATGGACTTACGATGAGAGCGTTATCCGTCACCCAACTCTTCCGGTCTGTAATGTGCGTAACACCACATTTTGCTCCGACCCTTCCTATGATCAATGCAGCATCCTCAAGCAAGTACTGATCATGATGACCAATGATACCATTTCCGCCGTACACAGCATGCGGACCGTTGCGTAATTGCTTCGATGTAAGTCCGTTACCGCTGGTAACCGAAATGAGGTCACCTAATTCTACCGTTGGCCAAAAGCCGTGAGATTGGTGCGAGTAGTATGCGAGCACAGAGAGTCGTCGAGGCTGCTTCGGCTTCTTGGGCTTCTTGCCCTTTTCACCGTCTTTCCTCCACGCAACAACCGCCCTCTCCCACTCGTCAAGAGCGGTCTCGTACCGGGCCTCCCGCTCTTCTCGAATCCGGTCAAGGAGGGCATCCGGGCTTTCCAGCTTGTCGGGATTCTGCGCCCGCCAGTCGGCAGTAAGACGGCCTTCGAAGGCAGACTTGAGGAGAGACTGGCGGTAGAGGGCAATAGCGTTCTTCGCAGCCCGCAAGTTCTCGACCCCTCGGTCTATCATCTTGAATAGCGCCTCGACCCGCGCGACGATGCGTCGTTGCTCGTTCGTGGGAGCGATTGGAATCGGTAAAACACCAAAAGCAGAACCTGACAACTCCTTGAATGTTGTCCCTGTCGCACGATCTTCTGCGACTTGCTTCACAGCTTTGAGGTAGTAGTAGATGTACTCGTTGGATAATTCCCCATGTGGAACGATAGATTTGAAGCCCTGATTTGTTGCTGATGGCTCGGAGTTAATTGCGACATAACCGATTGGCGCGCGCGATGAGAACATTACACTTCCGGCAGGCATAACTTGGGCCGACGACTTAGCAAGCCCTTTGTCTGTCAGGGTCTTGGCTCCCCTAACGATGAATTTCGACGTGTGCCCACTGAGGTCAGACGGGGCGAACCAGATGACTTTTCCACCCCAATACTCCGGAATCTTCGTTGAAGGGGTTCCGCCTGATACTATTTCGCCAAGATTGTTGATAGTTGTCCATTCCCAAGATGGCGGGACATCCCAAAGGTGTTCCATCATGCCGCGAGCGCCTCGTTCACTTCGGCCATGACGTCGTCCATCCTGTCTCCGAAGAGGGCATGCATCCGCCCCAGTCCGCCATGCGTGTCGAAGGGAGCCAATTCCAGGTCGCCACGCTCGATGGCAACGGAGGTGGCGAGGTGATCGCGGATCATGTGTAGCCAGTCCATTTGCTCTTTGGAGAACTTCTCGCCAGCGCCGGCGTGGCGCTTCAGGATCCAGCCCTGGAAGTTCTTCCGCACCCGGTCGTAATGTCGGGTCAGGGTTGCGTCCAGACCGCAGACACGCCGTATCAGCGCAACCAGCGCGGTGAGGTCGCCTTTCGGATTGGCGCCCTTGTAGTCGTCGAGATGCGCGTAGGCGCGCCAGACGGTCAGCGGAGCCAGGCGCGGGCGATCTTGCTTCAGTTTCGCCAGTATGTCCTTGATCATGGCGTAGGTTACTTCAGACCGGCGCGCCGGCTGGTCGAAATAGATGGCCAGCGCCTCGATCTCGTCGCGATTTTCCTGGAGATAATCCTTGAATTCCATTGCGATTTTCTTCGCGTTCGCGGCCACATCGCCGGCCCATTCCGCACGCTCAAGCGTGTCGAGGTTGTCATGGTCGATGGTCTGCTCGTTATCACGGCGGATGGTGTCCATGAGATTGATGAGCGGTCCGGTGAAGACGTTGGCGGCCCGCCCGATCCGTTCCTTACGGGCCGCCCGCATGGCGGTATCGTCGAGCTCGGCGTGGCCCGCGGCCTTGGCGTCGACCTCGACCCTGTCGGGGTCGATGGCGTCGAACAGATCGCGGACGATGACCGTGAGGGGTTTGCCTGCGGCCTGTATGATCCTGGCTTGGTCCTCCGCTTCAAGTTTGTTGTCCATGCGCGAGAGACGCGCAGCGAGCGAACTCACCGTCTCCTCGGATCGGTCTCCCATCATCAGACCCATGGCGAGATCCTTGAACGGGATGGATGGCTTGGTATCGAGAGGTTGGCTATCGGTCTTGAGCGACTTGCTGACACCGACGGCATCGACGATGACGTAGTGGGTCTTGGCAGGAGCCGACGGCGTGACCTTCCGGAGGTCGTCGGGATCAAGGACGCGGGTCCCCCTGCCCTTCATCTGCTCGAAATAGTTCCGCGATTTGACGTCGCGCATGAACAGCAGGCATTCGAGCGGCTTCACGTCGGTGCCGGTGGCGATCATGTCGACGGTAACGGCGATGCGCGGGTAGTAGTTGTTGCGAAAGGCTGCAAGCGAGGACTTGGGGTTCCTGGCACCGTTAGTGATCTTGCGGCAGAAGTCGTTGCCCTCGCCGAACTCCTGCCGGATGGTCTGGATGATGTCGTCGGCGTGGCTGTCGGTCTTGGCGAAGACCAGAGTCTTGGGAAGTTCGTGACGCCTTGGAAACATCTCCCTCCACTTGTCGCGGAACGTGCGCACAACCGTTCGTATCTGGTCGGGGTTCACGACCGAGCGGTCGAGCTGCGACGGTGAATAGTCTTCGTCCTCGGCCTGCGCTTCCCACCGGCGAGCTCGGGTCTCGCGCTCGCGCTTCTCGACCAGTTGTTCGGCCTCCAGCGTCTCTCCTCGCCGCGTGATCCGGGTTTCGATGAGGTATATCTCGTTCCCGACGTTGACCTTGTCAGCCACGGCGCGCTCGTGGCTGTACTCGCTGACCACGTTCTTCTGGAAGAACCCATAGGTGCGGTTGTCTGGCGTGGCGGTAAGCCCGATCAGGTAGGCATCGAAATACTCGATCACCTGGCGCCAGAGATTGTAGATTGAGCGGTGGCACTCGTCGATGATCACGACGTCGAAACTCTCTGGCGGAAGCCCGGGATTGTAGACGACGGGCAGCGGCTCCCTGCGTTGCCATGCCCGTTCCCCGGGATGTTCTTCTTCTGCGCCTTCCGTGAGTTCTTCGCCCTTCAGTACGGCGTACATGCGCTGGATCGTGGAGATGACGACCTGGCTGTCGCCGGCGACATGGGGCGAGGCGAGCCGCTGGACGTTGTAGAGTTCCGTGAACTTGCGGTTGTCGTCATTGGGGATGAAGGCCATGAACTCCTGTTCGGCCTGCTCGCCCAGGTTTCGGGTATCGACGAGAAACAGGATGCGACGTGCGGCGGTGTGCTTCAGTAGCCGGTAGACCTGCGTGATCGCGGTGAAGGTCTTGCCCGAGCCCGTCGCCATCTGCACGAGCGCGCGCGGCCTTTCGGCCTTCAGCGAGGCTTCGAGCCTGGTGATCGCGTCGGTCTGGCACTCGCGAAGACCCGCGGGGTCCAGCAATGGAAGCGAGGCAATATCCGCCCGAAAGGAGCGTGGCGCGAGCGTCCAGGCATTCAGGGTCTCCGGACGATGGAAGGAGAAGACTTCCCGGGAGCGCGGATTGGGATCGCGCCCGTTCGTGAACCGCGTGACCCGCCCGGTGCTCTCGTAGACAAAGGGCAGCGGTTCGGCGTTCGAGACCCACTTGAGCTTCGCCTTGGCGTAGCGTTCGGACTGCAATTCGACCGTGGTGAGCTTGGCCCCCCAACTGTCCGGTTTGGCCTCGACGATGCCTACGGCCCGACGGTCGGCGAAAAGAACGTAGTCGGCAGGTCCGATGTCGGTCCGGTATTCGCGCGCTGCTATTCCGATCCCTGAGTTGAAGTTCAGCGCGTCCTTGTCCTGCACATGCCAGCCCGCCGCACGAAGACGATCGTCGATCCGGTCCCGAGCGACTTGCTCCGGGGTCTGGTTGACGGCATGCGGTATGGAATCAGTCACGTTCATATGAGGCGCTATGGAAGACCCTAAATCTCCCGGATCGAACCCTGTCGAGCGCTCGACGATGATCTGGGTCGGGAGCGATGTTCATCGCGGCCCCGCAGCCCGGTAATCGACGGTCTCGTCCCCGGTGTTGCGGAATGCGCTCGGATCCCGAGTCACGATGGCCGGGTTGTATCATTTTGCAGACGAAGTCTGTATCTGGAAGACAAGCAGCCCTGCAGTCATTCCCCCTCACGAGAGAACAACAACGGTTTGTAGCCGCGACGGACGGCGGGCGGAAGCTCGACGCCGTGTTCTTCGCCGAAGTACCGCGCAAAGACCTCTAACGGCTTCGGGCGATGCTCGGTCCTGGTTCGCTTCTCGTGGATCAATCGACGGACGAACTCTTCCATCGATACGCCGACCTGCCGTGCTTCGCGCCGGAGCCAGGACTTGTCTCCGGGATCAATGTCGCGGACGGTGAGGCTCTTGCTCATGCTGGCGGCTCCGGTTCGATCAGGATCCCTCATCAGGGTCATCCATCAATCAAATTATGCTACCGGGAGGCGCGGGTCAAAGGCTCAGGACTGACGTTTCTGAGCAGGATGCAATAGATTGGCTTCGTCAAGCTGAAATCTGGAAGTTCCGCCTGCTTGCAGTTGGTCACAGCCGGACGGACGATCGACGATGTGGATGATGCGGGATGGCCTCCCCAACTCCTGCTGTTCCCCATATCAGCGCTCGGGACATACAGAGGCCGCCGTCTATCACTGGCCTCGGTACGCCGCTCATATCGGTCTCGACCTTGATAGAGGACCAGAGCTTGAGACTATAAGATACAGCAGGAAAAAACCCTAAGAGATTGAAAAATAAAGATATTGGTAGATAATGATAAAATATGGCATTTTCCAGTATTGCTGCCATCGTCCCTTGCCCGACACTCTGGCCGATCTACCATTCTCCAGACGACTTTCCGATATTTCCCGACATACGCGTTACCTCCTCGTTCGCCGTTTAACCCGATGTCCTGATGCCTGACGACTCGCAAGCGCTCAACGTCTGCACTTTGCAGTCCGTCAGTCAGGTCGACAAGGAAGTATGGAATCGGTGCGCCGGACCAGACAATCCATTCCTTTCATGGGACTTCCTCAACGCTTTGGAAGAAAGCGGCTCCGTCGGGCCTCGAGCCGGATGGCTGCCTCAGCACGCATCGCTGGAAGACTCTGCCGGAAACGTCCTGGCTGTCGCGCCAATGTATCTCAAGAACCATTCTCAAGGCGAATATGTCTTCGATTGGGGATGGGCTGATGCCTATGAGCGCGCTGGCGGCAAATATTATCCAAAACTGATTGTCGCTGTCCCGTTCACGCCCGTCACCGGTCCGCGGCTCCTGGTTCCGGAGGGGCCACAACGCAAGATTCTGCAACAAATCCTGATCGAGTCGCTGCTCCAGATCGCCATGAAGATCGGCGTAACCAATCTGCACATCACGTTTCCGACTCCCGAAGAAAAGTCGATTGCCGATGACATGGGCCTGCTGATCCGGCGCGCCTTCCAGTATCACTGGCGCAACGAGAATTACACGAACTTTGACGATTTCCTGGGTGCCCTGTCCTCGCGCAAGCGCAAGGCGATACGAAAGGAACGGGCATCAATTGCGGCATCCGGTGTCGATGTCAGGGCGCTGACCGGAGACGACCTGACCGACGCGCATTGGGACGTCTTTCATCGATTCTACACGGCCACTTATGACAAGAAATGGGGTTATCCGTACCTGACTCGCGAATTCTTCTGTCTGCTGCACGAACGGATGCCGGACAAGGTAGCATTGATGTGGGCGACATTTGACAATGAGCCGATCGCCGGCGCCCTGAATTTCATCGGTTCCGATTCCCTGTTCGGCCGCAACTGGGGCTGCTCTGCGGAGGTGAAGTTCCTCCATTTCGAGACCTGCTACTATCAGGCCATTGATTTTGCCATCGCAAACGGCCTGAAGCGCGTCGAGGCTGGCACCCAGGGCCCCCACAAGGTGCAGCGCGGCTACCTCCCGGTGGAGACATGGAGTGCTCACTGGATCGCTGACAAGGGCTTTCGCAATGCAGTGGAGAATTTCCTGATGCGAGAAGATCAAGCCATTCTTCAGGAAATGCAGATCATGTCCGAATATTCGCCCTATCGGCAGGATGACGCCTCGTGACGTCCGGCGCCACGACGATAGCAAGTATCGTTATTCTGGTCACGGGACCTGAGTCGAACGGATCAGCGCACGTCAGAAACCTGGTACCTCCCGGCCAGTAAAATGGCGAAAGAGGAAATATCGCTTCCCGCCGGAAAGCGGCGGACAAGGCTGCCTCGAAATACTCGATCCTGCTTCGGCATCATACCAAGGCGATGCCACTCCGCGACATTACCGGAGCGCTCTCAGGCAGTACCCGGCCGGTGACAGACCGTTCGGCCGGCCAAGAGCGCGGAGTTGGCATCACCATGGCTCCATGCCGACACCTGTCTTCTGACAGAAGAAGATTCCTTAACAATTTGAAAAATATATAAAATTTATCTTAATACCCTCGATCGGCAAGAGCGTGTCACCATCGACTGCCGAAAACTGCGGAGGTTGATCATCTGCGTCCGATCAGGCAGTGATCGAAAGGCAAGTCTCCAGACAACACGCATGGGAAAACCGATCGCGAATCAACCGGTACCGTCGCAAGTCTGAAGCTGGCGCAAACGAGTATGGTTACCCGCGGTCAGATCATGGGAAGGGTCTCTGAGGATGCTTCAGGCCTCCTTTGCCTGAGGCGACGCTTTCGGCTTCGAGGATCCGGATTTCTTGCCGGGTTTTCCCTTTCGAGCTGCCGGTCCCCTGATTGCCTTGAAAGAAAGCCCATTGTCCTTCAGCGACACAAGGACGGAGCCGCCTTTCGTCAGTTCACCGAAGAGCAGTTCTTCAGCAAGCGGCTTCCGCAAATGCTCCTGAATCTCACGCGCCAAGGGCCGTGCGCCCATTTGGGGGTCGTATCCCTTGTTGGCCAGCCAATCCTTGGCGTCATCGTCAAGCTCTATTGTCACTCCACGATCCGCCAATTGTTCTTCAAGCTGCATGACGAACTTGTCGACGACCTTGCGCACCACCTCGGGCGGCAAGCTGGAAAAGCCGATCACTGCGTCCAGGCGATTACGGAATTCCGGTGTGAACATGCGTTCGATGGCTTCCTTGTCGTCGCCCTCACGAATCGTTCGGCCAAAACCGATTGCAGGTTTGGCCAGATCGGCCGCGCCGGCGTTGGTTGTCATGATCAGGATGACGTTCCGGAAATCCACTTGCTTGCCGTTATGGTCGGTCAGCTTGCCGTGATCCATGATTTGCAGCAAGACATTGAAGAGGTCCGGGTGCGCCTTTTCGATCTCGTCCAACAGCAGAACGGCGTATGGATTCTGATCAATCGCATCCGTCAGCATGCCGCCCTGGTCGAAGCCGACATAACCCGGAGGCGCTCCTATGAGGCGAGAAACGCTATGCCGCTCCATGTATTCCGACATGTCGAAACGCACCAGTTCGACGCCGAGGGTCATGGCAAGCTGACGCGCCACTTCGGTCTTGCCGACCCCGGTCGGACCAGAAAACAGGTAATTGCCTATGGGCTTCTCCGGCTCGCGCAGTCCGGCTCGTGCCAGCTTGATCGCGGCTACAAGCGCATCGATAGCTGGGTCCTGACCATAGACCATACGCTTCAGATCGCGTTCCAGACTGCGCAACGTCTCCTTGTCATCTCGCGATACGTTCTTGGGAGGGATGCGCGCAATCTTCGCTACAACGTCTTCGACATCGCGAACTGTAATGGTCTTCTTGCGTTTCGAAGGCGGGACGAGATTTTGTGCTGCGCCAACTTCGTCGATTACATCAATGGCCTTGTCCGGCAACTTCCGATCGTGGATGTATCGGGCAGACAGATCCACCGCTGCCGACAAGGCATCGCCAGTATAACGCACTCCATGGTGCTGTTCATAAATCGATTTGAGACCGCGCAGGATCTTTACCGAATCGTCGACTGACGGTTCCTTCACGTCGATCTTCTGAAACCGCCGGACCAGCGCCCGGTCTTTCTCGAAGTAGTTTCGAAATTCCTTGTAAGTCGTTGACCCAATACATTTTAGCTGGCCGTTTTGCAGCGCTGGCTTCAACAGGTTTGAGGCATCCATCGAGCCGCCGCTGGTGGCGCCCGCGCCGATCACGGTATGGATTTCGTCGATAAACAGCACGGCATCCGGCATGCTCTGCAATTCTTTCAGTACAGCCTTGAGGCGTTCTTCAAAATCGCCTCGATAACGCGTGCCAGCCAGCAACGTCCCCATATCCAGGGCGTAGATGGTGGCGTCGAGTAGTACGTCCGGTACGTCGCGGTTGACGATTCGACGAGCCAGACCTTCGGCAATTGCCGTCTTGCCGACACCCGGATCACCAACATACAACGGATTGTTCTTGGTTCGACGGCACAGGATCTGGACAGTACGCTCCACTTCCGCCTCTCGTCCGATCAGCGGATCGACTCGGCCGTCTTCGGCCTTGGCGTTCAGATCTTCGCAATAGGCCGCCAATGCCTCCTTGCCCTGCTTCACGACGGAGTCGTCGTTTGCGTTTTCGTCGTCGGCCTCAGGAGTATGGACGCCATCCTCGTTTGACACCTTTGCGATGCCGTGTGAGATATAGTTCACCGCGTCGAAGCGAGTCATGTCCTGCTCCTGCAGGAAGTAGATGGCATGAGATTCGCGCTCTGCGAACATCGCCACGATGACGTTTGCGCCGGTAACCTCTTCACGGCCTGATGACTGGACATGGATAGCCGCCCGCTGCAAGACACGCTGAAAGCCCGCGGTCGGCTTGGCATCCTCGTCCCGCTCGGTTACCAGCGATGTCAGCTCGTCATCAATATATCTGGCGACATCGCTACGAAGCTTGTCGATGTCGACATTGCAGGCCCTCAGGACTGACAAGGCATCCTGATCTTCCAGCAATGAAAGCAGAAGGTGCTCCAGCGTGGCGAATTCATGTTTCCGCTCGTTGGCGAGAGCCAGGGCATGATGAAGGCTTTTTTCCAGGTTGGCTGAGAGCATACAGTCTGCTTTCCGGCTTTCGACAACAGACATCGCGGAACACAAGCGCCCGCAACGCCAGGCAACTGACTTGCTGCATGTCCGTTCTCTAGATGGCTACTCTTTCTCCAAAGTACACTGTAGCGGATGCTGGTGCTTGCGCGCCAGGTCCATTGTCTGATTGACCTTGGTTTCGGCGATTTCATACGTGTAAACGCCGCAAATGCCCACGCCGCGCTGATGGACATGGAGCATGATGCGCGTGGCTTCTTCACGATTCTTGCTGAAGTAACGTTCCAGGACATGCACGACAAACTCCATCGGCGTGTAGTCGTCGTTAAGCATCAGGACTTTGTACAAAGACGGTTTCTTGACCCGCGCCCTTGACCGAACAATGACGCCAGTTTGGCCGTCGTCATCATGCTCCTTGTCGCTCATCCGATGTCTGGATCCCTGTTTTCGCCCCAATCCGCGGCGCAAGCCCTGGCTGTCTGGCTGCCTTCGATATCGATAAGGTAGGGCATGATATGGGAAGTCAAAGTCCCCGGTTAAGACAGAAATTCGGTTAACGTCGTCTGTCAAGCGATACCGGGTCTTGCGGGCTGAGGCAGCAGCCGGTTTTTTCCATGATGTCGCGCAAGGTCTGTCAGACAGAGGCGCTGGCGTCATGCCGATGTCATGGTACCGTGTCCCGGTTCCGACCTTCTCATCGGGCACAGCGGCTCGAAAATACAGTCGAGTATTGGCTTGCAAGTCGCCGCACGGAAGCGAAGATCGGCCAGCGCGTGAGAGCACGGGTGAGCCGATCGAAGCTGACGGACCTCCTTCTCTCTCTGGCCGCAGCGATACAGCTATAGCCGGACACGAACCTCCAGTTCCTGGTTCGTTGAACTTGCCCTTTTTTTCAAATACGATCACCTGACTGGCATCATTCGTGGACAGCGTCCGCTGGATGCGAAACAGCACGCCCATGAGCCCGATTGCAGCGATCCGCAGGCTGGCATGCCGGCGCGCTTTGTCTTTGTCGTGCTTGCCTGATCTTCGATGATTCGGGCGATGTCTGTCTTCTGTTCAGCCTGCATGATCTTCATCCCCTCCCCCGAAGACGGCGACCCGCCGGGCGGGAGTGCGACTGTCTGGTACGTCGCTTGTCCGCCTGATATCGTCAGCCTGCGCGCCGTCGACATCTTGCGCCAGCGACACACGGTCGTTCTGCGACGCCCACCGTCTTCCGCGCGTTTCTGCAATCTTTTGTTCTTTGTGGCAGATTTGGTAGCGGAGGAGGGACTTGAACCCCCGACACGCGGATTATGATTCCGCTGCTCTAACCAGCTGAGCTACTCCGCCCCAAACACTCCGCGCCGGTGATTGCCCCTCAATCGAGGGCCGCCGAACCAAAGTTCGTAATTGGCCGGAAAGGCCTGATACGAGAAAGACGATTGGTATGGTCAAGCCCGATACTTTGTCAAGGCACTCGGACGCCGAATCGTGCATGCCATGGGCTTTTCAGGTATGGCGGCTTTATCGGGATGGGCCGTAACGTCGTTTGGGACGAACGACCTTGCAGATCTTGCGTCTGCGAACGAACCGCTACATACGCCTTGCCCGAGGGCAACTGCGGCTTGACACCCGGCCAGCTTGATCCTGACTTCATCGGAGAGATCAGGTCTTTTTGACCTTCATCAGGCATGACTGATCCATCCGCCGCCCAATATCCGGGACCCGTCGTAAAGTACTGCCGCCTGCCCGACGCTGACGCCGAATTGGGGCGCTTCGAAATCAATGCGGGCGCCGCCTCCCGCTCGCGGCGTCACCTGACAGGGAACAGCTTCGCTGGAACTGCGAATGCGCGCGAATGCGGTCACGGTGGAGCCAACCAGCGGGGCATCGCCAATCCAGTTCATGGTGTGTGTAGCCAGCGAGTGGCGGGCCAATGCTCCCCGATGCCCCACCGTCACTTCGCGCCGCTCGGCATCGATTCGAACGACATAAAGGGGTTGGTCCGTGCCGCCGATCCCGATCCCTCGCCGTTGACCCACGGTGAAGTGGATGATGCCGTCATGGCGCCCCAGCACACGACCGTTCAGATCAACGATATTTCCTGGCTCGGCGGCACCCGGCCGCAACTTCTCCACGACCTGGGCATAGGACCCGTTCGGTACGAAACAGATGTCCTGGCTATCCGGCTTGTCAGCGACAAAAACGTTCAGTTCCCGAGCGATCATGCGCGTGTCTTCCTTGCGTTTTTCCCCTAGCGGAAAGCGCAGAAACGCAAGTTGCTCGCGAGTCGTGGCAAAAAGGAAATAGCTTTGGTCCTTGCCGGGATCGACAGCCTTGTGCAGTTCCGGTCCGGTAGCACCGTCGACGCGCCGCACATAGTGGCCGGTTGCCAGACAATCCGCATCAAGGTCCCGCGCGGTCTGCAGCAGGTCGCTGAACTTGACTGTCTGGTTGCACCGTACGCACGGCAATGGCGTCTCCCCCTGAAGATAGCTGTCCACGAAATTTTCAATCACGCTGTCCTTGAAGCGCGATTCGTAATCCAGCACATAATGCGGAAAGCCGGTCTGCGTGGCCACACGGCGCGCATCTTGAATGTCCTGGCCGGCGCAACAGGCGCTCGCCCGGCCGACCGCCGCGCCATGATCGTAAAGCTGGAGAGTGATGCCAACGACGTCATAGCCCTCTTCATGGAGCATCGCGGCGGTGACCGAACTGTCTACGCCACCGGACATCGCTACAACCACGCGGGTTTGCGCGGGCGACTTCCTGAAACCAAGGCTGTTCACGTCAAGGTGCATGGGCGCGGATATAATCGACCCCATCCATCACGCAAGATGGCGGATCGCATGGCTCCTTGGCAACGCGAGATCCCCGGCGGATCGACGCGCGCATCGCTTGACAACGGAAACTGACTGTCAAACCATGCGGCGTTCGTTGGATTTCGGAAGTATCGTTTTGAAGTTCGCAAGCATCCGTTGGAATGACCGTGATCGCGTGGCCGCCGCGCTTGATGACGATACCCTGATCGACCTCAATATTGCCCTTGAAGCGTCCGGCGGCGAGACGGTCCAGTCGGTGTTCGAATTGATCAGGGGTGGCCCTACCGCTCTTGATGCGGCGCGAAAGGCCCTGGCTTGGA
This sequence comes from Rhodospirillaceae bacterium, assembly GCA_026709535.1. GTDB lineage: Bacteria > Pseudomonadota > Alphaproteobacteria > Bin65 > Bin65 > Bin65. The sequence goes on from JAPOST010000048.1 coordinate 13,456, forward strand.
GCCGGAGCAATCCGACCGTTATCCCCCCTATCCCGTCAAGCGCTGCAGCGTGGTATCCGCCGGTGCGTCGCCCGGGAAAAATCATCGGTGTGGCACTCAACAACTCGGCAGCCGACGATCGCAAGATCAGCGCGCCGGACCATCCGACGATCTTCATGAAACCGGCGACCTGCCTTATTGGCCATCGCGAGCCGATTCCGGTTCGGCCCCACTACGGCAAACTGCACCCGGAGCCCGAACCGGCCGTGATCCTGGGGCGCGGCGGCAAGGACATCGACCCGAAGCGAGCAATGGATCAGATCTTTGGCTACACGATTTTCAATGACATGACCGGCAATGGCATGAGGGCGGAAGACCGGGTGCACTACTGGGCGCTGTACCCGAAGCCGGATAATCCGGACGAGGTAGAAAAGGTCGAGCAGCATTTGTCCTATGCCGCCCGATACAAGGGAACTGACGGATTCGGTCCGGCCGGACCCTGGCTGGTCACGAAAGACGATATCGCTGATCCTCATGATCTTGACATCGTCTGCAGTCTGGATGGCGAAGTCTTTACGAAGGATAACACGCGGCACTACACTTTCAGGGTCGAAGAAGTGATCGCCTTCATCTCCCGGTTCATGACGCTTGAAGCTGGAGACATGATTTCGATGGGGACGGCCTTCCGCCCGTCCAACACCGACGCTCGCCCGCTGCACGCGGCTGATCTGAGCCGGCTTGATGGACCTGTGGAAGTGTCGATCAGCGGCCTCGGCCGCTTGGTCAATCCGGTCCGCCGGGATCCTGCACCATCCGGTGACTGGCGGCTGCCGCGATGACCGATTCTCTCCTCCGACTTGAGATCGACGCACTGATCAGCGAGTTTGCATGGCGGATTGATCAGGGTGATCCGGAGACGGCTGCAGACCTCTTCACAGAGGATGGCTGGTACGGCCGGGAAACCGGGGAACGCAGTATTGGCCGTAGCGAAATCCGGGCCGCCTATGCACGACGTAAAGGTCGTGAAGGCACGGCCGGAATCCGGACGTCTCGGCACCTTTTCACCAATCTGCGACTGCACGAGGTCAGCGATGCTGCGGCCCGTGGGTCCTGCATTCTTCTGCTGTTTGCAGCAGATGGTCCCCCGCCCCACCCGGCTCGGCCTTTGCTGGTGCAGGATTACGAAGACGCCTATCGGCGCGTGGATGGCCAATGGTTCTTCGCCAGTCGGTCAGCCAGGAAAATATTCGTCGCCGAAAACTTCGTGCCGGTCTTGCCTCTGGGTGCTTCGGGATGAGTACCTATCTGGTTTGCGTTCCGCATTCCCCTATCCTGATGTGCTATGCTAGGGAACCGACGGAACACGCAGCCATTCAGGCCGCGTATGCGCGACAGGTCGAAGCTGTCAGGGCGTTCGACCCAGAGGTCGTGATCCTTTTTGGACCCGACCATTACAGTGGCTTTCATCTCGATTGCATGCCAGCCCAGTGCATCGGTCTGAGGTGCCGGGCGGTTAACGACATCGGCGGCTTTCCGGGTGACTTCAAGGTCCCGGAGGACGAGGCCATCGGATTGATCGACCATCTGCGTGCCGAAGGATTCGATCCGGCCGTCTCCCATTCGATGACCGTCGATCACGGTTTCTCGCAACCGGCGCACCGCATCCTGGGCGCCGTGGACGCCTATCCGGTGATCCCGATCTTCATCAACGTGATGGCGCCTCCGTTTCAGCCGTTCGACCGGACCCGTCGGTTTGGCGCTGCCGTAGGCTCCATGCCGCTCCTTCGCCAGAAACGGGTCTTGGTGATGGGATCCGGCGGCATGTCCCATCATCCGACGCGCTACTTCCCGATCGTCGGTCAAGGTGATGACAAGGTCACCAAGTGGCAGCTGGCTGGTGATCGGGGCGGCACTTTCACGGAAGAGGAATGGCTGGAGCGTCTGCGGGCGATGCATCTGGAGGGTGCCGAAATGTTGACCAACGGCATGCGCACCCGCGAGGACATCCATCTCAATCCCGATTTCGACAGGCGTTTCCTCGATATCTTCACGACAGGCAATATCCAGGCGTTCGATACCTGGAAACCCGAGGCTGTCGTGGCAGAAGCCGGGATCGGTTCCCTGGAACTCCACACCTGGATTGCTGCTGCCGCTGCTCATGCTGAAGCTCTTGGCGCACGTCCCAGGACAGCTATCTACGCCGATACGCTGGAATACGGCATCGGATTCGGCATGGTCTACGGGACGCCAGCACAGAAGCGAGGAACGCTGCCGACGTTGAAGGATTGAACGGGAACGGATGAGTGCATGTGAAACGCAGCGTTGCGCTGGACGTCGAGGACATCATGCCGCGATCGCATCAAGAACATGATCAATTTCTCGGCTTCATGACAAATCCTCACATGTTCATCCCCCCTCTCCCATGCAATAGCGCACCAAATTCCCGCCGCAGCGCACTTTGGACGGCTTGCGAGCGCATCGCGACATGATCAGGCTTTTTTCATGACCGCCTCCTTCCCGACAACACGGATGCGCCGCAACCGACGGCATGACTGGTCCCGCCGATTGGTGCGGGAAAACACGCTGACGCCCGACGACCTGATCTGGCCGATTTTTGTGCAAGACGGGATGGGAAACATGGAGCCCGTATCCTCGATGCCCGGTATCAGCCGATTGTCGGTCGATCAGGTAACCAAGGCAGCCGCAGAGGCTATCGCGCTGGGCATTCCCGCCATTGCGCTTTTTCCCCAGACGCCGACAGCCCTGAAGGATGAAGATGGTACCGAGGCAACCAATCCTGACAACCTGGTCTGTCAAGCCGTCAAGGCCGTCAAGGACGCATATCCTGATCTGGGCGTCATTTGCGACGCGGCGCTCGACCCTTTCACCAGCCATGGACATGACGGTGTGATTCGCAACAATTACGTGGCCAACGACGAAAGCGTCGAAATTCTCTGCCGCCAGTCGGTGGTCCAGGCGCGCGCGGGCTGCGATGTCATTGCGCCATCGGACATGATGGACGGACGGGTTGGTGCCATTCGAGCCGCGCTTGATGCCGAAGGTTTCGATGAAGTTCAGATTATGGCGTACGCGGCCAAATACGCCTCCGGCTTTTTCGGACCCTTTCGCGACGCAGTAGGCTCGTCCACGGTGTTGAAGAGCGACAAGGAAACCTATCAGATGGATCCGGCCAATTCAGACGAGGCGCTGCGCGAGGTGGCGCTGGATATCGCCGAAGGGGCTGACATGGTGATGGTGAAGCCCGGCCTCCCCTATCTTGACATTGCCAGACGCGTGAAAGATCACTTTGGAATACCGACCTTCGCTTATCAGGTAAGCGGCGAATACGCGATGCTGCGCGGCGCCATCGACAACGGCTGGTTGGATGGTCATCGGGTAGTTCTTGAAACGTTGATGAGCTTCAAACGAGCCGGATGCGACGGCGTGCTGACATATTTTGCCCGGGACGCCGCGCGTCAGTTGAATGAGTGAGACAGAAGGTTCTGTCGCGATTCAACAAAACAGAAACAGGGACGACGGCGGTCGCTCGATCAACGGGCCGTTTGCTCGCTGGGGTGATGACCATCCTGCGCCATGGGATCTGTTAGCAGGCCTTTGCGCAATCCCCGGTCGGCGACGCGCAACCGGCCAATCTTCCACCAGCGCGCAAAGCCGATCAAGGCGAGGGTCTTCGTCTCGGTCATCGCCGGTTGACGCTGAAGAACCTCGGGCCAGCGACGTCACGCCGTGGACCATCATCAAGGCGCTCGTGACCATTCGGATGGTGGATGTCTGTCCGCCCGCCACCGCCGCTCGGTGTCGCGGAGCGCCGCCTGAAGGCGCGTAAGCCGGCCTCGCCACAGGGCCGACCCTTGAGGGTCGGATCACCGAAAATCAATCGCCTGGCGTCTTCAAGACTCCCAAGTCGCGGAAGCACGTGCAGCGATTTTCCCGGATTTGTCATTCTTGTTCGCCAACTCGCCTTGATCACAAGGAATTCCAGGTGGTTGTCGGTTCAATTTCAAAGGGAACTTGATGAAATCACGGCAGAAAAGGCTGACAGGCCGTCCTGCTTTGCGGCGGCAACGGTCTTGCGTATCGGTACAGTCGGCCTTATCTCTCCGCAGTGCTCAAGCGCCGTAATCGGGCTCGGCGCTTGGTGGGGAATAGTTTAACGGTAGAACATCGGACTCTGACTCCGTCGGTCCTGGTTCGAATCCAGGTTCCCCAGCCACGCAGCCCGCTGTCCCCGCTCTGAAATAGGCGTGCGTGGAAACCACAGGGGTGGTCCGCCACTATTATCTGGTTAAAGAAGGGGGCATCAAGCAGATTCCCTGCCAACTCAATCTGAGCCGAACTTCCATTCATCCTGAAGCCGTCAATTGGAGGTTACGGGCACCCTGTCGGCGCTGTCTGGTTCGGCGGCGGAGCTATGAGCCCGCCGCGGGTACCGTCAAGAGTGACGTGTGAGGGAGGGAGGGGTGGTGCTTTCCTGCGATTTGTTTTCGTGGCTGAAGCCCGCGAAGAGGCTGCGGTCCATCGCGGTCTTGTCCTGGAAGGTTCCCCTGGGCCGTGTTCGTCTGC
>JAPOST010000157.1 GCA_026709535.1 Rhodospirillaceae bacterium
AGATTGGCATGCGTCAGGTCTCGGCGGAGACGGTGGAATGGTTCGGCACGGCCTGCAAGGACGGCGGGCTGACGCGCACCGCCCTTTCGCGCGGGCTCTGCGGGTAGGAGGCCTGGCGCGGCCACACTGGCCGACCCTGCTTGGCGTCGGCGCGCCGAATGCTGCCGAAGCTTGCCGACGCGCCGGGTGTCCGCCTGCCGGATGCGCAAGCGACGACGCTTGAGGCGCACAGGCATCCTGGCCCGGACTCTCCCAGCATGTCCGTCGCCTGCACGCTCCGCGCTCTCGGCACCCTGTCGCTCGAGGTGGTGAGGCCGGCCTCGAGACCGCCCGCACGATTGTGCGCCGGTACGCGCTGCACTGGCGGATCGGGGTCGACCTGCTGGGCGACCCGGTGAAGGGCGGACCTGGAGACCGGCACGCGGAGCCCCGTCCTCGGACTGCGCCACACGCCGATGGCCGCGAGCTCGGCGAGCACGTGCACGGTGATGACGCAGGCTGCGGTGTGCTTCTTCCCCTGCGCCCGGCGGGAGTCCAGAACCGCCTCCAGCCAGTCAGTCGTCGACGAGCCGGCGGGTCATCCCGGCAAGGAAGCGGGCTGCGAGGTTCGAGAAGACCCCGAGCCCGGAGCGGGCCGGGAACCGGGTGTTGTTCGCCACCGTCTCTAGCCGACGGAACGGCCGCTCCGGCCTCCAGCCGATCCACTTGCCGCGCCGCCAGGCCTGGCCACCGGTCCTTAAGGTCGCGACGGAGCGCAGGCCCCGTCCATCGGCACGTCCCGGAGCGGGCGCTTCTCCGGCGTCGCCAGACGAAACCTCGACCTCCGGCAGGGTGAAGCCCACGGGAGCTCCCCAATGGACCGGGCATGCCCTGCATGCGCTTGCGAAGCGACATGCCGCCAGCATCGCATACGCTGCGCGGGAGCGTCAGAGGAAACTGTCGGCCCCGCCGAAACGCGCGCGCGAGCCATCGAAGGACACCCCGGTGTCAACGAAAATCAACCAGGTGGTTTCGGCGCGTCCCGGTGTTCCGGATCGCCAGATAGAGCAGCCTAGCCGCGGCTTCGTCGCTCGGGAAACAGCCTTTTGTATCTTGATGATCTTGTGCAGCGATCGGTGCCGTCTCTTGCCGGTGGGAACGCGAACGGACCCCTCATCAAGCGAAGTCACCACGCAAGAGAACCAATGCGACAATTTAGAAAAGGGGAGATAGTGCCAGTAGAAAGCGTTGCGGATATTATATTAATCCTAGTATTCAACAATAGAAATTGCCCTTGATGACCCCTGAATCCGATTCGTCCTCCAGTTTATCGACGCCACCCGTATTCGTCACCGGCTCGGCTGGGCATGTCGGTGCCAATCTCGTGCGCCGCCTGCTTGAGGAGGGCGTTCGGATTCGGGTTTTGCTAAGACACGAGGACAACAACGAAGGTTTGGAAGGCTTGGATGTCGAGCGCTCATACGGCGACCTCCGGGACCTGAACGCCACCAGACAAGCAATCACGGGCTGTCAGGGCGTTTATCATGTCGCAGCTCAGATCTCGACCATCGAAGGCAATCGTGCCCATCGCAGGAAGATTTTCGAGTGCAACGTCATTGGCACCCGTAATGTGCTGCAAGCAGCGCGGGAGGCGGAGGCAGGCCGGGTAGTGGTTACAGGATCCTTCAGCGCGGTCGGTCATGACCTCGACAATCCATCGGCGCCCAGCGACGAGACTATGCCGTTCTTTCCCATGGAACGCACGATGCCCTACGAGCGCAGCAAGTCGCTTGTGGAGCAGGAATGCTGGAGCGCCGCGGCAGCAGGACAGGATGTAGTGGTCGCAACCTGTTGTGCCGTGGTCGGTGGGGCCGATTTCTTGCCCTCCCGATTGGGCAGAACCCTGTGCGACTATACCAACGGCAAGCTCCATGCCTATGTCGACGGCGGTTTCGAGTTCGTGGCGGCACGGGACATCGTCGAAGGGCATCTGTTGTGCATGCGCCATGGGCGTTCGGGCGAAAAATACATCTTCAGCAGCGAGTACAAGACTATCTCAGATCTCCTGGATTTTTATGAAGAGGTCTCGGGCGTCCCGCGGCCGCGTCGGCGGATTCCATCCTACGCGATGCTGGTTTTTTCGGAGGTGGCGAGTTCTTATCTTAGCCGGTTTCACCCAGATTTTCCCCAACGTTTCACGCCTGGCGCCATCCGCCTGTTGAAGAAGTGTCGGCACGCCGATCTGGGCAAAGCGAAACGGGAACTCGGCTATCGCCCCACCATGATTCGAGACGCTGTCCATGAGGCATATGACTTTCACTACCGCCGCGACGCGATCGTGAATCCGCGCGCCAAACGGCCCCGCAGGGACGCCTCGAATGACCATGCTACGCCTCAGGCGGCAGACCCCGCGCCAAACCATAGTATGCGAATCATGACCGACGGGCGTCTGACATGAGGCCGACGTCAGGAGCCCCGCCTTCCTTTGATACCGCCGACACCTTGCGGCAGCAGGTGCGCGCTGCAGGCATGAATCCAAACTACTGGTATGCCGTAGAAGAGGTGCATCGGGTCAAACCGGGCACGGTCGTTGAAGTTGTATTCTGGAAGCATTCCATTGCACTGTTCCGGGGAGCGGACGGTGAGTTCCAAGCGATCGAGAACCGCTGTGCGCACCGACAACTCAAGCTGTCCATCGGCGACGTGAAGGGTTGTCGGCTTGTCTGCGCTTACCATGGCTGGGAGTATGGCGGCAAGGATCGCCCGGAGGGGGTACCTTACGACACCAGCGGAAGGGGCTTCCCTAGGCTTGCGCTGAAAACCTATCCGGTCAAGGCCCGCTACGGCCTTATCTGGCTATTCCCCGGGGACCCCGACCAAGCAGAGAGCCGCCAAATCCCTGATATCCCGGAACTCGAAGGGCCTGATCGGTGGGCCTGCGTACCGCTGCGATTCACTTGGTCCGCGCACCATTCGATGGTGATCGATAATGTCAGCGACTTCACCCACGCCCATCTGCACCGCAAATACCGACCCTTTGACGAGGCTGACCTCGACCGGTTCGAAACAATCGGCGACAACGTGCATCTTTCCTATAATACGCGAGTCGGGCGGGGACGCATCTCCGGGCTGTTCGTCGATCACAGGAAACTTGACACCAACCACATGGAGCTCTGTTACGAGTATCCCTACCAGTGGTCGAATACTGGCGACGCCATCAAACACTGGCTTTTCGTGTTGCCGATCAACGAGCGCACCACCCGAGTGTTCTTCCTGTTCTATTTCAAATCACTGAAAATACCCTTGCTACCGGTGCGCATTCCCCGTGCCGCGATGACCGCAGTCATGAAGATCTCGAACCGCCTGCTCATAGCGCCACTGCTCTCCCAAGACCGGTTTGCACTGGAAGCGGAGCAGGCAGGGTACGAAGATTACTGGCACGCCCGCCCCTATGAGTTCAATCCCGTGGTACAGGCCTTTCAGGAGGTGACTGTGCGCAAATGGCGCGAGCATCTGGAAAACGATTCGGTGGACGGTGATGCCGGCAGCTGAACCGTTCGCTCAATTGTCGACCCTGTCGGGCGGTATTCTTCTTGAAGCAGCAGCAATGGGGCTGGGGTTTGTCGCTCTGCTCTTCCTCGGTTCTGCGCTCTTGCCGGGCCGCCGGATTGCTGGGGTTGATGCGGCCGGAAAACAGCGCGTATACAAGTTCAACGGCCTTGTCCTTTTTCTGACCGTCGTGATCGCGGCTGGTCTTGTTCAGGCTGTCGGCTGGTTCTCTCTTTCCGTGCTGCATACGCATTTTGTAGCCCTGTTCATCGTGGCGAACGGCTTCGCCTTCGCACTAGCCGGCTGGCTGTTCTTTCAGGGTGCGCGCGCCCGAAAGCCATCGTCAACATCCTGGCGCGATTTCTTCATGGGGGTGGATGCCGCTCCGACATGGCTCGGGCAGGACTTGAAACTTTTCAGTTATTGCCCTTCGCTGATTGGCTTGGCGCTGCTGAACGCATCATTTGCCGCCGCGCAGTATGAGACATCCGGCGGGCTGACCCTTGGAATGGTTCTCTACCAAGTCTTCACGTTTCTTTACGTGCTCAACTATTTCCAGTTTGAACACGGTATGATCCATACTTGGGACATCGTCAGCGAACGCTTTGGATGGAACCTTGTCTGGGGTGACTATGTTCTTGTACCTTTTTTCTATTGTCTTCCCGGTTGGTGGCTGGTCTACGCTCCGGAATCACTGTCGCCCGCCGCCTCCGCCGCGATTGTCCTGTTATTCGTTTTCGGCTTCTGGCTCTTCCGCGGCTCCAACCAGCAAAAGCATGATTTCAAGCGAGACCCCGACATCATGATTTGGGGCCGACGCGCCCAAACTCTGGACGGGCGCCTGTTAATTTCCGGATTTTGGGGCATCGGGCGACACCTCAACTATACTGGCGAGATATGTATCTATTTCGCATTTGCTCTTACCACCGGGCTCGCATCCTTGGGTCCCTATCTGCTACCGGCGTGGCTGACGGGTCTATTGTGGCATCGTTCGAGACGTGATGAGCGCCGCTGCCGCGCCAAATATGGCGAGCTTTGGGAACGCTACAAGCAGCGGGCGCGTTTTTCGATGCTGCCGTTCATTCATTAGAGTGCGAGCATGGCAAACAGATCTGACAATATGACGGAACTGGCTTCTGCAGAGATTCCGAAACAGGCAGCGAAAACCACTCCCAAGCTCTCGGGTGGATGGCCGCTGCTCGGCCAGTTGCCAGAATTTCAGAAAGATCCAGTTGCCATGTTGAGCCGCGGCTGGCGCGAACACGGCGACCTTTATCGCTTCCGGCTCGGTCCTCGCGATTTTGCTCTGTTTACCGGCCCCGAAGCTCACGATTTCTATTTTCGCGCGCCCGAAGAACAACTGAACGCCAAGGCCGTATACCAGTTCACAGTTCCGATATTCGGTCGCGGCATCGCCTACGATACCACTCCGGAGATTATGTCGGAGCAGCTTGGGTTTCTGTTTCCAGCTCTTCGCGAAGCCAGTATGCGCAGATATGCCCTCATCATGTTCGAGGAAACGAGGCAGTTCGCCGATGCCCTTGGAGACAACGGGGAAATCGACCTGCCGCTAGCGTTGAACGAACTCACAGTCAAGATTGCCAGCCGCAGCCTGATCGGCTCGGAGGTTCGTGACCAGATAGATACCGGATTCGCAGACGCTTATAATGATCTTCAGAGAGGCATCAACATTCTGGGCTTCTTTTTCCCCAATCTACCTACATCGGCGCATCGAAGCCGCGACAGGGCACGGCGAAAGGTGGCATATCTTCTCTCTGGAATCATGAAGGCGCGCCGAAGCAGGGAAAGCAATCCAGACGATTTCATGCAGACGCTGATGAACGCCCGCTACAAGGACGGTCGCGCTCTGACCGATGACGAGATTACCGGCCTCCTGTTGACGGCGTTGTTCGCGGGACAGCACACCAGCGCGGTTCTCGCGACTTGGATTGGCTTGGAACTCTTGCAGGAGCCCGACTACATGGAGCGCATAAGAGACGAGACGCGGGAGGTTTATGGCGAAGCGGGAACCATGAGTCTTGATGGTCTCCAGCGTCAACCTGTCATGGAAAACGCAGTCCGAGAATGCGAGCGGTTGCACCCGCCGCTGATCCTGCTGGTCAGGAAGGTCCTCCAGCCTCTACAGTACCGGGACCATGTCGTCCCTGCCGGCACGATGGCCATGGTGTCGCCTGCGGTATCACACAGGCTTCCGCACATTTTTGCCGATCCAGAAAGGTTCTTCCCCGATCGTTTCGCACCACCCGCTTGCGAGGACAAGCAACATCATTACACCCTAATTGGTTTCGGCGGTGGCAAGCACGCCTGCATGGGCAAGAATTTCGCCATCATGCAACTCAAGGCGATCTGGACCGTACTGATTGATCGCTTCGACTTCTTCCGTGAAGCAGAGTTTCCCAAGCCTAACTATGGCACTTGGGTGACTGGACCCAAAGAGCCCTGCCTCGTCCGCTACAGGCGTCGTTCCCAACCAAGCGTCTTTGGATGAGTAGTAGCCTCTCACGGCGTTATGATATCGCCATCGTCGGCTCCGGGCCGGTAGGAAGCCTGTGCGCGATCGCTCACGCGCGGCAGGGCGCCCGGGTGGCCTTGCTCGAAGCAAATCCGAAGGCCGCCGGGCGAATGGCAGGCGAGTGGCTGCATCCGCCTGCCGTCCGAATATTGCGCGATATCGGAATTGATCCTGCTTCCCAACAGCAGGCTAGTGCGGGTAATGGATTCGTGGTGTTTCCGGAAGACGGCTCGAAGCCCATAGTCCTGCCCTATTGCGGCGATGCTCAAGGTTTGGCTTGCGACCACGCATTGCTCGTTGCGCAGCTACATGAGGCGATCAAGAACGAAGCGGATATCGATTTCATTCAGTATGCACGTGTGAAGGCGGTCGATGACGAAAGTGTTACCTATTCCCTTAAAGGAGCAGAACAATCCCTGAATGCAGGACGTATTGTCGGTGCCGATGGTCGAGCGTCAATCGTGCGCAAATCCCTCGATTTGTCGGTCGACCCCGTTCTCTGCTCGCGGATGCTGGGCGTTACGGTAAAGGACGTGAGGCTGCCATTTGAAAACTACGGGCATGTCCTGCTTGGAGGGCCGGGCCCGATCCTCGTTTACAGTGTGGCAAAAGATTGCGTCAAGGTCATCATTGATGTGCCGCTGGACCGTTGGGCTACCCACGATAGAGTCGACTACCTTACAGAATCCTGTGCCGGTGTGATGCCGGGAGAACTCGGTCCAGCATTCGTCGGAGCGCTGCGGGCTGGGCAGTTCAAAGCGGCGACCAACCAGTTGCGATCGCGCCTGACCTACGGTACCGAGCACCGTGTGCTTATAGGCGATGCCGCCGGGCACTACCATCCCATGACAGCGGTCGGCATGACTCTCGGCTTTGGCGACGCGCTTACCCTTGCTGAGGGCGGAAATTTTCGCGACTTCGCCGCCAAGCGTTTCAGCAAAACCCGGGTTCCGGAGTTCCTTGCTCTAGGGCTGTACGAGGTATTTGCCGACCATCGGGCCGAGGCGGTGGCGCTCAGACAGGCAATCTATCGGGGCTGGCGCACGAATGCCGCATACCGCGACCGGACCACGCGCATACTTGCTTGCGAAGAGCGATCCCCGGTCGCGATGAGTCTGGCGTTTAGCGGAACGGTAGTCCGGGTCTTCGCGCGGGAGATTTTTCTGGGTAACCACCGGGCTTCCTGGCGTCGGGGCTGGGGCATTTTAAGGGCGCTTTTGCTTCGTCTTTGGTGGCTCGTGCGCGGAGTTCAGCAACTGCGCCAGACCAAGGGTGCGGGCGGGGAAAAATACAAGCAGGCCCAAGGCAGTTTGGCACGCGTGTTTCTGCATTCCATGCCTGTGACGGATGAAACCGCCAAGTCCGGCCAGCCGAAGAAAATCGAATCACCCACTGCCGGTCCGGCATTGAAGCGCGCGACTGCGCATTTGCTGAGGCTCCAGAGAGAGGATGGTGCTTGGGAAGGCGAGATGGTCTGGTGCCCGATGCTAACGGCGCAATATGCGCTGTTGCACCACATTATCGGGCAGCCGCTTGAGTCCGACCGCCATCGACGCGTACTGCGCTCCTTCGAGCGAACTCGCCTCAAAGGAGGCGCCTGGGGCTTGCACGAGCACTCGGAGCCCCACCTGTTTGTTACCGCTCTAGTCTACGTCGCAGCGCGATTGCTCGGTGTCGAGAGAGACGACCCGTTAGTCGAGCCGTCCCGGCGATTCATCCAGGCCGAAGGCGTTCTCGGAATCCCGAGTTGGGGCAAGTTCTGGCTAGCTCTCGTCAATCTCTACGATTGGCGGGGAGTGAATGCCGTTCTTCCGGAACTCTGGAGCTTGCCGCGCCAGATACCATTGCACCCATCGAACTGGTATTGCCACACGAGGCTCATCTATATGGCGATGGCTGCAATTTACGCCCGCCGGTTCCAGACGCCGATCACACCGATCATTGCATCGCTGCGGGAGGAATTGTTCCCCGATGGCTTTGCAGCCGCCGATTTCTCGTCGACTCGCAACCGTCTGCGGGCCGCCGATCTCTACGCGCGACCAAGCGCGTGGTTAAAGATCGGTTACGGGTTTGCGCAGTTGTTCGATCGCTTTCACAGCAAACGCCTGCGCGCCCGGTGTACGGAAGCTATTATTGGGCGCATCAAATGGGAATTGCAGACCACCAGCCATACAAGCATCTCGCCGGTGAGCGGCCTTCTCAACATCCTCGCTTTGTGGCTGAAGGATCCAGCCGATTCGGATTTGCATCAGGCCTTGGAAAAGCTGGATGACTGGATCTGGGAAGACGAAAATCAGGGTGCACGGGTCGTCGGTGCGCGAAGTGCATCCTGGGATACCGGGTTCGCATTGCAGGCACTTGCTGCGACGCCAGATGCGACCAACGCCGCAGACGCGGTCGGGCGCGGTGCAGAATTCCTGTTCTCGCAGCAGATAGAAAAGAGCTTCGACGGTTATCGAAGCGCATATCGCTCTGATCCCAAAGGTGGCTGGTGTTTTGCCGGCGGCTGGCACGGTTGGCCTGTGAGTGATTGCACGGCAGAAGCGGTTGTCGGAATTATCGCCTCTGGACGTGGCGCAGAAAACACGGCAGCGTTGCGTAACGCGATCAGCTTCATGCTGCGCAGCCAGAATCGCGATGGTGGCTTCGGCAGCTACGAGGCGCGCCGTTCAGCATTCGGCTTGGAATGGCTGAACCCGGCCGAGATGTTCGGCGATTCGATGACTGAGCATTCCTTCATCGAGTGTACGGCGTCCTGTCTCGCGGCGCTTGCGGCCTGCAAGGAAAAGGTTACGCAAATCACCGATCGAAATGTCACCGACGCAATCGCCCGAGGCAACGCTTGGCTGCGACGGACCCAGGCAAGCGACGGATCGTGGCGTGGCGTATGGGGTGTGCAGTTCATCTATGGCACCCTTTTCGGCATCAGGGGCCTTCTTGCGGCCGGAGCCCGGCCAAGCGACCCGGCAGTGCGCTCGGCTTGCCGCTGGCTGCTCAATCACCAGCGCGAGGATGGGGGATGGGGCGAGCACCATAGCGGATGCCTGACCGGTCAGTACGTCCAGCACGAGGAAAGCCAAGTCATCCAGACCGCGTGGGCGATGATTGCGCTATTGGAAGCGGGCGAGCCGGACTGGCGGGCGATTTCCCGGGGCGCGCAATTCCTGCTGGACATGCATGAAGCGGAAGGCACATGGCCCAAACAGGACATGGCCGGCGTCTTTTTCCGAACGGCGCTGCTCGATTATGTCCTCTATCGCCAGTATTTCCCGCTGCACGCTCTCGGCCTCTACGAGCAGCGCCGCCAGAATCGACTGGAGTTAGCTGCCCCAGACCTCTGCGCCAGCAATACAGTTTCACTCAGTTCCCTGAGTTCGAAGGTTTGCGAGCCAAGGAAAAAAGCAGTGGCGTGAAAATGCCAAAGTGGCCTACTGCCACCAGCGCGTCCACATTCCTGTTCAGCAGCTTGCTCACGATGCGGAACCCCTTTCCTGGCTAGCATGCAACGTAGTCAAATCAGTCAAGGCGTGATCAAAGGACATGCGCGGGATGCTCGGAAGAGACAAGCGTCGTCCTCGCAAGGCGAACCGCCAGGGCGTCTCCAGATCTGATTCGGATCCACCAATCGTTTTTTTCAGAAGCGCGAACCCGACCGGCCGCAATGCAGTACCAATTTCTGACATGCCGGGGATATTCGGCGCCCGTTCCCTCCATGTTGTCGCTCTTCTTCCTGGTACCAGCCCGCATAACCCCAAATGGGATGCGACGTCTTGATTCATGATGCCCTCGTGATCTCCGCCAACGGCTTCCGGCGCGCTCGCTAGGCGTCTTTGGCAAGCGTCCAGTCATGGTCCGAAATGTCGAAGACGATTCCATGGTTGTCCTTGTATTTTGTCTCAGCGTCGACGCCAGAGTAATGGCCGGGCAGCTTCATGAAAAAAGCACCGCCCTCCTCTTCTATTTTCAAGCCAGTCGCCTCTAGGTCGTCAACGACAAAGCCCATATGGTGAAGACCAGCCCATTCCCTGCCGTTGATCTGCCCACCCTGACCATCAGGGAAATTCAGAAGTGTCAGATTCATGACACCGTCACTCAACATCACCGCGTTACCGATGGGGCTTTCCGCCTGCTTTACGCGTTCGAATTCGAAGACCCTTTCGTAGAACTGTGCCGCCTTTTCAAGGTTCGGCACCTGCAGCGCAATGTGGCGCAGCTTGGCCATGTCACATCCTCCTGCATTCAAGAGACATCATCTTTACCGAAACAAACGTATGCTTGTCCATGTGATCGCCTTGGGAGCTTGGTCATGACCCGAACCACAGCACAAGCTCTTGTCCTTGCAATCGTGACCGCAGCGGCAACGGCTGGCGGCGTGTACTTGTGGCGAATGGGCGACGCCGCTCGCGGCGCGTCAGAAAGCCGGACTACGGGTCGCGCGCTTGTCGGCGGCCCGTTCACGCTGGTCGACCATACCGGAACAACCCGGACGAACAAGGATCTGCTGGGCAAGTTTGCCATCGTCAGCTTCGGCTTTACGCATTGCCCCGATATCTGCCCGACGACCGTGCAGACTGTCAGCGAGGCACTGGAGGCGCTGGGCCCGGCGGCAGGGAGAATCCAGCCCGTCTTCATCACCATCGATCCCGAACGGGACACTGTCGAGCGGATGAAGGAGTATCATGAAGGCTTTGACAGGCGGTTCTGGATGCTGACGGGCAGCGTTGCGGCCATCGCCAAGACCGCCAAAGCCTACAAGGTGGGATATCGCAAGATGAAGGCCACGGCCGATGGCAGCTACCAGGTAAACCACACTGCGTTGATCTACCTGATGGGACCAGAGGGCCAGTACATGACTCATTTTCCCTATTCCATCACGCCAAACAAGATGGCCCAGCAGCTGAGGAAATGGATGGGTGGCGGAAGCTGACATGGTCACCCAGCGGCCAGCCGGCTTGCATTCCAAGCCGATTGGTGCCAACGTCCAAAGCATGGAAACCGTCACTGTCTTTTCCCATCATGCCTGCTGGCCCCTTTTGGGTGCCCGCAGGCATATCATTGTCATGATGTCGGCGGCCGGCATCGGTGGTGTTATCGGAGGATTTTTCAGTACGGATCTGGTACAGGCGGCATCCGTGATCTGGTCGAACCATATCTTGCCAGCCTATTTCGAACTGCTGTTGAGCGGTATTCCGTTCTGCGCATGACGGCAGGAACTGTTCCGGTTCCCCTGAAACAATATCCAGCGGTCCGGATTTTCAAAGCGACGCGGTGGGCCGAACTCGCAAGAGGCAAACGGCATCAATCGGGTGAACGATCAGTATCGCCGGCGTCAGCAAGGTAGCAACCCGGACATGTCAGTGAATTCCTTTCGGTACCGTGCCGGAATCGAAGGCCGCCTGAAAGACATGCTTGGGCTCCTGCAATGAGTTTCGTCAACAACCAGATGAACTGGGGAAACACGACATCGGCGCTGTGTGCAGGCGCATGTCTTCTGCAGAAATCGAGTTGTGTCGCCGGACTGTCGCCATTCACCTATATAATGCTCTCGAATCGGCATGGCGCGTCTGGATGCAGTGGTTCGGCTGCTTGCACAAGAACAGCAAGCCCGGAGCGCTCGGTTGGTGCATGCTGCAGCTCATCGCTGGCGGCGACTATCCGTTGATGAAGGTCTGCAGTGGCGGCTGGTCAGGAACGCTCCCCGTTGTCATTAACGTGCGCATCCGATGAAAGACGCGCCCGAGCCAGCGCCGCACCGCCGGTCATGGCCGTCAGCTTTTGTCGGGCGATTTAGCGCGGCAACGCCGAGAAGTCGCAGTCGGCAGTAATCCAAACGCTCGCCGGGATATGGGCGAGGCACTCGGCAATCCTGCTAGCCACGATTTCAGCGTCCTCAATCTGAAAATTCTTGACGTCGACGACCCTGGCGCCGATGCAGAAATCTGGTGCCAGCGTCGCCATCAGATCCAGTTCTGACACCTCGCGATTGGCAAACTCGAACATCAGGACGTCACAATCGATTGACCTGATCGCATCAAGCGTCGGCGCAAGTCGGCGACCCGCAATTGGCCGGCCGGCATTGTTGCTGAAACAAACATGCCCGGCCGTTTGCACGCCAATCCCATCCAGAGACCAGGTCATTACTTCGGCCGATCCGAAAAAACTCAGTCCATGAAGCACCCGCGGCAGCTCGGGCTTGTCTGGCACGCCAGCAGCAGCCAGCGCCCTTACTTCCGTTTGCACCAACGCGATCAACTGGTCTGTCAGGGCATCACGATTGTGGTCGTTCAGTTCAATGGCCTGAGCGAATGTCAGGTGTCAAGGAACGGCGATTTTCAGGGGCGCGTCGGGCGCCAGAACCTGGATAATGGCAAGTTCTTCCAATGTACCCAAGCCATTTGATGCCTCGACGATCCCAGCGACGGCGAAACGAGGTGCCATGTCGTAGCCAGGGATTCCGAGTCGCCGCCGCGACGCCTCGCGGTCAAGTCCGGTCAGCTTGTCAAGCATCTGGTAGACGAAACGCTGACGGCGGAGTTCCCGTCGCAGATGACGTCAAGGCCTGCCTGTTGTTGATCCGCGATGACGACGCAGGTAGCGTCCTCCAACAACTCGTCGATATCGTGGGCGCCCCACTCGTCCTTCCGTGCTGCCCGCCATTAGGCAGTGAACCACCCGGGTGTCGTAAAGAACCGATACCCATCGTAGGCAGAAGAGGCACAGCCCCCGACTGGCGATCCTGTTCATTCTCGCGTATTCCGTTGGTATATTCTGTAAACTGTTGCAGTACGCCTCAATGAAGGCAGCCGCATTCGGCTTTGAAGGAAGCGGAAAACGGTTCAATTCTTGAGTGCGAAATGAGGGAAAGCATGTCGACTGCGCCGTCCGTGCACACATTCTTCCACGAGCCGACCAATACCGCCACGCACCTGATGTGGTGTCGGGAGACCGGTGCTGCCGCGGTGATCGATTCGGTCCGTGACTTCTGCCACAAGTCCGGACGAACGAAGACGACAGCCGCGGAGGAAGTGCTCGCATACATTCGCGCACAAGATCTTCGGCTGGAGCGCATCCTGGAAACTCACGCCCACGCCGATCATCTCAGCGCCGCGCCGTGGCTGAAAGAAAGGCTGGGCGGCCGCATCGGAATCGGCGCACATATCGTCGATGTGCAGCGCGCCTTTGGCGATGTCTTCAACGGTGATCCGGAATTCATCGCCGACGGTTCCCAGTTCGATGATCTGTTCAGGGACGGTGACACGTTCTCTTTGGGCAAACATACCGTCCAGGTCCTGCATACACCGGGTCATACGCCGGCCTGCGTAAGCTATCTGGTCGGCAACGCGGTGTTTGTCGGTGACACCATCTTCATGCCGGATTTTGGCAGCGCCAGATGCGACTTCCCGGATGGCGACGCCCGAACACTCTACCGGTCAGTCCATCGCCTCTTTGAACTGCCGGACGACACCCGCGTGTTTCTGTGCCACGACTACAAGGCCCCCGGACGAGATCATTTCCAATGGGAAACGACCATTGAAGACGAAAAAAGGCACAACATTCATATCCGGAAGGAAGTAGACGAAGACAGCTTTGTCGATATGCGGATCACTCGCGACAGGACGCTGGACATGCCCCTGCTGATCATCCCTTCGGTCCAGGTCAACATGCGTGCGGGGTATATGCCGCCTGCTGAAGACAACGGCGTCACCTACCTCAAAGTGCCTGTCAACAGGTTGTAGCCGGTCGCAATGCGCCGTGCGGTCCCGCACAGGCGCAACGCCCTGATGGAATCCCGGTCACCACCACCCTTGGAAATCGAAGAACGGCCTTATGGCTGGGTGATGGTTTCTGTCACCTTTCTGCTGTCGGTTCTTGCCTTTGGCGGTTTGCCCTCCGTCGCCGTATTCATCAAACCGCTCAGTGTCGAATTCGGCTGGACCCGGGGGGAAGCCTCCCTCGGGTATACCATGATCGCCGTTTCGGCGGCGATTGCCGGGCTTGCGTTTGGCGTGATCGCTGATCGGTTCGGCACGCGTTGGATTGCTCTCGTGGGCGCCGTCGGCATGGGCAGCAGCTATCTGCTCCAATCAGGCCAGACAACGCTTGCAGAATATTACCTGACGGCAGTGGTATTCGGTGATACGGGCCTTGCGGTGATCAGCGGCCCCATGCTGGTTCGTCGTGATAGACAATCATGTGTTGATCTGGGTGTTGACTGTCCTGTTCGGCCTGGTGTTCAGCGGTGTCATGGTATCGATCATTACCAGTACGCGCGAATTCATTCCGCCCCGGATCGGCGCGCGAGGGATGGCCATGATTGGGTTGTTTGGCTGGTGTGGAATGGGTTTTGGCGGCTTCCTGGGTGTCGCCGGTTACGATTGGACCGGCAACTACCACTTGGCGTTTACGTTGGCAGTCGCTGCTGGCCTGATCAACTTGGCCATCCTCTTGGGTTTCACTAGGCGGATTCACAGGGGAGGAAGCATGAAGTTGTGGCGGCGATCTACTTTGGTAACTCGCTAGCTGCCTTCCGAAAAGGCGGCACTACTTCTTTCGAGAACAATCGCATGGAGGCCAGTGCATTGCCACAGTAGACGGCGGCGCAATTCGCCTGGAGGAACACGATGTCTTACTTGCTGTTGAAGTCTCGCGAGCCGGCAACCCACTGCCGGAGGCGGTTCGACGCGCCAATCCCGGCCACTGGGGCCCTCTGTCCAGCAGCGATCAACGAATTGCGCCGCCAGCTCATCGGATCGCGCGAGATTTCTGCGATTCGGGTCTGCATGGCAGCGATTCAGAAGAACGATCGCGGCTTCCGGACTGGTCAGGGCAGGAAGGACGCCGCCGTGAACTGACGGAACCGGCGTGTCGACGACGGCAAAGACTCGTTCACGCTCGGGTCAGGAGAAATGCGCAAAGATCAAGAGCCGCCAGAGGCCTTTGCGCGCCACTTCATGGAAGAGCATGGCGTCGAGCTTCCGTCACCGATTTGGTGCGGCTACAAACCGCTGTCGTTCGCCGGTAAGGGTGCGGAACGACCCGTTAATCGGTTTCCCTGATTGACAAGGATCCCGCTCCTGCGCGGTGACAGTATTTTGTCATTCGACCGCTTGGTTGGCGACCAGTACAAAATCGAAATCGACTTTCTGGTACGGAAATTTTACCCCATAAGACGCTGCCTCTGCTTCGTCGTTGGACTCGCTGAAATCCACCCGAAGGGAATCTCGTACGCCGAACACGGCATCGCCATTGATGTGGGGGTCGTCACCCGGAAACAGCTCGGTCACCAGTGGCCGGTAGCCTTTGGCGTTAATCCAGACATGATAATGCGCGGGCCGCCAGGCCGTGCGCCCCGTGGCGCGCAAGATTTCTCCCGCCGGCCCGTCATCCGGCACCTTGTAGGATACCGGCCTGATTGTCCGAACACCATAACGCCCGTCGGCGCCTGTGATCTGGTGGCAACGCAGATTGGGGACAGCGCCTTCGTGTGTCTCCTGCACATCGTAGAGGCCATTGTCCTGGTTCTGCCACAAGTCGATCCGTGCGCCTCCGACCGGTTTTCCCTTCTCGTCAAGGATTCTACCGCTCAGCACAACTTCGACGCCAGGGTTGTTACCGGCCATGTCGCCGCCGACCGATACTTCGGGTGCGTCTTCGACGAAAAACGGTCCCAGGACACTGTATTCGGTGCCGGTACCAACACCTCGCCCCTTGATCATGTCGATGAGGGACGACAGGCCCAAGATATCCGACGTGAGGATGAACTCGTTGCGCTCAGGTGTCGACATCTTGCCGGCGTCATAGAGATACTGAATGCCCTGCATCCACTCGTCAGGGCGTAGACCGACTTCGATGGCGAAGGCATGGAGATGTTTGACCAGGCTGGTCACCACCTCGCGTAACCGATGGTCTGTTTCCGCCGAGATGGTTTGCAGGACGGCATCGGTGACAGTGTTTTCGTTCAGGTTTCGCATGAGCATCCTCGCGGCAGGTCGACCTCAATTTTCAGGTATTGAGTCTCAAGAATCCTAAGCGTGCCTGAGGAAGATTGAAACCCCTAAGGGACACCCTCAAAGGGAGCATGCGGCAGGCCTGAGTTACGCAAGGTTTCCTTCTCTGCGTCCCTGAGCGCTCCCTGGATATCCAGCGGTAGCATTCGCCGCGCACTACGATTCACGGACATGTCGGGATCATCGCCGCCGAAGATCACGTACTCGTAATCGGCCAGACTCTCGGGATCACCGTCGAGCCCGGCTTGCGGTTGGAAGCGATAGGTCAGCCGCGCCACCATCTCCGGCTCTGGCTCCACCACGCAGTCGCACAAGTGCGCCATCAGTCGTTCGTCATTCGTGAAATCGGTCAATTCCACGAACACCTCAATCGTGGCACCGATCTTGTCGTCCCCGAGGCCATCCCAGAAATCGTCGAGCCCCAAGTGCCTGTCCCGCTCCGACAGACCTGGATCCAAAACGAGTTGAAGCGCGCGGATGAAGTTGCTCTTTCCTACCTTGTTCTCACCGACTACGACGATGTCGTTACCCGTCTGAATATCCAGTGCCTGGAAATTGGTGAAATTGGCTATACCAATTCTTGAAATTCTCATCCCACAACTCGCTGTCGATGTTCTACGGAGTACACCCTCACCATTCTCTCAACCAACTCGAATGCAGTTCCTTGAACTCCAGGCACGCACGATCAATTCTCGATTCTCTCTGACCTATCACCATCCCACCGGCTTGGAGATCGTAGTTCCCGGCAGCGTATCCGGAAACTGCGCTGCCCTCAGTTGCGCGGCTCGCACATGCCGCACATGGCTCGCCGCCTGCCTCAGCTTCGGCGCAACCTGCCAGCGTCTTGGACACACGATGAACACGGGTTTGCTCCGCTCCGCAGTCACCATTCGAATCGGCGCCACGAGATCGGTATCGTTCGATATCACGGCGGCCGCCTCGAACAACCCGTTCCAAGCGTCGTTGAGGATATGCACCGCGAGGTTGACGTCGGAGCCCTTTTCCTCCATCGAATGAAATTCGGCCACAAGTGCATCCGCCAGCGGCGCCGTCGCCTTGCGGCGTTTCTTGCTCCGCCTACCGCGCTGGGGATAGCTGCCCACAGGCAGCGTTCGGCGATTCGCACCCATTACCGGATGATTGCCGGCAGGCAAGATCACCGGCTGCGGAGTATCGATCCAGTTTCCGGCGACCGGGAGGTTGATGAGCGGCCGCCAAACCGTCTTGGCCAAGAAGCTCCCAAAGTGTACGTCCACTTCCGGGAGTGTTCTCAGCGCGCTCAGGTAGGTCTGCTGGCGAGCCTGCGCACCAGAGTCAGATATCCCCGACACGCGGGCGGTGAAGTAGAGCAGCTTGTCGATCGCATATCCCGGGGGAAGCAGTAGCCTGCTCAGATGAACCGGGTCGAGCCATTTGAACGACGTTCCCTTGACCGCCCCGTAGTACAGGTTGAAGCCGTCCACATAGACCCGCGTTCTCACTTGCACCCTCAACAAAAAGCAAGGGCCACTCCGAGGAGCGGCCCTTGAGCCGACAGCACGCTGCCAGCGGGTAGCTCAAGACGAGCTAGCTCCAACCGAACCGCACTTCAATAGGTTCTCGAAGAACACCGGACTGGCAGCTCTCCGCCACGATCCAACGGCGACGAGGGGGAGACCGGCTTTCCAACTCGCCGATCGGTTCCTTCGCTTCATCGGGCATCTGCGATCGCGTCCACTTAATCGGAAGATGAACACCAAGCCGGCGGCCGTCCACGATCGATCACTCTCGCCGAATCCCGCCAAGCCAGACAGGCGGTCATCAACGGAGGGTTACAGCGCATCGGGCCTCAAGGATCACGAGGCGGGGCCCGACGCGCTCGACGGTTTCCCGCAATCGTTGGAGGTCTCGGCGATGGTCGAGA
>JAPOST010000018.1 GCA_026709535.1 Rhodospirillaceae bacterium
GGAACAGGATCTGATGGCGCCGCAGCAGGGCCGGCCACGGGCGACGGCCCTGCCGATGCGATCCGGTCGGGGTGCCGGTAGCGCCCGATACCGCCCTGTCATCCACCGTTCTCCACGGTGCGGATGCTGGACGCGCTCCGTGCCCCGGCGCTGGCGGGGCGTGGCACCGACGGCGGCCATGCCGCGGCTTGTGCAATCCGGTTCAACGGACGATCTGCGCACATCTCTTGATGAAGTCGGCGTGGTCGCGCAGCACCGGGAGATGGGCGCGCCAGTAAAGCCTGGTCGCTGCGGCCAGACCGGAGCGCCGGTGGCGCGTGACGAAACGGCGGCAACGCCCGGCCACACGGCGACAGGCGAATTGTTTCAACCGCCAAGGCAGGTCTGGATGGTCGGCAAGGAACAGCGCGAGGGACGTTATCGTGTCACGTGTCTCCCGCGCCTTGTCGTCGCCCAGCCGACCGGGCGCAAAGCGCGGCAGAAAGGCGACCGGCGCTTCCAGATGCAGGAATGCACCTTCGAGCGTCATTCGTAGCGCCAGGGAGTAGTCTTGCGTAAGGGGGACCCGTTCGTCACAGCCGCCACAGGCGAGAACGGCCGCCGTGCGCATCAGAGTATACGTTGGACCGCCGAAGTTGTTGCGCAGCAAGCGACGCAAAGGCCTGTCGAAGATTTGAACGGAAGATGATTCGAGATCTGCCTCAAGATCAAGGCGCGTAACGTCGTCATAGATGCGCGCATCGCCATAGGCTAACACGGCCTCCTGATGCGCTGTCAGCGCCCTGAGCAGCGCCCCGGTCGCGTCGTCGCAAAGCAGGTCGTCGGCATCGCAGAACTTGATGAAGGGCATGCGCGCGCGTTCGATACCCCTGTTCGTGGCATGGGAAGGGCCTTTGTTAGGTTGCGTGAGGATCGTGACGTCCGGCCAGCCCTTCGTGGCTTCGGTGAGTACCGCCAAGCTCTCATCCGTGCTACCATCGTCGACAAATATGAACTCACGCTCGAAGTCGCCGCGCTGTCGGGCTAGTTGTTCCAGCACGCGCGCCAACCACGGCGCCTTGTTGTAAACGGGGACAACGAACGACACCCCCCCTTCAATCGGTCGTTTCATCTGCATCGCCTCGCCGCGGGCACGCCCGATACCATGCGCAGGGTCGCTCGAGGACCAAGGGCTTGGTCCACAAGAACATCGTCATGGCAAGGACTTGTGATTCAGGCTCTAAAGCATTGTCAAGAAGTTAGCGATTTCAACATACTTGAGCATTGAAAGGGCGCAGACGGATCAAGACTTTCGGAATTTCCGTACTGACGCGCCAAGCCCGCCGACCTCTTCGACTTCGCCCCACCGCTTGACGATACCAATATCCAGTCCAAACAAGTCCAATGCCCGGCCGACGGTCTGGTTAACGATTTCATCTATCGTTTTCGGCCGTTGATAGAAGGCGGGCATCGGCGGTGAGATAATGGCGCCCATTTCCGACAGCTGGGTCATCGTCCGCAAATGGCCAGTGTGCAGTGGCGTCTCCCTAACCATCAATACCAGCCGTCGCCGCTCCTTCAACACCACATCTGCGGCGCGCGAAATCAGACTTGTAGTGGCTCCGGCAGCGATCTCGGACATCGTTCGAACCGAACAGGGCGCGATAATCATTCCTTCTGTACGAAAGGAACCGGAAGAGATAGACGCTCCAATATCGTGGACCGGATGAACCACATCGGCAAGGGCATTCACATCCGCGACCTTGGCCGTCATCTCGTAGGCCAGCGTGATCTCCGCAGACTTGGACATCACGAGGTGCGTTTCTACCACCGTAACTTTGAGCGCTTCCAGCAGGCGCACGCCGTAGATGATTCCCGACGCACCGGAAATGCCAATGATCAGGCGACGAGGATTATGCCGAGAAGAAGCTGTCATGATTGGATCATAGCATTGAAACAATCGACCCGACTCCAATTTCTTCTACCGAAGAGCGCTTAGCAAATCGCCCGACTTTCTTTGCTGGGCCGCTGCCATTATCTCATCTTGTACCGCTCATCACATTTTCAGGATCGTCTAATGACCAACGCTTATATCTTTGATGCCGTGCGGACCCCGAGAGGACGCGGCAAAGCAAACGGCTCATTGCATGAAATCACTCCTGTCAGCATCGCAAGCCAAACCCTTGAAGCAGTACGGGGCCGCCATGATCTCGATACTTCAAGAGTGGACGACGTCATTCTTGGCTGCGTCATGCCGGTCGGCGAGCAAGGTTCGAACATCGCGCGTCTGGCAGTCTTGAGTGCGGACTATGACCAGAGCGTTACGGGTATGCAGATCAACCGCTTCTGCTCGTCGGGCCTTGATGCATGTAACATGGCGGCCGCTCAGGTAATGGCCGGCCAATCTGACCTCACCATTGGCGGCGGTGTTGAAAGCATGAGCCGCGTGCCCATGGGCTCTGACGGTGGGGCCTACGCAATGGACCCGGCGGTTGCGATGCCGATATATTTCATCCCGCAAGGAATTGGCGCCGACCTTATCGCAACCCGAGAGGGTTTCTCCCGCGACGATGTTGATGCTTATGCCGTTGAATCCCAGAATCGTGCGGCGAAGGCCTGGGAGAACGGTTACTTCGAAAAGACCGTAGTCCCGGTAAAAGACGTGAACGACAGGATCATCTTGGCACGGGACGAGCATATGCGACCGGAGGCTGATATGCAGTCCCTGGGCGCCCTGAACGTTTCCTTCCAGAACATGGGCGAGAACTTCGGCTTCGATGCGGTCGCCATACAGCGTTATCCGGACGTCGAGCAGATGAAGCATGTGCATACACCCGGCAATTCGTCGGGTATTGTCGACGGCGCCGCAGCCATACTGATCGGCACAAAAGAAATCGGTGAGGATCTCGGTCTGACGCCGCGAGCACGCATTCGCGCATTTGCCTCGAATGGGTCCGAACCGACGATCATGCTCACCGGGCCAGTAGACGTTACCAGGAAGGCACTGAAACGGGCCGGTATGGAACTTGGTGACATCGACCTTTACGAACTGAACGAAGCGTTCGCTTCCGTCGTCCTGTACTACATGAAGACTCTCAGGATCAGGCACGACCAAATCAACGTGAATGGCGGCGCTATTGCGATGGGCCACCCACTAGGCGCGACCGGCGCAATGATCCTGGGTACGCTTCTGGACGAAATGGAGCGCAGGGACGTCGAAACCGGACTTGCGACCTTGTGTGTCGGCGCTGGCATGGGTGCAGCGACGATCATCGAACGCGTGCACTAGGATCAATTTCAAAGTCCTGTTGCGGCGAAGTTTCTCTTGGAAAGAGTTGCGGGCGTCACGATATCGATGTGACACTATTACACGTCCTTGGCCCGCCATTTTGGTCCGAACCAGAGGGATATTCTCATGAGTCTTGCCGACGTCACGCCAAAGCTACAGGAGCGCGTGAGCGAAGCCTCCGGCTTGGATGCCACCGTCAAGTTCGACTTCGGCGACGACGGCGTTATTCATATCGACGGCACCAGCCAGCCCTATCAGGTGTCAAATGACGACAATGACGCGGATTGCACCATCACGATGTCGCTGGATGACTTCAAGGAACTGGCGACCGGCGAACTGGAACCGACAACGGCCTTCATGATGGGAAAGCTAAAGGTGTCCGGCGACATCAGTATCGCCATGAAACTCAGTTCGGTGATTGGCTAGTCGAGTTTCAGTGAGTATTGCTGGCAGCCGTTACACGGCACTATCGTGGATCGCAGGTCACATGATGACCACACAAAGTTGCTCCATACTATCTTGGTAGTGGCAAGACCGACACTCACCGCACAATCCTCTATTGCGTCGGGTGCGCCTGCGTTTCCTTGAATTCCTGAAAACTGATAGCTGACCATCCCTGTCGTGGTATGGTGTGTCATGCATTTGGTAACTTGGACAGCGGCTGTTCTAGTTAAGCCCAAGCTTCAAGGGCTATCCGAGGATGAAGCGACTGCTCTCGGTCAATATGCAGCCCCAAGAACCGAAAGCGACAAACCGAAAGCCACGACAGAGAACCAAGGGGCATCGCTTCTGTGGCAGCCCAGCTTATGCTGTCGGCTTCATCCACGGCTGCTCACGGGCAATCCTGGCTTCATAGCTATGGATGCTGGCAACCTTCTGCATCGTCAAGCCAATGTCATCTAGACCGTTCAGTAAGCAGTGCTTCCGGAATTCTTCAACTTCGAACGAAATTGTCTCGCCGTCCGGGCGTGTAATGGTCTGGTCTGCCAGATTGATCGTCATTGTCGCGTTTGCGCCCTTTTGTGCATCGTCCATCAATACATCGAGATCTTCTTGCGGCAAGCGGATTGGCAGGATACCGTTCTTGAAGCAGTTGTTGAAGAAGATATCTGCAAAGCTGGTAGAAACAACGCAGCGAATTCCGGCATCCAGTAGTGCCCAGGGCGCGTGCTCCCGTGACGAGCCACAACCGAAATTGTCGCCGGCGACAAGAATCCTGGCGTCTTTGTAGGCGGGCTTGTCCAGGACGAAGTCGCCGGTCACATTACCGTCCTTGTCGGTCCGCAATTCATGGAAAAGACCTTTTGACAGTCCCGTCCGTTTGATCGTCTTCAGATACTGCTTCGGGATGATCGCGTCCGTATCGACATTGACCATCGGCAACGGCGCTGCAACGCCCGTAAGGATTGTAAATTTCTCCATCGTCTCTCCTCCAGGCGGCAGTCCTGCACGCTCGCCGCCATCAGTTAAGGCCGCGGCTTGGCGACCAACTGCACCCGGCCCGCCTTATTTGCCAATTGGTTTGTGATTTTGCGAACTCGCCTCCCGGTTCCTGTGCACTCTATCTGTAGTTGCCAGCTACAGCGCTCGCACGTCCGCCAGATGTCCGTTAATCGCTGCGGCAGCAGCCATGGCCGGACTTGCCAGATGCGTACGAGCCCCGCGACCCTGTCGACCTTCGAAATTTCGGTTCGAGGTTGACGCGCAACGCGAGCCCATCGGCACCTTGTCCGCATTCATGGCGAGACACATCGAACAGCCGGGTTCTCGCCATTCGAAACCGGCCTCGACCAACACGCGATCCAGACCTTCCTCTTCTGCCTGTTCTTTCACAAGTCCGGAGCCCGGCACAACCAAAGCCCGAACTCCGTCGGCGACCTTGCGACCCCTGGCAACTTCTGTGACGGCGCGTATGTCCTCGATTCGACCGTTAGTGCAGGAGCCAATGAATACGTAGTCAACCGCGAGGTCAACCATCTTCTCCCCGCCCTCAAGGCCCATATAGTCATACATGCGGCTCCAAGCGGCGCGCTGGGCGGCGTCTTTCGCCTGGTCGAGGGTCGGCACACAACCTGTTATCGGCGCAATTTCCTGCGGGCTTGTTCCCCAAGTCACGACGGGCGGAATATCGGAAACATCCAGCAACACGTCCGTCTCGTACTGGGCATCTTCGTCAGACGGGAGCGTCTTCCAGTAATTTACAGCCGCTTCCCATTGGGCGCCTTTCGGAGCTTTGGGTTTTCCCTTCAGATACTCGAACGTTGTCTTGTCGGGGGCGACCAGACCAGCCCGCGCTCCAGCTTCGATCGACATGTTGCAGACAGTCATCCGGCCTTCCATCGTCAAGTCCCGGATAGCCTGACCGGCATACTCAATGACATGACCGGTACCCCCGGCTGTCCCGATCTTGCCGATGATCGCCAAGATCATATCCTTTGCGGTCACGCCCGTGGGCAAGGCGCCATCCACAGTGATTCGCATGTTCTTCAACGGCTGCTGGATCAGTGTCTGCGTCGCCAGGACATGTTCAACTTCCGATGTACCAATGCCGAAGGCCAAGGCGCCAAAAGCACCGTGGGTGGCCGTATGGCTGTCACCGCAAACGATGGTCGATCCTGGTACGGTCAGACCCTGTTCCGGGCCGATGATATGAACAATGCCCTGGCGGACATCGTCCATGTCAAAGAACTCGATTCCGAATTCGCTGGCGTTGTCACGCAACAGATCAATCTGAATTTGCGCTTCTTCGTCGTCGGCTCCCATGCCACGGCCCGGCGTCGTTGGGACGTTATGGTCTGCAACCGTCAGAGTGAGATCAGGCCGCCGCACGGTCCGTCTGTTTTCCCGCAAGCCTTCGAAAGCTTGGGCGCTGGTGATCTCGTGTACAAGGTGCCGGTCGATGTAGATGAGACAAGTACCGTCGTCCTGCTGGTCTACCAGATGGCTATTCCAGATCTTGTCGAAGAGAGTTTTGGGTTGGGTCATTGATACTGTTCCTGTCCTACAATGCCGATGGCCATCTTGCGCTACTACCCGAAGCCGAGAGATCTCGGCGCAATAGTCAACGACGGTCGAGAGGTTTGTTACTCGGCCACGTCGCAGCATCGTCACAACGACAGAACAGGATAGCCCGATATCCTGGTCTCGCGAACATGGCCGCGCCGTTGGAACCCTACTTGCTTTCTCGTGATTGTCCGGCCTTGGCTTCGGTTTCCTGTTCAGCTGATGCTTCCTTGGCCTGGGCCTCCGCCGAGGTTGCAGAAGTCGCACTGTCACTTATGCCTTCGATTACCACGCCCTTCTTCGTGCCGCGGCCGGTGGTGCGCTCGGCAATGCGGGCGCGTTTGCCAGTCCGGCCGCGCAGGTAATTGAGTTTGGCGCGGCGCACCTTGCCCTTGCGAACGATCTCGATTGATTCGACTCGTGGACTGTACAGCGGAAAGACGCGCTCGACGCCTTCGCCATAAGACAGCTTGCGAACCGTGAACGACGAATTGAGTCCGGCATTGCGTCGGGCGATACAGGCGCCTTCAAAGGCCTGCACCCGTTCTCGATTGCCTTCCACGACCTTGACGTTGACTCGCAAAGTGTCGCCGGGGCTGAAGTCCGGAATGTTCTTTCCTTCCATGACTTTGGCAATCTGTTCCTGCTCGATTTCCTGAATGATGTTCATATTCCTACAAACCTTCTCTTTTCCGAGTCCCGCCATACCGGGCCCACAGGTCGGGTCGGCGCAGCCGCGTCAATTCCTCAGCCTGCGCACGCCGCCACTCGGCCACGCGCGCGTGATGTCCTGACCGCAGGACCGCCGGCACGTCAAGGCCGCCCCATGTCTGCGGTCGCGTATAGTGCGGATATTCAAGCAGTCCCCGCTCGAAACTTTCTTCTTGGAGCGACCGGGCGTCGCCGATCACGCCCGGCAACAGGCGCACACAGGCATCAATCAGAACTTCCGCCGCAGGCTCGCCTCCCGAGAGCACATAGTCGCCGATACTGACTTCCTCCAGCCCCCGCGCAAGGGTCACCCGATGGTCGATCCCTTCATACCGGCCACAAAGGATGACGGCGCCAGAGCCATCTGCCAATTCCCGCACATACTGCTGGGTCAACAACTTACCACGCGGCGACAGATAAATCCGCGGCCGGTCATCGTCCGGTACGGATTGCAATGCCGCGTCAACGACATCGGCACGCATCACCATCCCGGGACCTCCGCCGAACGGCGTATCGTCGACCGTACCGTGCACATCGTGGGCAAACGCCCGGATGTCAATGGTTTCCAAGGACCACAAACCGTCGGACCTTGCCTTGCCGGCTAGTGAATGACCCACGCTGCCCGGAAACATTTCGGGAAACAAGGTCAGCACTGTGACCGACCAGCGTGAAGTCTGGGACGTCATCGGGAATCGTCCTTGGCCGGAGACATCTCGGCATCCGCCAACATTGCGGCATCGACCGATACAAAACCGGCAACCAGATCAATAACCGGCACGGCTTCACGGGTAAAGGGCAGAAGGATCAACTCGCCGGACAGCTGGCGGATTTCAATCAGGTCACCCGCACCGAAATCATACAGAGCGTTTACAATTCCCATATCCTGTCCGTCGGCTGAAACAGCGGCCAGTCCGATCAGGTCAGCGTGATAGAATTCGTCTTCGTCGACGTTCGGCAGGCGCTCGCGCGGCACGTGGAGGCGCAGCCCCTTGAGCGCCTCGGCGCCATCACGACTGCTCACACCGGCAAACCGGGCGACTACCGCTCCCTTGACCTCCCCTACCAGCGAGATGTCGAATGCACGCATGCCATCAACGTCCAAAACCGGCCCATAAGCGGCGACATCCTTTGGTTTGGCCGTAAACGGCTTGATCTTGACGTCGCCCCGCACGCCGTGGGCGTCGGCAACTGCTCCGATACATACCATCTTTCGCTCCGACATCGACCTGGGTCGCGGCAGATGACAGCGTCAGCCTTCGGCCTTTTCCTCTTCGACCAGGGCTTCCTCTGCAACGGCATTATCTGCCGAAGTTTCTTCCGCCGGAGATTCCTGGGCCGAGGCTTCCGGCTCCGCCGGGGCGGCGGCCCGTGCTTCGGCTTCAGCTTTCGCCTTGGCCTTCAGCGTCGCTTCTCGTTCTTGCTGGCGCGCCTGTGTCTTCTCGCTGGGCAAGTTCTTCTTGGTCTGGATGGGGACGTCGCGCTGACCTGCCAGACCGGCAGCGCCCAGGAAGCGGGATACGCGGTCGGACGGCTGGGCGCCCACACCTAGCCAATGCCTGACGCGATCTTCCTTCAGCATGACCCGGTCCGGATGGTCTTTTGGCAGCATCGGGTTGTAGGAGCCGAGGCGCTCGATGAAACGGCCGTCGCGGGGCATTCTCGAGTCGGCAACGACAATGCGAAAAAACGGGCGTTTCTTGGCCCCGCCTCGGGCGAGTCTGATGCGTAGTGACATGGAACAGGCCTCTTGGTTATCGTGTCCGGTGTTTCATTTTTCTGCAGCGCGGCATCATTGGCAGCTAGGTGCAGCTATCTGAATTTCTTCTTGTCGAAGCCCGGCGGCAATCGTGGCAGGCCACCCGGCAAGCCGAGGTTTCCACCCATCGGGCCACCCAAGCCGGGCAGCTGCATGTTGTCGGGAAGCGCACCGTCCTCAAGTTGGGACAGATCGGGCAATTGCCCTTTCTTTCCCATCTTCTTCATGCGCTTCATGACTTTGTTCATTTCCTGCCACTGTTTCAACAGCTTGTTTACATCCTGAATGCTGGTGCCGGAGCCGGAGGCGATGCGTTTCTTGCGGGACGCATGGATTACTCTCGGGTTGCGGCGCTCTTTCACGGTCATGGACAGGATGATCGCTTCCTGGCGGCCGATGACCTTTTCGTCCACGTTGGCGGCCGCCATCTGCTTTTTTATCCTGCCAACGCCCGGCAGCAGGTTCATCAGCGAGCCCAAACCGCCCATTTTCTTGAGCTGGCGTAACTGACTCAGCATGTCTTCAAGATTCAACGAGCCTTTCTGGATCTTCCTGGCGAGTTCCTCCGCCTCTTCCTGCTCGATCGTCTCGGCAGCCTTCTCGACCAGACTGACGACATCGCCCATACCCAGGATGCGGCTGGCGATCCGGTCCGGGTGAAAAGGCTCCAGACCATCCAGCTTTTCGCCAGTCCCCATCAGCTTGATCGGCTTGCCGGTCACAGCGCGCATCGAGAGAGCTGCGCCGCCGCGCGCATCGCCATCGATTCGGGTCAGGACGATGCCGGTGACGCCGATTTTTTCATCAAACTCCCTGGCAATGGTTACGGCATCCTGGCCGGTCATCGCGTCTGCAACCAAAAGGGTCTCTACGGGTTCGGTCACCCTGGAGGCTTCAGCTACCTCATCCATAAGTTCCTGATCGATATGCAGCCGGCCGGCCGTATCCAGAATGACGACATCCCAAGCTTCCAGCGTGCCGGTTTGCAACGCACGTCTGGCAATAGCGATCGGTGGCTCGCCTGTCACGACGGGTAGTGTTGCGACCCGGGCTTGCTCACCAAGAACCCGAAG
Source organism: Rhodospirillaceae bacterium (assembly GCA_026709535.1). Lineage (GTDB taxonomy): Bacteria > Pseudomonadota > Alphaproteobacteria > Bin65 > Bin65 > Bin65. Next base: position 9,812 of record JAPOST010000018.1, read on the forward strand.
CTGTTCCTGGGCCGCCGGGCGTCGGGTATCCAATGAAGCGAGAAGGACACGTTTCCGTTCCTTCTCCGTCAAGTACTTGCCGATCTTGGCCGCTGTGGTCGTCTTGCCGGAGCCTTGCAGACCGACAATCAGCATGGCCGCAGGAGGCCGGGCCTTCAGATTGATTTCCTCGACCTCTCGACCCAGCGTATCCACCAGCGCATCATTGACGATCTTGACGACCTGCTGGCCGGGGGTGACGCTTTTCAGGACCTCCGAACCAACCGAGCGTTCTTTCACGCGAGCAATCAAATCCTTGACGACTGGCAGCGCAACATCCGCCTCCAGAAGCGCCACGCGAACTTCGCGCAGGGCAGCATCAACGTCCGCTTCGCTCAGCGACCCGCGGCGGGTCAGCTTATCGAAAACATCTCCCAGTCTGTTCGTCAGGCTATCGAACAAGTGCTTGTCCAGTCGCTGGATTATGCCCACCAGGCCCAACACCGATAACGCCCGTGTGCGAACCTTCGCAGACGAGCGTACCCCCCTAGGGAGCGCCTTGGGCCAACATGGCGCTGAAAATTGCCCAACATGTACTGCGACCGGCCCGGAGGGTCAAGGCAGAAACGGTGCGTTATCAAGGTGGACAGCGTCTCCGGAAACACCATATTTCCCATTCATGAGTGAAATTGCCACCTTTGACCCGATCGGCTTTCCTTTTGTGAAGATGCACGGTGCGGGAAACGATTTCGTGATGCTCGACCTGCGGGATGGCACAACGGTGCCGTGCGCCCTGACGGCTGCCAGGATTGCAAATCGGCATACGGGCGTCGGGTGCGATCAACTCGTCATCATCACACCGTCTCCGAACGGATTGGCGGATCATGGACTCACCTTCCTGAACAGCGACGGATCGGAATCCTTTGCCTGCGGCAATGGCGCCCGGTGCGCCGCCGCGCTGCTCATGGCCGAAACCGGCGCTGACAACGTGTCGTTCGAGAGCCTTCACGGCGTTCTGGACTGTAGCCAGAATGGCAGCGGCCTGATCACCGTCGACATGGGTCGGCCTTCTCTGTTTTGGCAGGACATTCCGCTGTCCGAAAACCGGGACACTTTGCATCTCGGCATTCGGGAGGGACCGCTTGAAGATCCGGTCGGCATCGGGATGGGCAATCCTCATGCTGTTTTCTTCGTCGACGACGCCGAGGCGGTCCCGGTCACAGTGGTCGGTCCGAAGCTGGAACGTCATGAGTTGTTTCCGGAGCGCGCCAACATCGGCATCTGTCAGGTCAGGAGCCGGAATCGCATCCGGCTACGGGTATGGGAGCGCGGCGCCGGCTTGACGCTCGCCTGTGGTAGCGGATCTTGCGCGGCCGTGGTTGCCGCAGTGCGCCGAGGCCTGACAGACTGCAAGGTTACCGTCGAAGTCGATGGCGGTGAACTGCATATCGACTGGACCGAGGACGACCATGTCCTGCTGTCCGGCCCCGTGGCGACAAGCTTCCGCGGGATGTTGGCGTGACTGCTTCAGCCAAGCCGACCATCATCACTTTTGGTTGTCGTCTGAACGCCTACGAAGCCCAGGTGATTTCGAACCAGGCGGCAGTAGACGCCATCATCGTCAATACCTGCGCGGTCACTGCAGAAGCGGAAAGACAGGCGCGGCAGGCTGTTCGGCGAGCACGGCGGATGCAGCAGGATGCGCGGATCATTGTCACCGGATGCTCCGCCCAGATAGATCCGGCCTCTTGGTCGGCAATGCCGGAAGTGGATCAGGTCATCGGCAATGCCGAGAAACTGAAGGCGCAAACTTTCCTTCCGACCAATGACGAACCCGTTCAGGTCAACGACATCATGACGCTTCGCGAAACCGCCAGCCACCTTGTTGGCGGATTTGATGGCCGGGCTCGCGCTTATGTCCAGGTGCAGAACGGATGCGATCACCGCTGCACTTTCTGCGTCATTCCATATGGTCGCGGAAACAGTCGCTCGGTGGCCTTGGGCTCCATCGTAAGGCAGGTGCGAGCGCTGGTTGAAAATGGTTATCGGGAAATCGTCCTGACAGGTGTCGACATTACCTCTTACGGCTCCGACCTGCCGGGAAAACCGGCGCTGGGCCAGATGGTGAAGCGCTTGCTGAATGCGGTTCCGGATCTGGAGCGCCTGCGCCTTACGTCGCTCGATAGCTGTGAGGTGGACAACACCCTGTTCCGCCTGATAGCTGAGGAGCCACGACTCATGCCCCACTTCCATCTCAGCCTCCAAGCTGGCGACGACATGATCCTGAAGCGCATGAAGCGCCGGCACGACCGGCAGCAGGCGGTCGATTATTGTCAGCGAATTCGCGATGTCCGTCCGGATGTTGCCTTCGGCGCGGATCTGATCGCCGGCTTCCCGACGGAAACAGAGGAAATGTTCCAGCGATCGCTGGCCCTTGTAGACGATTGTGGCCTTCAATTCCTTCACGTGTTTCCCTATTCCGAGCGCCCGGGCACGCCGGCAGCGAAGATGCCAGCTGTGCCAAAATCGGTCCGGAAGGAACGCGCAGCGCAACTGAGAGCCAAAGGCAGAGTAGCCTTGACGACGTGGCTGGACGGGCAAATAGGTAAATGCCTTTCAGTCCTGGTCGAAGACAATGGTCGTGGAAGGAGCGAACATTATGCCAAAGTGCGGTTTGAGGGCGAATACCCGATTGGCTCTGTCGCGCCGATGCGTGTTATCGGGACCGAACGCCAGATCCTGATCGCTGTACCCGGTGCTGAACAAATGAAAAAACCTGTTGCACCAGCACAACCTGCAACAGAGAAAACCGGAACCCTGGGCCAGACGAACGACCCTCACTGCCCTTCTTCTCATCGCTGATGGCCGTCACGGAGTGCTTGTGTCTGACGTATTGATGAGTCGCGCCTTTCAAGGCGACGGACATGACTTCCGGATCTTCGTTGCGCATGGTCCTAGGCGGCGCTGGCCAGAGGCTCTTCTCTGATGGCCTTTTTCCGACGCAAGAAGGGAGCGACGACGCCCGCCGCCGATACTCCGAAAACTGAAGAAGCACAGGATTCCCTGATGCCTGCAGCTGCGCAAGTCCCGCTAGCGGCAGAGCATTCCTCAGTCGACGGGCCGACACCCAAGCCATCGAAGAAACCGGGTTGGCTGTCCCGTCTGCGCAACGGCCTGGACAAATCCTCGTCGCGCATCGCCGAAGGCATCAGCAGCGTCTTTGGCGGCGGTCGGCGACGTCTCGATGACGACACGCTTCAGGAGCTCGAAGAGGTTCTGATCACCTCCGATCTGGGCCCCGCAACTGCAGCAACACTGGTGTCCGAACTGGGAACGCGCCGGTTCGATCAGGAACTCGTAGAAGAAGAAATCCGCGCGGAATTAGCCCGTGAAATAGCGGCCATCCTGAAACCGGTTGCAAAACCTCTTGTCATTGATTCGATGCGCAAGCCGCATGTCGTGCTGGTGGTAGGGGTGAACGGCAGTGGGAAGACCACGACTATCGGCAAGCTGGCGAAGAACTATCGGGACGCTGGCCTCGCGGTGATGCTGGTGGCCGGCGACACCTTCCGTGCGGCGGCAATCGACCAGCTGAAAATCTGGGCCGAACGGACAGGCTGCAAAATCGTGGCCCGAGAACCCGGCGCGGATGCCGCCGGTCTCGCGTTCGACGCCATGAAACAGGCGAGTACGAGTCGACAGGACCTTCTTCTGATTGATACGGCCGGCCGGCTCCAGAACAAGAAGGAATTGATGGAGGAATTGGCCAAGATCGTTCGCGTTGTACGCAAGATAGACGAAACGGCGCCACACGACGTGCTGATGGTCCTGGATGCCACCGTCGGCCAAAATGCGCACAGTCAGGTGGAGGCGTTCAAGGACATGGCCGAAGTCACCGGCTTGATCGTCACGAAGCTGGATGGCACGGCCCGCGGCGGTGTGGTAGTCTCTCTTGCCGGAACGTTCGGATTGCCTGTTCATGCCGTCGGCGTCGGCGAAGGCGCTGACGACATGAAGCCGTTCGAAGCTCACGATTATGCTCGCAGCCTCATGGGCCTGACCGGGCAAGATGGAGAAGCAGCATGAGCTTCAAGATCGCCGCCGGAGCGCCGGAAAAATCGAAAGTCAGCCCGCTGATGCGGGTGATCATCGAGTTCGGACCACTGGGTGTTTTTTTTGTCTGCTACTTCATGTGGGATCTGATGGTAGCGACAGCGGCCTTCATCCCGGCAATGATCTTTTCTCTCGCACTATCCATCAGGATGGAAGGGCGCATCCCGCTGATGCCCCTCGTGACGACCGTAATTGTCGTGATCTTCGGGGGCTTGACCCTGATTCTTCAGGATGACACCTTCATCAAAATGAAGCCGACCATCGTGAACGGCCTCTTTGCCTTCGCCTTGTTCACCGGCCTGCTATTCCGGCGCGCATTCCTGAAATACCTTTTCGGACCGGTTTTCCAGTTGGACGACGAGGGGTGGACCAAGCTATCTTTCCGCTGGGCATGTTTCTTTGTTTTTATGGCGATCCTCAACGAAATCGTCTGGCGGACGCAGACTGAAAGTTTCTGGGTGTCGTTCAAGGTATTCGGCAACATGCCCATCACGATCGTCTTCGCTTTGTCCCAGTTACCATTGATCCAGAAACACTCGATGGATGGCGGCCCGGTCGCCGATATCAAGAAAAGCAAAGCGGAAAATGGTTCCTGAGGCTGCACCGTAACCTGCGGCGGGTCCCAGACCTGTCAGGCGTTACTCCTGACAATTGGAAAACCTTGCAGGCGAATCGAGCCTTGAGGTGCCCATCATCTTCGAGATCATGCTGTCGTTTGACAAAATAAAGACGGCATCATCATTCCATTGCTGCTAACAATATTCGGAATATTCGCGCATTCGTGCGTTATTCGGATGAAAAACGGTGGTGCCTCACAATGTCGAAATTCGGACAAGACAAGCCAGACAAACGGGAACGCACCGCGCCGTAGCCTCGCTGTCAGGTCCAGGAGGCCAAGAACCAACCTTGAGGGAAGCAGAGAAATTCGGTGCCAATCTGCTACGCGGCGTGATGCGTTCGGCACGCTGGGACAATCGGGATATGTCCGACATGGACCTGCGAGACGTGGATCTCAGTGGAATGAGCTTTCAAAACGCGAACCTGCGCAACGCGAACCTGCGCGGCGCAAACCTGACCGGATGCAAGCTGACTCGTAGCTGGATGGTGAAGGCCGACCTGTCGGAAGCACGCGTGACCGAAGCCGACCTTTCTGACGCCAACCTTGAGCGCGCTTCCCTTGTGGCAGCGGATCTGGAAGCTGCTCATTTTGTCAAATCTTTCCTTGCCCGGGCTGACCTGCGTGGCGCGAATCTGTCTGGCGCGCGGTTCTTCGGCGCCGATCTGACCGGCACCCTTTTCGATCTCGGCGCCGAGCCGGATCAATCCTTTGTCCCACCGGAGGAATCTTGGGAACGCCAATACGTCACGCCGCCACCGCGCAAGAAGGGATTTTTCGGCTAGCAGTATTGTTTTTTTGGGGCGGCACCCTACTCTGGCCACGCCGCGCGGCCTTGTTGACTCGTCAAGGCGTCGACCCTATTTTACACTCCAATAATCAAAGACAAGCCAATCAGGGAGTGTTTCCCATGAATATTGTCAAAGTGGTCGTTGTCGGCCTTTCAATTATCGGGTTTTCCGCAGGCACGGCCCTTGCCTGTAGCTGGAACAAAACCGCTCAGTCCAAGAAACCGACCGTGGAACAGACGGTTGCTACGAACACCACCGCTACGCAAACGGGTAGCAACTAAAGTTCGTCTGCGCTATGCCGCGGACGCGCGCCGCGGGATTCAAGCGTCTCAGATTCAAGATGGCTCCCCGCGACGCAGTTCGCGGCGGGGCCATTTTTCTGGGCTGCGCATCAGGCGTTGGAAGCGAAGAGAACGCAAGTCGAAAGCTCTACTGAGGGATGTTGAAGCGCTTGAAATCAGAGGCCAGTCGCCCGCTAGCCCAACGCCAGAACATCCGAAAATCGCTGATCAATGACCATAAAGGATAGGTGAAAGTCGCTGGTCGGTTCTTCTCGACAAAGAAATGGCCTATCCAGGCAAAGAGATAGCCACTGACCAACGCGACAACAAGTAGCCACCAAGTTTGCGCAGCAATTGCAACGATGACGGTAGTGATGCCGAGTGATGAGCCGAAATAGTGCAAATGACGCGTCACGGGCTTTCTATGTTCCTTCAAATAGAACGGCCAAAACTCTGCATAGGTCGTGATCTTGTTCTGTTTGGTAACGGCGCTACTCATTGCCTTGCCTTTCGAACTGGAATTCAGTGGCGATCTATTCCGCGTTAAGTGGACCAGTATATCTTGAAGTACGGATGGCGTTCATCCGATTCAACCGCTAGATTCAGCAAGAACCGGAGTTAGAAACATGGGCTATCGCGTGGCTGTCGTTGGCGCTACCGGGAAGGTTGGGCGAGAAATGCTGGACCTTCTGGCCGAACGAAGGTTTCCGGCGGACGAGGTCATTCCCCTCGCCTCCTCACGGTCGGAGGGCGAGCCGATCGATTTTGACGGCCGGATTCTGGAAGTGAAAGATCTCGCCACGTTCGATTTCAAGGGAATGGACATCGCGTTCTCGTCGCCGGGCGCCAAGGTGTCCAAAGAATATGCTCCAAAAGCTGGCGCTGCAGGCTGTCTGGTTATCGATAACACCAGCCAGTTCAGGATGGACGAGGACGTGCCGCTTATCGTCCCGGAAGTAAACAGCGATATTCTGTCCGGATATATGGCCAGGAATGGTCGGCGCAACATCATTTCAAACCCAAATTGCTCTACGATCCAGTTGGTCGTTGCCCTGAAGCCGCTGCACGATGCCGCGGCGATCAAGCGTATTTCCGTGGCGACCTACCAGTCCGTTTCCGGCGCCGGCAAGGCCGGCATGGATGAACTGTTCGAGCAAACGCGGAACATCTACGCCGGCAGTGGTCCCGAGAAGCAGAACTTCACCAAGCAGATTGCCTTCAACCTTATCCCCCATATTGACGTCTTCATGGATGATGGCTCGACCAGGGAAGAATGGAAAATGGTCCAGGAGATCAAGAAGATCGTCGATCCGGCCATCGAAACGATCGCAACCTGCGTCCGCGTCCCGGTCTTCATTGGCCATTCCGAAGCCGTCCACCTTGAGTTCCACAGACCTATCGATGTCGAGCGTGCGCGCGATGTCCTGAGCAAGGCGCCGGGGATTTCCGTCATTGATTACCGGGCAGACGAAGGCTACGTGACACCAGTGGAATGCGCGGGAGAAGACAAGGTTTATGTCAGCCGTATCCGCCAGGACCCGACTGTCCCGCATGGCCTCGCCATGTGGGTGGTATCAGACAATCTGCGCAAGGGCGCAGCGTTGAATACAATACAGATCGCCGAAACAATCATTGAACAGGGCACGCTGAAGGCAGCCGCGCAATCCTGACCACAGTCGCAATGTGGCTGCCTGGTGTTTACGTCGGGTAACGACTGGCTTCACCGTACAGAGTGCACCAGGGTCAAGGATATCATCTCAGCAATCATACGCCGCTGCACGCGTTCCGCCGAACGGCAAAGCAAACGACTCGGCCAAGCGTGGAAGCGGCCCTTCCTTGCCGTGCAGAATTCGCTTCCGTTCGCTCAAGTAGGGTGGCGATTGTTTCCACGATCTCGCCGGATAGGGAAACAACTCCTCCACTCCGTCAAAAAGGGACGCCATGCCCGTCATCAGCGACTCTGACAGCATGACGAGTCGGCGCGGCGAGGGTGAAGAAGATTTCGAGTATGAGCGATGTGCTCCAGATGATCGTCCTTAACCCGTATCTCGAAGGCCACGGCGGTCACCTAGCGGCTTCAAGGATGTCGGTAATTTCCGTCGAGATGATGGCGCGGCTGATGATCTGCTGCACAGCCAGATCCCGCTCGGCGGAAGATTTTCCAGTGCCGGTCACGCTCTTGGCGAGCGCCGCCCGCACGGTCTGGAAGAACCCCACCTCGTCGCGGAT
>JAPOST010000119.1 GCA_026709535.1 Rhodospirillaceae bacterium
TCGAGCCCGGGTCAACTTTGCATGCCGATTGACAGACGTCTTCGAATCGCCGGTTTCTGTCAGGGGCGACCCGAAATTAGGCCATCGTGCGCAGCTTGAACTTCTGAATTTTTCCGGTTGACGTTTTCGGCAACTCCATGAACACGACTGACGTCGGGCATTTGAAATGCGCCAGCCGATCCCGGCACCAGGTAATGATGTCCTGTTCCGAAACCTCAGCGCCAGGGCGCAGACCAACATAGGCGCCCGGTGTCTCACCCCATTTTTCGTGCGGCTTGGCAACAACAGCCGCTTCGACGACATCCGGGTGATCATACAGCACCGCCTCAACCTCGATGGACGAGATGTTCTCCCCGCCGGAAATGATGATGTCCTTCGAGCGATCCTTGATCTCGGCATAGCCGTCTTCGTGCCAGACCGCGAGGTCGCCGGTGTGGAACCAGCCGCCCTTGAAGGCCGCTTCGCTGGCCACAGCATTCTTCAGATACCCCTTCATGATCGCGTGGCCGCGCAGCAGGATCTCGCCCATTGTCTCGCCATCCCTGGGAACCGGCTCGCACGTCTCCGGATCGGCCACGATCATCCCGCCAGCCAGTGTCGGATAAGCAATCCCCTGACGGGCCTTCAGTCGCGCAATCTCGTCCTCGGTTTTGCCCGCCCAGTCTTCCTGGGGTCGACACACGGTATTGGCGCCATAGACTTCGGTCAGGCCGTAGACGTGGGTCACGTCGAATCCCATCCGGGAAACGCCCTTCAGAACGGCGGGCGGCGGCGCAGATCCAGCGGTGAAAATCTTCACGGTGTGATCGAATGGGACCCTTTCGCCGTCAGGCGCATTGATCAGCGTCGACAGAACGATCGGCGCACCGCACATATGGGTAACGCCGTGCTCGGCGATCAGTTTGAAAATATCCTGCGCCACCACCTTGCGCAAACAGATATGCGTCCCGCCCATGATCGTTACCGACCACAGGAATGACCAGCCCAACGCATGAAACATCGGCAGCGTCCAAAGATAGCTGGGATGATGCGGCAGCGGCCAGGTCACACAGTTGCCCAACGCATGGACATAAGCGCCGCGTGCATGGGTCACCACACCCTTGGGGTTGCCGGTCGTCCCGGAAGTATAGGACAACGCGACGGCGTCCCATTCATTCTCGACGCCCGGCCAGTCAAACGTCGGATCACCCTCGTCCAGGAGATCGTCGTATGTCGTCTCGCCCAACCGCGCGCCCTCACCGGCGTCCGGAGGACGCTGGGGGTCGTCGACATCAATGACCATGGGCTTGACGTTCGCCTGATCCAGCGCAGCCCGGATCACGCGGCTGAACTCCGTATCAGTGATCAATGCCTTCGCCGCGCCATGGTCAAAGATGAAAGTCAGGACCGGCGCGTCGAGCCGGATGTTCAGCGGATTCACCACCGCCCCGATCATCGGAACGGCGTAGTGCGCTTCCAACGCTTCCGGCGTATTCGATCCCATCAAGGCGACGGTGTCCCCCGGACCTATCCCACGCCGCTGCAGCGCCGACGCCAGGCGGCGGCAGCGGGCATACATCTCGCCATAAGTGATGCGAACGTCGCCGTGAATGACGGCTACCCGGTTCGGCCAAGCCTCTGCCGCCCGCTCCAGAAACGATGACGGGTGCATCTGGACAAAGTTCGCCGGATTGGGATCAAGGTCGAGGTTATAGGGGTTTGTCATGCTGTTTCTTCCCGCAGATCACTTGGACCGCCCTTCCCGGGCTGATTGGTCATGGAACAATGCAGGTCCGGCGACGGAGCGCGCATGGTCGCTGGACAGCAAGCGAACCTTCACCGATCATTCCATTTTGTCTATAGCCGATATCAGAAAGATCACCTGAGCGAAAAGACCCCGAATGAAACAAGTTCGCCATACCGAGTACATCACTGTTGCCCGGGACGGCCGGATCGCAGTTCTGACGCTGGACAGGGAGGAAAAGCGCAACGCTGTCTGCGACGCGCTGATCGAGGATATCCGGGAATTTGTAGTCGGCATCAACCCGGGCGAAACCAGCGCCATCGTGATGCGCGGGGCGGGCAAGCATTTCTGCGCCGGCCTAGATCTCGCGGAACACAAGGAACGTCCACCATTTGAAAGCGTTCTGCATTCGCGCTTCTGGCACGAGACCCTGGACCTTCTGGAGTTCGGACCAGTCCCGGTCGTCGCAGCAATGCAGGGCGGGGTCATCGGTGGCGGGCTGGAAATCGCCACAGCCTGTCATGTTAGGGTCGCCGAACCGACTGCCTTTTATCAGTTGCCGGAAGGTCGGCGGGGGATCTACGTCGGCGGCGGGGCCAGCATGCGTGTTCAGCGGATCATCGGCGCGGACCGGATGCGAGAGATGATGCTGACCGGCCGGCGCTATGATTCGCAGGATGGCCTGCGCCTGGGTCTCTCGCACTACCTCGAATCCGAGAGTACAGCCTTCGACAGGGCGATGGAACTCGCGGACGACATCGCCGGCAACGCGAAGATCAGCAACTACATGATGATCAACGCCCTGCCTCGCATTGCCGATATGGATCGCATGTCAGGCAGCTTCACCGAAAACATTGCTAGCGCGCTGTCCTCGGGCAGCGCGGAGGCCAAGGCCGGAATCGAAGCATTCCTGAAGAAGCAGCAGATTCGTCATGACAAGAAGTAACGGGTAACCGCCATGACCAACCTCCGTATCATCGATGTCAGCAGCGTGCCGGACAAGCATTTCCCGGGAGGCGCGACCTACCGGACGCTGATCGGCGACGGGCCGGACGGCACAAGGCCGGGGTCGGATCCGGTACGGATCGGCATTCAGACATCGCCACCCGGATATGCCACTCCACTGCATTCCCATCCCTATGACGAGATTCTGACAACGCTGGAAGGTGAAGGGATCGCATGGACGGAAGACGGCGGCGAAATCTCCTTGAAACCGGGGGTGACCCTGCTCCTGCCAGCCAACAGACCTCACGCTTTCCGGGTGACTGGCAAGCTGCCACTGGTAACCTATGGCCTGCATTTGTCCGGCGAACGCCTCGTCGACATTCACGATGACAGTTCGAGCGACGCGGGATACCCGGAAGCCATGCAATCATCGGCTGGCGAGCGGTTGCTTTGAACTCAACACGACAAGACATTGAGTCAAAGGCGATATCTGCCGCTGCATGACCCCGCCGTGCCGAAGATCCGCCGTCGACAGGGTTCATTGCCGGAGTTCCATCTGGAGGAGCCTCCTCTGCAAGTTCTGCCAGAAGAGCCGAAAGTTGTTCGGCGTGGGAACTTGATCCCTTTTCCGGGGTGGTCGGCGTCCAGGCAACAAGACGACCCGTCCTTTCGGGGCTGATGGCGGACAAGCCACGCAACGTCTGATTGAGCGCTGCCGACGCGGTTCTCAACACGGCACACCGCAGGTCTGTCGGCTTTTCCTGGATAAGGGGAGCGTGATGCACTTTCCGTCAGAAAAACGTGCGCATTCGTCGCCGCTGACGCGGACAGCCTGAGTGTTGACCTTCAGACCTCCAAACTCCTATATGATCAATTCGTAAATCAGCGCTGTTCGTGCATTACTTGGCGCGCCCGAATATGTGCATCACCTTGGCAGCAGTCTCTGAAACCGTCAGGGTTTCCTTGTTTGTGCCGGGTGACGCGGCAAATTAATGGAGAATTCCCGGTGAAACGCACCTACCAGCCCAGCGTGCTGGTGCGCAAACGGCGTCATGGCTTTCGCGCACGCATGGCTACCAAGAGCGGCCGCCAGGTTCTTGCCCGCCGACGCGCCAAAGGGCGCAAGAACTTGTCTGCCTAGAGTTTCGGAAGGCCGGAACACCGCCGATTCCGGCGCGTCCGCGCCATTTTTCGCCGCTACGCCACCCGACCGCCAGGATGCCTGCCACCCCCGTCCTTCGTCGCCTGAAACGCCGACCGGAATTCCTGTGCGTCCAGCGCAGGGGGCGGCGCTGGGTCACGCCCGGCATCCTTCTGCAAGCCTGGACACGCGCAGGCGACCACGCAATCGAACCTGACGCGATCCGGTTCGGACTGACAGCCAGCAAGAAGGTTGGCAACGCGGTTCGACGCAACCGCGCACGACGACGGCTGCGCGCGCTGGCAATGGCCTACCTTCAGACACATGCCATTCCCGGTACTGACTATGTGTTGATCGCCCGACAGGATACCGCGATGCGGCCATGGCGCGATCTTGTGATCGATCTGACAGAGGCGCTGGATCGAGTCGGACGGCCGAAGAGGTCCCGGCGGGCGGCGCGCGACAGGGCTCGGTAGGCCATGGTCGACCAAGCCAACGCTGCCGCTCGCCCCAACTGGATCGCCCGGGTCATGCTGATAATGATTCGCGGCTATCAATTGACCCTGTCTGCTTTCCTCGGACGCCAGTGCCGGTTTGTGCCCTCGTGTTCGGAGTACGCCGCCGAGGCCATCCGTGTTCATGGCGCGCTGCGCGGCGGCTGGCTGGGCATGAAGCGAATCGGCCGCTGCCATCCCTGGGGGGGATCGGGCCATGACCCGGTGCCGCGCGAGATTGTCAGCGGCGACCGCTGCCCGACGGAGCCGAAGAGTGGGACCTAGCCAGCCGGACCAGCGCAATCTGATCATGGCGATCCTCTTTTCGGTCGTCATCATCTTCGGGTTTCAAATCATGTTCGCGCCGCAGGAGCAGCAGGGCAGGCAACAGCCCGGCCAGCAATCCGATGGAAAAACGGGCGCGCAGGTCGGCGAGCAAGGCGTCGGCGTCGGTCGCAGCATCACGGCCACCAAACAGACCAGGCCGCTCGAGGAAGCCCTGAACCTCTGCAAAGGGACCGATGGCAAGAACCTCCGCCTGCCGGTCAGGACGCCTCTGGTGACTGGTTCGCTATGCCTGCGTGGCGCGGTTTTCGATGACCTGTCACTACGCAAGCACTGGACCACCATCAAGAAGAAGGAACGCATCCACCTGTTGCGGCCGCTGGGCAGCAGCGACGCCTATTTCGTGCGGTTCGGATGGATCGGCAACGGCGGCGAAGCAACGACGGACAAGGCAGTCTGGAAGGCCGATGGTGACAGTCTGACGCCGAACGAGCCGCTGACGCTTACCTGGACGAACGACAAGGGCCTTGCCTTCACCCGCACGCTGACCATCGACGACAAATACCTGATCACCGTGACCGACCGGGTCACGAATACCGGAACCGAGAAGCAATCTCTTGCACCCTTTGGCCTGACCACCAGGGTCGGCGAACCGGAAACCCTTGGTTTCTTCGTGCTCCACGAAGGCGGCATCGTCGTTAACCGGGAAAACCAGGAAGATGAAGGCACCCACGAGGAACACAGCTACGGCAGTATCAAGGATCGGACCCAGGACCAGCGCGGACCCTACACATACCAGTCGCTTGGAGGCTGGACCGGGTTCTCGGACCAGTACTGGCTCGTTGCGATGGTGCCGCCGAACGAACAGCAGGTGAAATATTCTTTCCGCTGGCTGCAGAATCTGGATGGCTACAGGGATGCTTTCCAGGCCCTGTTCAACTATCGCAATTTCAGTGAGATCGAACCGGGAAAGAGCCTGAAGGTTACCAATCGGCTTTTTGCCGGCGCCAAGGAATCGCAGATTCTCAGCGCCTACAAGGAGCAATACAACATTGCCCGCTTTGAATGGGCGATCGACTGGGGCTGGTTCTATTTCCTGACCAAGCCGTTCCTGTGGCTGCTGCAGATCATCTTCGGCTATGTCGGCAACTTCGGTGTCGCAATCCTGATCCTGACGGTGATGGTCAAGATCGTCTTCTTTCCGCTCGCCAACCGCTCGTACAAGAGCATGAGCAAGATGAAGAAGCTGCAGCCCGAGATGATGAAATTGCGCGAGCGGTATGCCGACGACAAGCAGAAGATGAACCAGGAGTTGATGGCGCTATACCGGGAGAAGAAGATAAACCCGGCAGCGGGCTGTCTGCCCATTCTGCTGCAGATTCCGGTATTCTTCGCGCTTTACAAGACGCTGTTCATTGCCGTGGACATGCGCCACGCGCCCTTCTTCGGCTGGATTCAGGATCTTTCGGCGCTGGATCCGACGACCATCGTGAATTTCTTTGGGCTGCTTCCATGGGGACCGGTCGGCATTCCGTTTATCGACATCGGCATATGGCCCATCATCATGGGCGTCACGATGTACCTTCAGCAAAAGATGAACCCGCCGCCAGCCGACCCGATGCAGCAGAAGATCTTCATGGCGCTACCCTTCGTCTTCACCTTCATGCTGGCGACCTTCCCGGCCGGCCTGATCATTTACTGGGCCTGGAACAACCTGCTGTCCATCTGTCAGCAATGGCTGATCATGAAGCAGATGGGCGTCTACGACAAGAAGGAAGCGACCGGGAACGTGCGCGACCTGACGGCGGCCGAAGCGACAGCAGGAAGCGGCGCAGGCGCAGCCGCCATGGACGGCGGCGCCCCGGCCAAGGATACCGAAGACGAGGACAAGCTTGCGCCGGAGAAGAAAGCCAAGGCGCCGACCGGCACCACCCGGAACCCAGGCCGCAGCAAACAGAGCCGTGACAAGCCCCCAGCCAAAGGCAAGCGCAGCGGCAGGCGCCGCCGCCGCAAGTAAACCGCTCCGTGTCTGAAAGCAGCAAAAAAGTTGCGGACCTCGAAGAGGGGCGGCGCCTGTTCGCTCAGGACTGCGCCTTCGTGTTCAGCCTCGTTCGAATCCGGGATCTGCCGCCCGCCGCGTTGCCGGAAGTCGCCTTTGCCGGACGCTCCAACGCCGGAAAATCCAGCCTGATCAACGCGCTGACCAACCGCAAAACGCTTGCCCGAACGTCGAATACGCCGGGTCGCACTCAACAGGTCAATTTCTTCAATCTGGGCAACCGCATGCATCTGGTCGACCTGCCGGGCTACGGCTATGCCAGGGCGTCGAAGCACAAGATGCAAAGCTGGAACGCGTTGACCCGGGCTTACCTTCGCGGACGGAGCGCGCTGCGCAGGGTCTGCTTGCTGATCGACTCCCGGCACGGCCTGAAACCCAATGACGAAGAGATCATGGCGGTGCTGGACAAGGCTGCGGTGTCGTACCAGATCGTGCTCACCAAGATCGACAAACTGCACGAGGAACGCCTGAAAGCGTGCCTGACCAATACTGGCAAGAAGGCGGTGGGACATCCCGCCTGCCATCCCGATATCGCTGCAACCAGCGCCGAAAAGGCCTGTGGCATCGCCGAATTGCGGGCCGCCCTTGCCATGATCGCCTTGCCGGCCTAAACGCTCGCAGCACCTTTCGCCATCGCCCACCTGACAATGATCAGACAGGAACAGCCGCATCATGGCTGATCGCAAGTTCAACCTGACCGAGGCCAAGCAGTGGCTGCGCACCGCGCGTACGCTCACCGAAGCGCTGCCCTACCTGCGGCGGTACGAAGGTCAGACGTTTGTCATCAAGTATGGCGGGCATGCGATGGGCGATGAGCGCCTGTCCAGCAACTTCGCCAACGACATCGTCCTGCTGAAACACGCGGGCGTTAACCCGATCATCGTCCACGGCGGAGGGCCGCAGATCGGCAAGATGCTCCAGCGGGTGAACATTCAGAGCGAATTCGTGGACGGTCTGCGCGTCACCGACGCCGAAACCGTCCACATCGTCGAAATGGTGCTGTCTGGTTCGATCAACAAACATGTGGCCCAGTCGATCAACAAGGCCGGCGGCAAGGCCATCGGCCTCAGCGGCAAGGACGGCGGCCTGATCCGCGCCAGGAAGCTGACCCGCAACAAGCGCGACCCGGATTCCAACATCGAGCGCATTCTGGATCTGGGTTTCGTCGGCGAGCCGGAGTTCATTGACCCGGAAATTCTGAAGGACCTGCAACACAGCGACCTCATTCCCGTCATCGCCCCCATTGGCGTGGGCGACAAGGGCGAGACCTTCAACATCAACGCCGACACCGTAGCCGGCGCGGTTGCCGCCGCCAGCAAGGCCATCCGCATGTTCCTGCTGACCGACGTCCGCGGCGTGCTGGACAGGAACGGCGAACTGCTGCCCGAACTGACCGTCGAAGGCGCCCGAGCCCTGATAGCGAAAGGAACAATTACCGGCGGCATGATCCCGAAGATCGAAACCTGCATCCATTCCATTGAGCAGGGTGTCAAAGCAGCAGTGATTCTGGACGGTCGGGTACCCCATTCCATGCTGCTGGAGATCTTCACCCAAAGCGGCACCGGTACCATGATCCGCAGTGACTAGGCGCCACGCGGTAATGGCAGACCTTTCTCACGTCGATTACTGGGTCTTTGACCTGGACAACACCATCTATCCGGCGGAATGCAACCTGTTTGCTCAGGTGGACGTGCGCATCGGTGAATATATCGCCCGAACACTGGACCTTCCCCACGACAAGGCGCGCCACATGCAGAAGGGCTTTTTCCGGCAGTATGGCACGACCATGCAGGGTCTGATGGAGGAATACGGCATCGATCCGCATCACTTCATGAATTACGTGCATGATATCGATTACAGCCAGCTTCCCGATTCGACTGATCTGGACGAGGCGCTGAAACGGCTGGAGGGTCCGAAATACATTTTCACCAACGGCTCGGTGAAACACGCCGAAGCAGTGCTGCAGCAACTGGGGGTTGCCGCGCGTTTTGCGGATATTTTCGACATTGCCGCCGCGAATTTCCATCCCAAGCCGCAAGAACCGTTCTATGACCTGTTTCTGGACCGGCATGGTATGGATCCGGCGGCCACCGTGCTGATTGAGGACATGGCAATCAACCTCAAACCGGCGCATGACCGAGGCATGACTACTGTGCATGTACATACGTCAAGCGACTGGGCGATGAACGGCCATGACGCCGATTACGTCCACCATTCCACGGACAATCTGATCGCATTCCTTAACCGGGTATCGGCCTGACATCTGGTGCCTTGCCGTTGCCTGGCCGCAGGTATCATCGACCACCCCGAGGATCCCAACAGGATATCAAGGGCAAAGAAGGCACTGTCGACGTCAATCCGAGCCCTGGCCGAACCATGGTGGCAGACAGCAACCGCAATACTGTCAGGCGCCTGCCCGTGTACGTCCCTGGAACTCCAAAAAGGCCTCAGGCGTTCCAGGAAAATTGCGGACGCCGCTTCTCCCTGAAAGCCGTAATGCCCTCTTTCAAATCGCCTGCCTCGTAGGCACCCAGGCGCAGGGCGAGCAGGTTGGCCGGCTCCTCGGTTCCGCCAGCCATGATGTTGTGCATCGCTTTCTTGGCGTAACGCACGCTGTACTGGCTGTTGCGACAGACCTGTTCGACGAAGATATCAGTTTCGCGTTCCAGATTGTCGGAGCCGCAAACCCGATCCACGAGACCCCATTCCTGCGCCGTCTCGGCATTGATCAGGCGGCCTGTGAACAGCAGATCCTTGGTCCTGGACGGACCAATGGACTGGCTGACCCGTCGGGTGGACGCCATGCTGTAGCAGATGCCCAGCTTGGCTGGCGTGATGCCGAAACGGCTATCCGCACTGCAAAAGCGCAGATCGCAGGCGATGGCGATCTCCACGCCTCCACCCACGCAATCGCCGTGGATCATCGCGATCACCGGCTTCAGGCACTTGCTCAGCGCGTCCTCCGCGTCATGAACGGCGTCGACATATGTCCGAGCACTGTCGCCGTTTCTGAAGCACTCGTGAAACTGACTGATGTCCGCCCCTGCGGCGAAAGCCGTGCGGTCAACTCCGCGAACGATGACAATCTTTACGTCGCTGTCTTCTTCGGCTGCCGCCACCTTCGGTGGAATCGACTGCCACATCTCCAGATCCAGCGCATTGCGCCTGTCCGGGCGATCCAGAATCAGATGGGCGACGGGCCCGCCGACTTCCAGGCGGATATGAGGGCTGGTCACGTTCGCTTCATCCTTTCTCTCGCCTCCCCATCGTCAGGATCGCCTTGCCGACAATCTTGCGCTCGCCGAGCAGGTGAATGGCCTTCAGATAATCTTCCAGCGGATAGCAGGCCGAAATCCTGGGCGTGATCTTGCCCTCCACAGCAAGGTCGAACAACTTGGCCTGCGCCTCGGCGACTTTCGGGGACCTGGCGGCGAAAGGCGCAGCCATCGTCATGCCGATAAGGCCAATATGCTTGACCAGAAGGTAGTTTGCCCGAGCCGTCGGCACCTTGCCGGAGACAAATCCGCAGACGACAATGCGCCCTTCAGGCTGCAGCGCGCGAAGGCTACCTTCGAAGGCTTCTCCGCCGATCATCTCGACCGCCACATTGCACAGGGGACCACCGGTCACCGCCCTTACCTGATCGCGGATGCCGTTTTTCAGGTCGCCGGCAGACAGATCAACAACGGCGTCGGCCCCGGCCTCCCGGACGGCATCAGCCTTCTCCATGTTCGAGATGGCGCCGAATACGGTGTCGGCGCCCATGGCCCTGGCGATGTTCACGGCAGCCATGCCTACTCCGCCAGATGCGCCGGTCACGATGATATTGTGCCCGGTCTGCAGCTGCCCGCGGTCCATCACGGCAAACCAGGCGGTCATGTAACTGAGACCAATCCCGGCAGCATCTTCGAAGCTCAGTCCGTCCGGGATCGGGAAGGTCATGTCTTCGTGGCACACGACCTGTTCAGCCAGACCCGCGTCGTTGACATGAGCAATCACGCGGCCGCCGACCTTGTGCCTGGTCACCTTGCTGCCGATAGCAGAGACGATCCCGCAACTGTCCTTCCCCGGTGTGAAAGGCAAGCCTGGAATGTTCTGGTAGCTACCGTCCAGAGACATCCAGTCCGTATAGTTCACGCTGCAGGCGCAGGCATCCACCACCACCTCGTGTGCGCCGGGAATCAGATTGGAAACCTCTTCGAGATTGACCGCATCGGGATTGTTGAATTCACGGATGACAACAGCGCGCATGGTCTGGTTTCCCTTCTGATCGACTTTAAGTCTTGAGCGGCGCAGGCGGGTCGATCTAGAGTCGCACGGTGCCAGGCCATAAGCCTTGGCTACCTGCTCTCGCCACCGATGACAAGAGTTCCCGCCTGTACATGAAGCCCCCCGCCTTTGGATACGAAGCCCCGACAAGCATCGAGCAAGCCACTGCCTTGCTGTCCATGCACGACGGTGACGCCAGAATTATCGCCGGCGGCCAGAGCCTGGTGCCGATGCTTAATTTTCGCCTGCTGGTGCCCTCTGTACTGGTCGACATCAACCGGATAGCGGGGCTCGACGAGATCCGGGACGACGGAAAGGGCGGCCTGACCATCGGCGCCCTTGTCAGGCATTTCCAGTTGGAGGCGTCCGAGTTGGTAGCTGCCCGCTTCCCGATCCTGACCGAAGCCGTCCGCCACATCGCCCATCTCGCCATTCGCAACCGGGGGACCATCGGGGGCAGTCTGAGTCACGCTGACCCCGCGGCGGAACTGCCCATGATGGTCCAGCTCCTGAACGGAGCATTGACGATTGCCGGTCCGGATGGAACCAGAACGGTCGCGGCCCGGGATTTCTTCGATGGTGCCTTGACGACCGTTCTCGACGACGCGGAGATTGTGACGGAGATTGCCCTGCCAGCGTTGCCGGCAGGCGCTGGCTGGGGCTTCAAGGAAGTCGCGCGCCGAGCCGGCGACTTCGCGATGGCCGCTGCCGCCGTGACGCTCACGCAGAAGGACACACTGATCGAAGAGGCGCGAGTCGCGGTGATGGGTGTTCACGACCAGGCGATCCGCGTACCCGGAGCAGAAGCCATGCTGCAAGGCGCCGTCGCCGACAATGGCACAATTACCGCGGCTATCGCTGCCGTACGAGAAGCGGTGGACCCGGACGACGACTTGCACGCCACCGCGGAATTCAGGCGTCATTTGATCGGCGTCCTGGTTGGGCGGGCGATCCACGATGCATGGCACCGCGCCGCGGTGGCGCATACATGACCGGGACTGCATCCGGCAAGGTCGTGGTATCGATGACCGTCAACGGCGATCGGGTCGAGGAACTGGTCGAGCCGCGCTGGCTGCTCGCCGACTTTCTGCGCGAAAATCTGGGCCTGACCGGCACCCACGTCGGCTGCGAGCACGGCGTGTGCGGCGCCTGCACTATCCTGATGAACGGCAACAGTGTAAGGGCATGCCTTACCTTCGCCGTGCAAGCCCAGGGAGCAGATATCGAAACGGTGGAGAGTCTGGGAACAGTCAACGACCTCGACGACCTGCAAGAATCGTTCAGGAAACATCACGCTCTGCAATGCGGTTTCTGTACGCCCGGCATGCTGATGACCGCGATCGACGCCTTGCGCAAGCGTCCACTTGCGACCGACCAGGAAATCCGCGATGCACTGTCAGGCAACATCTGTCGCTGCACGGGTTACCAGAATATCGTGAAGGCCGTCCGGACAATGGTGCAGAAGCGGGATGGAGATGACTGAGTCGGCGATCGACATGCGGCCGACGATGATTGGCGCGCCGGTCCAACGGAAGGAAGACCCGCGTCTGTTGACCGGTCATGGGCAATACACTGCCGACGTCCAGTTACCTCGAATGGCTCATGTCGCCTTTGTACGAAGCGACAGGGCTCATGCCCGCATTCTGGAGATCGATACCACCGAAGCCAAGGCACTGCGCGGAGTTCATGGAATTTATGGCGCGGAGGATATCGCCTCGCTCGTACGACCGCTGTGCGCCTCGTCCCGTACCGAGGGTTATCACGCAACGCTTATTCCGCCGTTGGCGGACTCCAAGGTTCGCTACGTAGGCGAGCCGGTCGTCGCCGTAGTCGCCACCGATCGCTATGTCGCTGAAGATGCGCGCGACATGATCCATGTCGATTACGAAGACTTGCCGGTTCTAACCGATCCTGCCGCTGCTCTTGTCGAAACAGACACGCTGATTCACGATGAAGCCGGTACCAATCTGATCGTCGAACGCGGTTTCGGCAGGGGCGATACGGATGAGGCTTTCCATACCGCGGCCCACGTGGTGGCCGGACGTTACCGGATGGGACGGCATGCGCCCATGGCGCTGGAAACACGCGCTTGCGTCGGACATTGGGAACACGGCAAACAGTCATTGACAATGTGGTCGGCAACCCAGGCGCCCGGCATCCTGCGGGATGCGTTGGCTGAATTGATGGACTTGCCCGGCAAGCGCATCCGCTGCATCGCGCCCGATGTCGGTGGCGGATTCGGCGCAAAAGTCAGCATATATCAGGAGGAGCTGGCGGTTGCCGCCCTCGCCCGAATCACCGGCCGTCCTGTCAAATGGGTCAGTGATCGGCTGGAGGACCTGACGACGACTTCCCAGTCGTTCGATGATATCGTCGATCTGGAAATGGCGATAGACGCCGACGGGGTCATTCTTGGCCTGCGCGCGCAGGTGCTGGGCGATGTCGGCGCGTATTCCATCTATCCCTGGACCGCGAGCCTTGAACCCGTCCAGGTCATCAGCTTCATGCCAGGCCCGTACAAGGTGGCGGCCTATCGGGGCCGTGCGCAAGCCGTGGCGACGAACAAGCCGCCGATGGGTCCGTATCGCGGGGTTGGCAGGCCCGTGTCGACCTTTGCCATGGAGCGGCTGATAGACAAGGCGGCGGTGGCGGCGGGTTTGACACCGGAGGGAATCCGCCGCCGAAACATGGTCCGGCCGGACGAGTTTCCATACAAGACACCGGTCGGCATCCAGTGGGACCGGGCTGGTTTCATTGAGTGCCTAGATAGCGTCGTTGAGGCCGTCGACCCCGATTCATTTCGGCACCAGCAGGTCGAAGCTCGCGCGGAAGGTCGATACCTCGGACTTGGCTTCGCAAGCTATTCCGAACTGACGGGACTGGGTTCGCGCATCGCGGCGGCGCCAGGCATGCCGATCAACACCGGCACCGAAACTGCTCGCCTGCGGATCGATTCGACCGGCGCCGTGGTGGCGGCGATGGCATTCGCCAATCACGGCCAAGGTCTGGAAACGTCAATGGCCCAGGTGATCGCGGATGAATTGGGCGTCGCCATGGAAGCGGTGATGATCGACAGCGGCGATAGCGATCCGCTGGCGCACACGACCGGCACCTATGCAAGCCGCAGCGCCGTGCTGGCCGGCGGCGCAGCGACACTGGCGGCCCGGGGTTTGCGCGAGAAGATCCTGAAAGTGGCAGCCGAGTTGATGGAAGCCTCTCCCACCGATCTGGAAATCTTCGACAGCACTGTCCGGCTGGTCGGCACGGACAAGCAGCTGACCTTTCGGGAAATTGCCCATGCCTTCTACACCCAAATGGGTCGGCTGCATCCGAAGCAGCGTGCGGCAATGGATCTGGAAGAAACTCGCATGTTCGATCCAGTGTTCGGTACAGCCTCTTGCGCCACGCATGCAGCGCTGGTGGAGGTCGACCCAGCAACCGGCATGGTCGAAGTAAAGCGCTATTGGGTGGCGGAAGACTGCGGTCGACTGATCAATCCGATGATCGTCGATGGGCAGGTCCATGGCGGCGTCATTCAGGGAATCGGCGTGGCGTTGCACGAAGAGTTGATCTACGACGAGGATGGTCAGAACCTGACGGCGAGCCTTGCGGACTATTTGGTGCCATCGGCAGCGGAAGCGCCAGATGTGGATGTCACGCATATCGAGACCCAGTTGCCGGACAACCTGACCGGTTTCCGGGGTATGGGCGAAGGCGGGACAATCGGCGCACCGGGTGCGATCGCCAATGCCGTGGCGGATGCCTTGCGGCCCTTTGGCGCTGACGTCAATACGCTGCCCATAACACCCCAACGGATTCACGACCTGGTGCAGGCTGGCAGCGCACAGACCCTCCGCCCCGGCAGGAACAACAGTTCAGACGACACGACTTCCTGACCAAAACTTGAGGGTGGGCGCCGTCAGCAAGAACTAACGGGCTTTATCGGCAACGCCGATCAAGAAGAGGGCAAGTATCTGGACGGTAAGCACACTGGCAAGTTCGATACCAAGAGCCGAATGCTGCCAGTTCCGCCGGAACATCGCCGCAACGGGCGGCAGTCAGGGATTTCGAACTGCATGGAGTATCAGCGCGGTGATGGTGCTGATAACGTCGGCAGATCTCTGTGCCGAGTGCGGGACCGGTCTCTCCCGCAACGCAGAAGCCCGGCAGCAATCAGGTTAAAATGGCTCCGCAGCACATCGCCAAGCGACCTTGAAGTCTTTGCAACGTCGCTGTTTTCACTCGCCCGGCGCTGCAATTCAACTATCCGGGCGGTCATGAGAGGGCAACTATTGTTATCGTCGAGTCGATACAGTCTGTTTTCAAACCATTTATATAACCAACTAATTGTGATATCCGGCAGGAATGGACATATTGGACAAAACCGTCGGAGGAGGAGCCGATTCCGTAACCTCGGATGACCTGATACTGGGAGAGCTGTCAACACTCCTTGGCTATTTCCTGCGCCGCGCCGAAGTGTTTGCATTTCAAAGTTTTTCCGCGCATCTGAGCGCCGACCGTATCAGTCCCGGACAACTGGGCGTTCTTCTGTTGGTATCGGCCAACCCAGGGACAAATCAGACGCGGATCGGCAAGACAATCGGGATCGATCGATCAACGCTGGTCACAATCATCGACACGATGGAAAGACGCAGCCTGATCCGTCGGGAACCATCGCCGACGGACCGGCGCTCGTACGCCCTCTTCCTGTCAGAGGGCGGCAAACGGTTTCTCAGGGATGTACGACCTCGCCTGTCGATCCATGAAGCAGAAATTGCACGCAATCTCTCGCCATCCGAGCTTGCTACGCTAAAGGACCTGCTTCGACGGATCGTCAGTCCATGACCAGACCGGTCCCGATGACTTTCGGCGCACTGTTGCGCGAAAGTGCAGACCGTCATCCCGACAAGATAGCTGTTGTCGGCTATCGCGGCGCTACGCGTCATGTTCTCAGCTACCGTGACCTAGATCTCGCGGCAAACCGACTTGCCAATGCTTTGGTCCGCGACGGATTTGCCAAGATGCCGGACCGACCTGGCAGCCGTCTCGCCATCATGGCACCGAATGATATCGATTATCCGGTCGTGCATTTCGGCGCGGCGCGAGCAGGCTGCCCGCTGGCGCATATCTCGATACGGGCGAATGAAGCCGGTCGCGCCGCCATGCTGGCGCTGGTGGACGCCGAAGCACTATTCGTCCACTGCGATTTTGCTCACGAAGCCCGTGATCTGCTGGATTCCGTACCCAGACTGAAGCGCCTGATTTTCATTGGCGATGACAGGGGGTCGGACACCCTCGTTGCCTTCATTGGCGATGCTGCAGACAACGATGCGCCCGTGGTCATCGCACCGGAAGATCCGGCAGCGATCACTTTTTCCAGCGGCTCGACCGGTGAGCCCAAGGGCGTACTGGTCTCACACCGCAATCGGTCGACATCATCCCAGATTGGAGCCGATATATTCGAACTGACCGATGACGACATCTTGGGCTGCACGACGCCATTGTTCCATGTAGCGGGTCTGTTCCTGTGGTTCCAGATGGGCATCCGCCGTGGACTGCCCATTGTTCTCATCGAAAAATGGGCGCCGGACCTGTTCGCCGATGCTGTTAGCCACGACGGTGTGACAGCAGCTTTTCTGGTGCCGACGCAGTTGACTGGCCTGTTGAACGATGTCACCAGCGCCGCGAGTCTGGACGGCCTGCGCTTCTTGAACATCAGCGGTGCGCCCTGCCCGACTGTCCTGCTGAAACAAGCGAGGGCTACCTGGCCGGACAAAGTGGTGGTAGAGCATTACGGTCAGTCGGAAAGCTGCCCCCTGGCCTATCGACCAGCGACGTTCGCGGACAAGAAACCTGACAGCGCCGGGCGCCCGTGCGTGGAGATGGCAATTCTCGATCGCGACGGCACGCCAATGCTGCAGGGAGAAGCCGGTGAAGTCGCGACTCGGGGCAGTCATACGCTGATCGGCTATATCGGCGACGAGGCGGGCACTCAAGCGCTATATGTTGGCGACGCATGGCTGAAATCCGGTGACATCGGGCGAATCGACGAGGACGGATTTCTGCACCTGATCGACCGATTGAAGGACATCATCATTTCCGGCGGGGAGAACATCTTTCCGGCCGAGGTTGAGCGGGCGCTGTATCAGCATCCGGCGGTTCATGAATGCGCCGTATTCGGGGTGCCGCACGACAAGTGGGGCGAAGTACCTGCGGCCCATGTCGTCAAGACCGAAGGAATTCCCGACGAAGCAACATTGATCGCCTTTGTAGAGCAGCAGATTCCGCACTACAAACGGCCGCGTTTCATCAAGTTCGTAAAGGCACTGCCACGAACCGCCATCGGCAAGGTCCAGAAAAACATCATTCGGGCCGAGTACTGGAAGGGCCGAGAGCGCATGATCTGAAGGATCAAATCCATGTGCTTGGAAAACAAGACCATATAAAACGTCGGCACGGCGACCGGCACCATTCTGATCGACAACACCCGCGTCCGCGTGACCGAGTGGCGCTTCAAGAAGCGCGGAGACAACACCGGTTGGGACCGGCACGAGCATGACTTCGTTGTGCCACTGTTCGATGGGAAGTTGGAAATCGATCTGAGCCGCGGCCAACGGACGACCGCAGATTTGAAAACCGGCGTGCCCTACTTCCGTGAAACTGGTGTGGAGCACGATGTCATCAACGGCAACGATTTCGAA
>JAPOST010000170.1 GCA_026709535.1 Rhodospirillaceae bacterium
AATCATCGCCGCGGTCAACAGGGCTACTAAACCAATTAAACAGACAGAACACTAGGATGGAAACTGAAAATCGACCTGTGTGGGACTTTAGGATATTCGGTTAGAGAGCATCGTTATCCTGCCAGCCAAGGCAACCATAACGCCAGGTCCGGAAAGATCACGATCAAGAAGGTCAACAGCAAGGCGCATCCCATGAATGGTAGCGCGGCTAAGCAAATCTCGCTGAATTTGGTGCCCGGGGGGGCAACACCCTGCATGACGAACAGTAGCAGCCCGAAGGGAGGTGTCGTAAAACTGATCTCCATCGCCAGCAACATGATCACCGCAAACCAGATCAGCTTCATGTCGATGGGGAGGCTGAAATCCAGATCTGTCACGATGGGGAAAAAAATCGGCACAGTCAGAAGCATCATGGCCAGCTGATCCATGAACATGCCCAGCAGTAACAAGATGCCAAACATCATTAACAGCATGAGGTAGGGCGAGACGTTGAAGCTTGCTACCCAATTGATCAATGCTTGGCTCGCGCCGGAGCCTGCGAGGACGTTGGAGAACAGCGAGGATCCGAACAAGATCATCAACGCAATAACGGTCACACGGCCTGCGCCCCACAGCGACTTCCACACAGCTCGGCCAAAAGAAGGCCAGAAATCCAAAGCAGCCTGAATGTTGCCGTGCAGCAGCGGGACCAAAAAAAGATAGCCAAGCACCAACAGGACAACACCCACACAGCCATACGCGGCTGCTTCCGATGGCGTCGCAACACCGCCCATGATCAGACCGATGACGAAACCGATGATCGAGACCATCGGCATGATGTCCAGCAGGAAGAGGATAAACCGCTGGCCAAATGGGACATAGTCGACATCGTAGGCTGGTGCCGCCTCGGGGTCGAATGTCGCACGGAGAAAGATCAGGATGGCGTAGAATACGGCCAGCATCAGACCCGGAATGATTCCCGCGATCAGCAGCTTGCCGATATCAAGCTCCGCCAGCGTGCCGAGGAGAACGGCGAGCGCTGACGGTGGGATGAGCATGGCCAGGCCTCCCGTCCCCAGGATCGGCCCGATCGACATGCTTTTCTTGTAACCCCGTTTTGACATCTCCGGGACCATCAGTGTGCCCAGCAACGCGGTTGAGCCCATGGATGAACCTGACAATGTCGCAAAGGCTGTCCCGCCTGCAATGGTGACATAAGACAATCGAGCGGGCACCCGGCCCATCAACCGCTCGACGGCATTGAACATCCGGTTGGCGAGGCCGGTATGGAAGAACAACTCACCCATCAGCAGGAACATGGGTATTGGTACGATTGCAAAGATCGCCATGTTGCCGAAAGCGTTGTCGACCAGTTGGCCGATCGACATTTGTGCCTTGTTGTCAAAATCGCCGAAGGTGCCGAACAGGAAAAATGCGGCAACGGTGTTTACGGTGATGAAGGCGATGCCAACCGGAAAACCGGAGAACATCAACAGCAGGATGGATCCGAACAGCGCCAGTAGGATCCAATACCATTCCATCTAGCGAGATCCTGCTGTAAGACCGCGTTTCGTTTCCTCCAGTTCTGCACGTTCATTGGCGACGCCGGCAGTACCACTGTGCATGATCTCGCGGCCGAAAACGAAGCGCAGGAATTCAATTGCCATGAACAGGAAACCTGTTGGTAATGCGATACTCCACACCCAGCTGCGATATCCCATTTCCGCCCGGGATTCATCGTAAGCCATGGAGTCTTCGGCATGTTCCAGAAAACTGCCAAAGGTATACCAGAACCAGACTAGGCAGATGGCGGCACTGATTGCCGTGATGACTCGCGAAATGATATTGCGCGTCGAAGGCGGTACAGCCGCTGTCAGCATTTCAATGTAGACATGCCCTTTGGTGCGCACCAGCCAAGGCGAACCGAGAAACAAGATATAGACGAATCCGTATTCAATCCATGTATTAACGATCTGATGATATGCCCATCCGAAGGTTCGACAGATCGTCATATAGAGGATCGCCAGCATGATGAAGCCGATATAGACGGAGGCAGCCGCCATCATCAGCCAGAGCAAGGCTGCCCAAACCTTGTCAATCGCACGCAAGAGCGCCATACGGCGGGTCTGATCTACGGATGAAGAAACCCCGCTCCATTGAGTGATGGAGCGGGGTCAATCGAGCAATGACTACTGTTTCTGCCAAAGTTGCCGTAATTTGGCTACATGGTCTGTTGATCGACCTGCTTTCTTCAGCCGTTCCGTCATCCGCATATAAGCAGAATCGACTGCAAGTTTTGAGTAGGCGGCGGCGGCTGGTACCGAGTGGAACTTCATTCCTTCTTTGATCAGTGTGGCCCGCTCTTTCGCGGCTAAGTTCTTCAATTTCTCCTGTACTGAAATTTCGTGCGCGATGACGGTATCCTGAATGACCTTCTGTGTCGCGGCGTCCAGGCTGCTCCACTTCTTGAGGTTCATGAACCAGCCGATGTCGGTTTGGTAGAATTCCGGCTCCACGGCATGGCGCAGAAACTGATCCCATTTCAGGCCTTTGAGGCCCAGCGTCGCCCAAGCGCTTGCGTTTACGACACCTTTCTCAAGCGACGAATACACTTGTGTCGATGGTAACGGATGAGTGGTAGCATTCATTGCCCGAAAGAATGCTCCATAGATCGGGTTGTCGCGAAGCTTTATATCCGTCAGGTCCAACATACCGTCGGTCTTGAACTTCGGAGCATCTTTCATGTAGATGCGGAATCGCGTGCCGGCTGCCGTCCAGCCCAGATTTTTGACGCCGAAATGTTTCTGCTGGATGTTGTCCAGCATCGCCAAGCCACCATTGGCGCGGACTTGCTGGGGTGAGGAATTGGACGTAGACACCGCTTCGTTCTCAGGTACGGCTCGTGCGAAAAAGGCGTAAGGTGTGCAGACCAGATCGACCCGTCCCTTTCGAACCGCAACTGGCTGTTGGAACATCTTGATAGAGTTGAAAGGTAGGACGTTGATGGACAGTTTTCCCTTGGCGGCAGTGTTGATCTTGCCGACAAGCTCCTTGCAGTTCTTCGTGTAAATCAGGAAGTCTGGGAACGGATATACCATGTTGACTTTGACTTCGGCATTTGTCTGACCTGCGCTGGCGGACAGGATAACGACCGACCCCGTAGCAGCCAGGGTCGCCTTGATATTTTTGGAATTCCACATGTTGGGCACCTTCCTTCTCAAACACGTTTCACAAATCATCACATAGAAACCATTGATCAAACAAGACCTACTTGCCTGTATCACAACGATGCATGTCATCTTTTCCGCTTGGGAGTCCAAGTCGTCATCACCGCTCCGGTAAGCGATGTCTAACCGCTATGATGTCAGCCTACGGGGGCGACTTCCAATCATCAGGCTGCATCCGCAGCCAAGATGGTCCATGGGAAGCGCCACGCATCGTATCCGCTGTCCATGATCCCATCCGCTTCTTCAAATGCTTCGATCCGAATATTGGTAAAGCCGACTGTTTCCATTATGGCGACTGGATCGGTCTCGGCCCAGGGCTCCATCCACGGCTCGTTGTTACGCCGAGCGTGGCCGTAGTGGATTGCACGGCGGAGTAAATCGGGTAACAACCAGAAATCCAAATGTACCATTCGACCGCCCGGTTTCATCAGGCGTCGCGACTCGTGGAAGGTCGCCTTGATCGTCGATGGCGGCATTTCATGCAGCAGCATTGTACTGGTAACCAGGTCGGCTGACTGATCCGGCAAACCCGTCGCTTCTGCTTTGGCTTGGAGGAACCGAACGTTACAAGCCTGTGCACTGGCAGCGTTATGAGCGGCGACCGTCAGACAAGGTGCAGCGATATCCACCCCAACAACTTGGGTTTCGCGCCATGCTTGATAGAATGGACGCGTACTCTTGCCGAAGCCGCAGCCGAGGTCCACCATGGCCTCCGGCAGCCCGCCGTGGCGCTCTATCCACATGACCAGTCGGTCATGTAAATCCTGATGCTGATTTCCGGCAAGTGGCGTCGTCGTTCGCGCGCCCCGTTCATATACGATCCCTGCAATCGAATCCTGCCAGATACCGCCAGGGTGTTGATGAATATCAATATCCGTATAGGCCGACGGCATGTTGATATTTGGATTAAGGTTCAGGATGCCTTCCGGCAAATCCGCTGGATCATAAGCCGCTTCGATGTCCGCGCGCTGCAGCTCATGCCAAGGTTGCAGACCATACCGGCCAGAATACTTCATGCGCTGAAGATGCCGTTCCAACCAAGCAAACCAGACGTAGCGGTCGTCTTGCATCAATATCTCTTCGGCCTCTGCGGCCGTTGTCGGCTCCGCTGGAAGCTTCCCCACCCGATTCTGCCAGTCGCTATACACCGCCGGATACAGTCGTCTGGTCCACCAGGTTTTAGCACCGAGGAGGAAGGATTGCGCAGCAGCGAAGCTGCGGCCATCGAAAGACGCAAGGGGGATGTTGCTCATTCTGTCAGCATAGCAGAATCATCAGTCTTTCCTATTCCTTTTGGCTGGCTACTTTTCAGGTTCCCGGAGAGCCAGCGGTGCTTTGCGAGACCTCCAAGCCCAGCAGGCTGTCCAGCAGATGGGCAACGAATGCGTCCCGGTCTGCGGTCAACGCTGCTGTTTCTTCTGGCGAAGGCTCTGCCGCAAGCGCAGCCACATCAAGCAGATTCTGCTCACTCAGAGCCCATTCCAGCGCGGCGAGTCGGTCTTTCAGGACATAGGTCTCGGTAGCCAAGGCCATGATGACTCCGAACAGCCGGTCGATGGCTGGATCTTCGAAGAAGATCTGTTCCGCTCGAGGTCGTGTTGCTGATGATGGATCCGATGCCATCTTGAAGCCGAAGGTTGAGCTTTAGTGCTACGCAGAAGGTGAACTGTCAGCTTGATGCTGGACCCCGGTCATCAGCATATTTTTGATGGTTGTCAGATGCGCGCGCATGGCTCTAGCGGCATTCTCGGCGTTGCGCACGCATACGGCTTCCAGAATACGTTCTTGTTCGGCGATGATGGCCGTCCGATTACTCCAGTCGTCACGAATCTCGGTTCGGTTAGACTGGACTTGCGCCTCGACCTGAAAGATTGCGGTTAACAGTCGTTTGTTGCCGGCCATCTCGAAAAGGCGACGACGGAAGTTATCACTCGCTTTGATAAAGTTCATGTACTTGTGGTCTGTCAAATTTCGCTTTTCGGACTGGATCGCCGCGTGAATTCCGGATACGCCATCATGGTAGGCGTTCCGTGCAGCGAGACCGGCAGCATATGGTTCAAGAAGATAGCGCAGTTCGAAGATATCGTTCAGATCTTCAACCTGGATTTCCGGCACGCGGAAACCACCTTTTGGTAACTGCAGAAGTAGTCCGTCATGACTGAGCATGCCTAGCGCTTCTCGCACTGGAGTGCGAGAGACTCCAAGCGTGTCTGCAATACCAATCTCGGTCAGGCGCTGGGAGGGCTCATACTCGCCCGTACGCAGGTCTGTGCGCAAGCGTTCGTACACCTGCTGTCGCAAGGATAGTGATCGTTGTAAGGCTTCATCAGGCATGGGTTGGATTTTGTATACATCAACTTCTTCCGTCAATATAAAATCGGGAATTGGTTAACATGATGCGGCTCTCGCATTTGAAAATTGTTGGCTACCCCGTGTTCACCTCCCGCTCGCCGATCTATTCAGGATGCTCGGAGCCAGCTGTTTTTCAGAATAATTTTTCGGTCTGGGCTCATCATGCCTGCGATCTTCTCCATTATGTTAGCAGCATAGCAGCCGGATATTTCCGCCAAATATGTCAGCCAAGTCAATTATGTATACAGTATAACTAAAAATGAGACTGCTCCCGGATAGGGGTCTGGCCGGATTTGAGGAAACGCGCATGCTGCGGTGAAACCGGGGGTGCTGCCAGCATAGGACGGCGAGAGCGCCAGCCTCCCAGCATGATTTCACGGTCATGCTGGATCAACATATGCGAGTTGTTCACCCTTCACGGCCTCTTCGCCAACTAATTGTCGACGGGAACCATATCTCCAGAACCTCGGCTGAGTCGACACGTAGGCGAAGGCCGCAAATCTCCAAGACGCTCTATCTAGCCTTGACGCGATAGCGCCTATGGGAGACTTCGCCCTTGGAAAGATGCTATCCCGACAAGTGTCGAATCGAGTTGCAAGCGTCTTTTTATATCGCCCGCCGATGGGGCTATTCTCCCAACGAGCCGGGTGTTGACGTCTCAAGGTCAGTTAGGAAGGTACAGAAGACTTAGTACCCCGAATTTCGATGTCGAGACCGATGAGCCGTGCCGTAATGGTTGCCTTTCAATTGCGATGGTTGCGGTAAGAAGCAGAAACTCAAAGATTGACTATGCATGCGCTGGAGTGGGCGGGCTTGCGACAGCCCTTATCGGCATTTTGAGAGCCCAAACCGCACTTTGTCTTGTTTGGCGAGAATGGCTCATTAAAACCTTTAATGTAGGCAGTACGAGACTGCCGACTCCGCAGGCCCTGATTGTCTGCTGACAATCAGGGCTTATGTTGTGCCAAATCAGCCACTCAAGAATCTGCGCCTCATGAGTCGTTCAAACACCCTCATTGTCCCCTTTTGGGCTCTCATCACTTGTGGATGCCTGATCGGCGCGATCAGCTTCGGCTCGCGTGCAGGGATGGGATTGTATCTGAACGATATCAGCGTGTCATTCTTCGACAACCAGACTGCCATTCTGAGTTGGTCTATTGCCATTCAGAATCTTATCTGGGGCGCTGTGTCACCGTTTGCTGGAACGTTTGCAGACAAGTATGGTGCCGGCAAGTCGCTAGTCATTGGTGCGGTTCTATATGCTGCTGGCCTTGCGCTGATGCCGCATTCCGATGCGCCCATGTTGATGCACATCACGGCCGGCATCATGGTCGGCGTCGGAGTGGCATTCGCCTCTTTTTCCATCGTC
The DNA here is from genome assembly GCA_026709535.1 of Rhodospirillaceae bacterium. Classification (GTDB taxonomy): domain Bacteria; phylum Pseudomonadota; class Alphaproteobacteria; order Bin65; family Bin65; genus Bin65. The sequence continues at coordinate 6,928 of JAPOST010000170.1, forward strand.
ACCGCCACATTCGGACGCAAAGTCAAACCGGAAAAACGCTCGCTGGCGTTCGGCGTTGGCGTGGCATCCGGCTCCGTAGGGCAGCTTGTCCTAGTGCCTGTGGCCAGTTTTCTGATTGGTAACTATGGCTGGGAGATTGCGTTGTACGGCATGGCCGGCATCACATTGCTGATCGTACCGTTGGCGCTGGCGGTGACCGGCAAGGGCGAGCCTGAAGTTGGGCAGCCCGACCAGACCGTGCGTCAGGCTTTTGCGGAAGCCTTCGGTCATCGCAGCTATATTTTGCTGTTCTTGGGCTTTTTCGTGTGCGGGTTCCATGTCGCGTTCATTCAGACCCATTTGCCGAAATACATCCAAGATAACGCTCTACCTCTGTGGCTGGGCGGTGCATCGCTGGCTATTGTCGGAGCGACGAATATCATCGGCACCTTTGGTGCTGGCTGGCTGGGCGACAAATATAGCAAGCGTTCGACCCTTTCGATGATCTACTTCCTGCGAGCCGCGGCAATTGCCGCTTTTATCATAGTGCCGCTATCCAGTTGGTCAGTAATTGTCTTCTCCGCAGCTCTGGGCGTGCTGTGGTTGTCGACGGTACCGTTGACAACCGGGTTGGTGGCCCAGTTTTTCGGTATGCGTTACATGGCTGGCCTATTCGGTCTCGTGTTCTTCGGCCATCAGCTTGGTGCTTTCTTGGGGGTGGTGCTAGGCGGCGAGCTTCGCGACGCTACCGGCAGTTACGAAATAGTCTGGTGGATTGGCGCTGCGCTCGGGGTTTTTGCCGGTCTGATACATCTACCGATCAAGGAGGCCCCAGTCGCAAGACTGTCACTGACCAGCGCTTAGGCTAAGGTACTTATGATTATTGAATGAGGAGGGTCACTCGGACTTGAGCTACAGCGTTGCATGTTTAAAAGTTCGTTCCTGCGGTCTCGTGATGCCTCGGGCTGTGTTCCTCTGTCGGGAGATTGATGCCCACGATGGTGGGATGGGATGGACGCCTCTCCCGTTTGATATCGGAATACCCGATGAAAAAAGCCCCGATTCTTGCAAACCGAGGCTTTCTTCAGATGAGAACAGAACTCTTACCGTGCTACGCCCAGATTGACGGCCTTGCCTTCCTTTATCTGCCATTGGTTATAGGAACCGGCAATGTCGCCAGCGGAATCAAAGTCGAGATCACCGGTGGCGCCAGCATAATCGACTTCCTTGCCAGCCTTGATCGCGGCTATGGCTTCCTTCCATTGACCAGGCAAGATCTTCATGCCCTTGCCGCTGGAGATAGAGCGCAGGGCGTCACGAACCTTTGTACGGTCGCTTGATCCGGCCTTCGCAATGGCTAGCGCCAGCATGAAGGTCGCATCATAGGTCTGCGCGGTGAACAGCTTGCCGTGGCTCTTCGGATAGGCTGCTTTCATTGCTCTGTTATAGGCGTCGAGTGAGGGGCCGGCCTGCGCTGCAGGGCGCGTATAGATCAGACCCTCGATATTCTTGATCCCGAGGGTCTTCCACATTTTTTCGTCATAAATCGCTTCCGGGCCGATGAACTTGCTGAACAAACCTCCTTCCAGCGACTGTCGGATAATCACCGGAGCCGAGGATTGGGGATAGGCTATCAGCACAAGATGCTGTGCGCCGCCTTTCTTGAGCGTGGCGAGCTCGGAACGGTACGAACTCTTTTTGTCTTCGTGAGCCTGATCGCCGGCAATCTGGCCGCCACCTTTGGTAAACTCAGTGCGGAAATTGTCGGCCAAGCCTTTGCCGTAATCATTTTTCACATAGGTCATTGCAACTTTCTTGATGCCGCGAGCCAGAACAACGCGAGCCAACACTTTGCCTTGGAAGCTGTCCGACGGCGCAACACGGAAAACAAAGTCCTTGTCCTTTAGCTCGGTGATGGCTGGCGAGGTCGAGGCTGGAGATATCATGACAACGCCTGCCGGAACGGCGGCGGCATTGGCGGCGCCGATCGTGGCACCGGAGCACAACGCGCCGATGATACCGGCGACATTTTCAACATTCACCAGCTTGTTGGCTGCCGCAACCGAGGATTGCGGGTCGCATTTTGAGTCGGCGAGAGCAAAGCTGAGCTTGCCGCCTAGCAAGCCACCTTGCTCGTTGACGTGTTTTACAGCCAAGCGAGCCGCATCGATAATCGGTGGCACGGCACCCTGAATTGGGCCGGTGATCCCGCCAAGGAAGCCGATCTTTGCTCCTTCGGCCATCGCGGGGCCGGCGAAAAGGGCAGCGGCGACGCCAGCGAGTACCAAGCTCCGAGTCGTCTGTTTAAAGGTCATTAGAAAACCTCCCAAAGGTATGACATGTTGCAACAGCAGATTGTCCCAACGTTCCATCGCTCCTTATACAGAAGGCTGCTCCGGAGGCAAATGTACCAGTATAAGATACCCCTTCGGCTTCAGAGCACTGGCTAAAGCGAGAAATCGGAGCAACCGGAAAAGTAGTCCTGAACAGGGGCGTAATCAGCAGGTTTGCTAGTTGCCCAGCGTTGCCCTGGTTTCTGCGTCATACTTCGCCGAAACTTCCTTAAAATAGGTCATGGCAGCTTCGCCATCGACGCCCATGGCATTGATCGTCTTGATCCAATCGGAATAGAGTGGAGACCAAGCCTTTCGGAACTTGATCATTTCAGTTGTTGGCATCGCATGGATCGTGCGCGTTTTCACGAATTTCTTGCGTGCGGCTTCCTTGGTTTTATCCCACTCAATACTACGTTTGGCCAGCGCTTCGCCGGACAGGCTCCAGATGGCTTTCTGATCCCTCGGGTCGATGGTGTCCCACTTTTTCTTGTTCCAGAATACCGAGAAGCTTGCGCCGAACCAGCCGCCCGGGATGGTCGTCGCGGATTTGGCAAACTTGTCGATCTTGAAGGCTAATAAATCATCATAAGTCAAGCCTACAAAGGCATCGACCACGCCTTTGGAGACGATCGGATAAATCCGCACTGCCGGGCCGGGAACGATATTGGCGCCCGACAATTTCAGAGCCTGTGCGGGAATTGACGGCAGTGTCCAGGTCTTGATGGTCTTCAAGGAAGCCATTGAAGTCAGTGGCTTATCGGACATGGAGAACCAGGCACCATCCGGCGCGCCAAAATAGCCAACCATCTCCAAACCCTTGTAGTCAGCCTTGTCCTTGAAGAATTTCTGGTACATCGCCCACATCGCCATGGCGCGGCCCACGCCGGTCTCCGCCATCTGGGGGTGAATGCTGATTTGCGTGGACGGCACCAGCTTGCGCAGGAACGCGTTGAAGACAAACGCACCATCGGTCGTACCCTTTTGCACCATTACCATCTGCAATGGCGGCGGTGCCATACGGCAGGCCTGCACCAAGCGGATTTGCACGCGCCCGTCGGTAGCTTTCACGATGGCTTTGGTCCACGGTACCAAGATGCCATGATTGATTACATGTTTCGGCGTCAAGAAACTGCAGAACAGCAGTTTCGTCTGGGCTTGCGCGGGCATGGAAGTGGCTGCAAGCGCTAGGGCCAGAATTACATGTCGTAATCTAACAGTCATGACTCTCCTTTGAAGCTTCTTGATGTCTGGCAGTTCCCCGCTCTTTACAAAGATATTGTTCGGTGCCTATCGTCGAAATGTCAACCAAGATTCATACTTGACCAGCGCTTGATCGGATCTGGGTACGCCAGCATGCTGACAGGATGATATCTCAATCGCCCCGCCTTAACCTGCCGTTCACGGGCATTCCGTCGTTTTGCAGATTTCCTATTATCGGTCCGGAAGATCCGATTGATGCAAACGTGGTGATATTCGGCGCACCGGTGGATATCACCACCCAGTATCGGCCAGGCGCACGGTTCGGGCCGCGGGGAATTCGCGATTCGTCTATGCTGTTTCCGATTGGCCTGGATGGCGTCTATGATCCAGAACGCGACGAGACTTTTCTGGGACCACCTTGGCGGATTGTAGATGCTGGCGATGCGGATCTGGTGCATGGCGATCTAACCCAAAATTTGAAAAGTATTCGGTCCGGCATCCGACGCATTGTCGAAGCAGGCGCGATGCCGGTTACCTTGGGCGGTGATCACTGCATCACTGTTCCGGTTCTGGAGGCGCTGGCGCCGCGTGGCCCGTTTGCAGTTATTCAAATTGATGCTCACCTTGATTTCGTCGACAGTAAGGGCGGGCAACGATACGGCCAAGGCAGTCCAATGCGCCGCGCGTCCGAGATGTCTCATGTTTCCGGCGCCGCACAACTCGGTATACGTGGCCTCGGCAGCAGTTCACGATCCGACTTCGCTGATGCGCGCGCCGCCGGAAACCTGATCCTGTCGCCACGAGACATCCGCGCACGCGGGGTTGAGGCCGTTGTTGCCAGCCTGCCCGATGCGGATCGCTACTACGTCACGATCGACATTGATGGCATGGATACTTCGATTGCTCCCGGTACCGGCACTCCTTCACCGGGCGGTCTGCTATATGACGAGACTACGGAACTACTGGAAGGTATTGCCAGTCGCGCCGAGATCATCGGTATGGACATCGTCGAAGTGGCGCCAGACTATGATCCAACTTCAATTACTACTCAACTGGCCGCGCGGTTGATTATCGATCTTCTTGGCTTTGCACTCAAAGCGCGGCAAGATGGTACAATGAATATGGCGCTGACGGCAGAGAGCAGATGACGGAGGACAAAACGTCGGAAGGCGCATCGCTGACACAAGACTCGCATAGGGCTGAAGGCCCGATGTCGGCTCATACGCCAATGGCTAGCCCCTTGGGCTCCATTCGGTTCCTGACGATTGCCTCGGCCTTCGGACTGGTCGCGCTGTTCTTCTACATTCTCATTGTTGGTCGCGATTTTCTGGTGCCTTTCGTGGTCGCCATTGCGATCTGGTACGTGATGATCGCGTTGAAGGAATCATTCAAACAGAGCCAGAAATACATAAAAGCCCCGGTTCCTGACGTCATTGCCATGATCCTTGCTATCGCCACAACAGTGATTGCTGTCACGTTGATCGTGGTGCTGATCAACTCCAGCGTAAACGAGGTGATCGCGACGATGCAGAAGTATCAGGATCGGATCAACGTCATCATCGGCGATGCTCTTGAGATAGTCGGTTATGAAGGCGAGAATCCTCTGAAGGAGTTCATAGCCAATCTGGACGCTAGGCGTTATTTCTCTCCCATCGCGGCGGCCGTCGGCGGCTTGGCCCAAGACATGGGACTGATCATCGTCTACGTGCTGTTTCTGTTGCTGGAAACTTGGACTTTCGGGCGCAAGTTGAACGCGCTCGCTACGACAGACAGTCACCGCGAAACCCTTCGTTCGACGATCCGCGAGATCGGCGAGGACATCAATACCTATATGCGCATCAAGACGGGGCTATCCGCGTTGGTGGCCGTACTCTGTTATGTCGCGATGAAACTGGCCGGCGTGGACTTTGCCGAGTTCTGGGCCGTCCTGTTCTTCTTGTTCAACTACATCCCAACCATTGGCGCGATCATCGGCGTCTTTTTTCCGGCTATGTTCATGATCGTTCAGTTCAGCAGTGTGCCGTTGATTATCAGCGTCATTGCCGTCCTGATTGCGATACCGACAATCATCAACAACTTTGTCGAGCCGCGGATGATGGGACGGTCGCTGAACCTAAGTTCGCTGGTCATCATCATGTCCCTGATCCTCTGGGGCAGTATCTGGGGTATCATCGGGATGTTCCTGTGCGTGCCAATCATGGTGATCCTGAACATCATCTTGGCCAAGTTCGAGCCGACTCGCCCGGTCGCTGTCCTGCTATCCGCCAACGGCGAGATCGATTCCAACCGTGTTGTTGCTGCCGCCCGAGCCCGGCAGGAAGGTGTTGCGCGATCCAGCGTGGCGCCTGATGGTAGAGCATCGTAATCGTGAATTTCGGGAGTGCCGCCGCCGGTTCGGATTCTGGATCACTATGTGGCCGAGAGGGCCCATGTGTGCGGCTTGTCTGTGGGATGGTGGATCACTCAGAAGCTTGTGGCGCTCTATCGGGAGTGCGTTGCGCCGCTTATCCTGATGGCGACCCTCGCCAGCTTATTGAGCCTTTCGCTCGAAGCACGGGAAGACTTCCTGACCCTTCGTCTGAAACCGCTAGCGGAAGAGGACAGGTCGTTGCGCCGGTCGTCGCGGCTTCCTTGCTCGGTCCGGATGCCCCTCAAGACCAGAAGCAGCGATTGGTGGCCAGTGTCGCAGCATTGCAAAAGGACAGCTATACAAATACCATCCTTGCTGTGGCGTAGTCTAATTAGACAGAAAACCTGCTCAATATCGAGTTCCCGACACTCTTGGTCTATGGCGAGAACGACCCTCCTGACTGGTCTGAGCATCGGAAAAGAACTGAAGCGCCGTGTCACCAGATTCCGCTTTACGATGATTCCGGACGCTGACCATCTGATCAATCTGGAAAAATCGACAGCTTGCGAAGATGCCATAAGGTCTCGCCAAACCCCTGCACCAGCTTATTGAGACGTCATGCCATCCGATCCCGACCCGAATGACAACATTCCAGTCTATCTGGATTATACCCAAGCTGAATTGGATGCCCAGTATGATCAATCTACCTTGGTGTCAGACATCGACGAGTACCGTTACCAGTGGCTAGCGCAGAGCGCTGGGGTTCGCGAAATGCTCAACTGCAGACTTTCTGTTTCGTACGGTGATGGTGCGAACGAGAAACTGGATATTTTCCCGGTTGCCAGCGGCGGTCCAGCTCCAATCATGATGTTCATCCACGGCGGGGCATGGAAGACGCTGTCGCCAGATAGTTTCAGTTTCCCGGCCGTACGTTTTAATTCGGCCGAGGCCATTTGGGTCGCCGCAGGTTTCGATCTGTTGCCAAGCGTGAGTTTGGACGAACAGGTCCAACAGAACCGGGCAGCCTTGGCGTGGCTTTGGCGGAATGCGTCGTCTTTCGGTGGCGATCCAAATCGTCTATTTGTTAGTGGGCATTCATCTGGTGGACATGTCGGCAGTTGCCTGATCCAGGACGGGTGGCGCGCGGACGAAGGTCTACCGGAAGACATAATCAAGGGTGCTGTTCTGGTCAGTGGCATGTACGACCTGGAGCCGGTGCGCCTTTCCGCCAGAAACGACTATGTGCGACTGGATCGCACGGCCGCACGTCGGCTGAGTTTCCTGCATAATATCCCTGATCGTCTGCCGCCTCTTTCGCTGTTCTGGGGTGAGGGCGAACTGCAGGAGTTCCGCCGCCAGTCCCGTCATTGCGCCGAGACTCTTTGGTCGATGGATTACGAAGTGGAAGCCGTGCCTGTCAGAGGTGCCAATCATTTCGACCTTGCGTTTGGCTTTGGTGATCCCGATAGCCCAATTTTGCGCTCCTGTTTGGGCATGATGGGCCTGATGTAGTGCGCCAACATCGGAGCAGAAAAAGCGTGCCTGATCCCGATATTCCGTGGCCGACTTGCAATATCCCGGTGCTCAATAAGGCCGAAAGAAACGCCAGCCTGCTGGCTATTCTGGCGCAAAGACCAATCGGGCCATTCTGGGTCTTTGCCTACGGATCGCTGATCTGGAATCCGGCGTTTGAGCCAGCAGAAACCAGACATGCCACCCTGTTCGGCTATCACCGATCCTTCTGCTTCTGGACCATGGTGGCGCGCGGGACGCCGGAGCGTCCGGGCTTGGGTTTGGCTCTGGAGAAAAAATCCGGAACACGTTGCCAAGGTGTCGCCATGAAGGTCGATAAGGCACGCGAAGCAAGTGATCTGAAAGCGCTTTGGACTCGTGAGATGTATTCCGGTGTCTACCAACCGACTTGGGTCACCTTGGAAACGCTGGACGATAAGCCCTCGACCTTTCCAGCCATGACATTCGTCGCCGACCCATCGCATCCGCAGTTCTGCCCGTCACTGAGCGACGAGCAACGCGCCTATGTCATCGCTGGCGCGTGCGGCCGTCACGGGACTTGTGCCGACTACTTGCAGAATGTGGTTGATCATCTCAGACAGGTCGACGAACCTGATTCTGAATTGGAAAATTTGCTGGTGGCTGTTCGTCAACTGCCCCAGCGAGTCGGAAGCGCTTAAGAACAATCAGTCCTTGAACCGGGCCTTGATCTCTTCCGGAACCGGGATGGAGCGGATCCCTGCCGGGTGTTCTGGGTCCCGTGTAACCCAGATACGGCGTTCGAATCCTTTCAGCGCAAGGCGACGGTCGGCATGAGTAAGCGTATGTGATACTGTGAAGATCTTGCCTGCCCATTCGCTGACCTCGGTCTCCATGGTCAGCTGATCACCGAGGCGGCTGGCGTTTTCGTATCTGGCGCCGGTCTCTAGCAGGGGCATGCCCGCCGTGTTGAAATCCTGCTCCAACTCCTTGTAGGAGAGGGCATTTGCGGAGAACAGCCGCTCAGTAGCCTGATCGAACCATGTGTAGAAATGGGGATAGAAGACGATGCCTGCGGCGTCGCAGTGCGCCCACTCGACTTTGATCTCGGTCCGATACATCCGCATGTGCCAGGCTTCCTTCTCAGTTCATCACAGACTCACATACGCGGCCAACCACGTCACGCCAACCCGCGCCGCAAAGCTCCTCTTGATCGTGGCTTTGGGCGCTGAGTTCAGTCATAATCACACTGGGCGAAAGGAGATTGCCATGATCAAGAATATGCCGGGCATGCCACAAATCCAGCGGTTGCACCACTGGGCTTACAAGTGCCGTGATGCCGAAGAAACTCGCCATTTCTACGAAGATATTCTGGACTTGCCATTGATCCACGTTATCCGGGCCGATACCGTGCCGTCGACTGGTGTATGCGACCCGTATGTCCATATCTTCTTCGCCATGCCCGACGGATCTTCGATGGCGTTCTTTGACCTAGGGGATGGTCAGGCGCCGGATCTCTCCGCGAACACGCCATCTTGGACCAATCACATGGCGCTCCATCTGGATTCAGTCAACGATGTCATGCAGGCGAAGGCGCGGCTGGAAGCACACGGAATTGACGTGATTGGTCCGACTGACCACAAGTTCGTTATTTCCATCTATTTCTTCGATCCGAACGGTTATCGTCTTGAACTGACACACGAACTCTCGGTGGAACATGCCGACTACATAGCGGTGGCGAAGGAAACTGCTCACAGCGAGCTTGATGCTTGGACGGCTGAAAAGGCGGCGACCGGAGGTCGAGCGTCGCAGACGCGACAGACGGTTTAGCTGCTTGGGCGAGCATGGGAGCGAGCAGACCTTTCGAGTTTCGAGAGATCGCCACCGTCTTGGCTGGCCGCCTCATCGGTGGCTCGCGGCGTCAATGGTTGCTGAACCGGTCCTTTACGGTACCGACGTGATACATGCCTCGGATCAGGAGACTTCGGCGATCTCATGCTCCAGCTAGCTTGTTCGTTCCTCGCTGAGCACTTTGGGGCCGGCGAAGAAAATAGGCTGCCAATGACATCGCGTTTCACCACCGTGGTCGTGTCGCCGGCGCGTTCTTCTTGATTATCGAGTCCTGCGCTTGCTTCAGAATACCCTTCCTATTGAAACCAGTTCTGTCATGACAGCGACGAAAACCTCGATACTGTCCGTCTTGAGCGCCAAGGCGGTAGGTTGTGCTTCCGGGCGAGGCGTACCCTTTCGGCCCATTAATGACCCAGCGCTTCCCTTGACGTTATCATTCGGCCAGCGCTGGTGATTGTTTTCCAGTCACCTGAAACTGGTGCCTCGTAGACGAGAGGTGCAGAAAAAATTGTCCGGGGCGCATCTTGATGTCCGGGGTCGCCTTGTGAACCAGACATGCATTAAGGATACTGAAACTTAAAAGCCCTGTGCCTAATTGGCTGGCGCGCTTTCGCTCTGTCTTTTGAACGTGATATTGTTTTGGCAGGTTTTGCGGGAGTGTCTGATGGGTCTGTCTTTGCGGGAAGCATCGGCCCGGATCGGGTCTGACGACGTTCCGAACAGGATTGACGGGCTGCCGATCCTGGGGCCTCGGGGCTACGATCCCCTTCCTGTTCACGGGCTGAGCGCCCCGCACCGGGAGCGCGCGCTGAAGGTGTGGCTGGATTTCGTGCTGTTTGGTGGCCTCGCCCTGCAGACTTCGGTTCCGGACGAGACGACCCCCTGCCGGTTTCGCAATGCGCTGGTGAAGGGCGGCGTGTCTGGCGCACGGTCTGAAGCTGAAGGCGACCGAAGCGGCGGCGCCGCAGGCGCGATGGGTGAAGAAGGGGTCGACCTCCATGCTGGGGTACAAGGCCTTGTCGACAAGGTTCACACGAGGCCTGCCGACCGTCCCGCGTTCGGCCCCCTGATCGAATGCCGTGCGCAACCGATCCCTGCGACCCTCCGGGAAGCGCTTCGACAGACTGATCGCGAAACGCGGGTTCCGGGTCGCGCCATGCTTCGGCACGATCAGGCGTCTCTTCGGGCTGGCCAGGACACATGCCCGACGGGCCATCGGGCAGAACCTGCGCGAGGCCGCCAACAGGATCACCCGCACCCCCCCAACACCGGCCCTCGCATCAACCGGAACCGACAGAACCCCGGGCCCGCTCAAGGGGCAGCAGACCAGACAGAAGGCCCAGGTCCAGCACAATCATGCCCATCAGGCAGAGGGCTTTAAAATGAAGTAAACAGCGATTGCCATACAGAGAATATTTAGCGAGGAATGGATACCCCGTACCACTCTGATGGGGTCTATCGAGAGAC